>DATDFT010000125.1:0-19024 GCA_036522475.1 Pyrinomonadaceae bacterium | reverse complement strand
GTGCTGAGCGTTCTCGGAACTTTCGTAAGCATGCAGAACGCGCGAATGCTCAACTATCTGCTGGCCAAGCATGGAATTCCTTTCATTGAGCCGGCGCAGTTTGCTCAGCTTCCTCATTATCTTGCTGAACGCGGCGCGGTGATTTTCTTCGGCATGCCTCCTTATATTTACTGGCACGGCAATCCGGACGTGGGCCGAATTCCTCCGAACCGAACAGACACCGGTTGCTATCTGGTCAGCGAAGTGTTTGGAGCAAGATCTATGATCTTCGTCAAGGACGAAAAAGGTTTATACACCGCCGATCCAAAGAAGGATCGAAATGCGAAGTTCATTCCGACGATTACCATTGCCGAACTCGAGCAACTTGATCTGCACGACGTGGTCGTAGAGCGCAGCGTCCTCGAACTCATGCCAAACGCGACTCACCAACGATCGATTCAAGTCATCAATGGACTCGGGCGCGGTAATCTGACGCGAGCGCTCAACGGAGAGCATGTCGGCACAATCATTTCTGCTGATTGACGTGATGTACGAGGAGAACACGCAATTGACTGACTCGCCTAAAACAAATGATGGTCGCCACCATGTTCAATCGATGCTCATGCGCGAGAGCCTGCTGGACAAGGACGTGCAGAAATCGACCGAGACTCCGGTCTTTAGAATGCTGCCCGAAGCCCATGTGATCAAGATCGGCGGTCGATCAGTTATGGATGCGGGACGAGCGGTTGTCTATCCGGTAGTCGAAGCGCTGGCCGGCTGCCTGAAAACGAAAAAGCTGATCATCGGAACTGGTGGGGGCGCCAGAAGCAGACATGTTTTTTCAATTGGAATCGACCTCGGCCTTCCAACCGGTGTCCTGGCTCAATTGGCCCTGGCTGATTCACTGGGCAACGCACACATACTCGGCACACTGCTCGCGCCCTACGGCGTGGTTGCCATACCGCCCGAAATCTTTGGCCATCTTCTGCCGCTTTTCATCACCAGCGCACCCGGTGTGATCTTCAACGGTGACCCACCCTATTCGCTGTGGGAACATCCGCCAACAATCGGACGCATACCGCCCCATCGCAGCGATGCGGGATCATTCCTGCTCGCTGAATGCTTTGGGTGCAAATCTCTCACCTTGGTAAAAGATGTCGATGGCCTGTACGACCGCGACCCGAGAATCCACACTGACGCCACTTTCATCCGAGAGATCGATACGGCTGAACTGAGGCAGCGCAACCTGGAGTCCCTGCCATTCGACCGAGTCCTGCTGGACTTGCTCGACAACGCGAGACTGCAACAGTCGTTTCAGATTGTTAACGGCCGGCACCCGGATCGAATTGCCGCCGCGCTCGAAGGTAAGCACGCCGGCACCATCATATATGCGAACCCAAAAAGCCGGCTTTGAAAGTCGCACCTAGCTTTTGACCGCCTGCGTGTTGGCCCAGAGAAATATGGGCAGAGCTGCGAGCTGGCAGATCACTGAGAAAATTATCAACGTGATCAGAGATCTATCGTAAAGGAATCCCATCGCAGCACTGCCGATGAACCACGCGATCCCAAACGCTGTATAAAACAAACCAAATCCCGTGCTGCGCTTCGCTGCCGGAATCACACTGCTCAACATCGCTTTCAGAAGTGAGTTTTGCGCCCCCATACCGACGCCCCAAAGGATCATGCCGGTTAACACGAGCCAGAACTGTCCGAGAAATACAAACGGAGCAAACATCGCGCCCGCGAAGAACGCAACAGCGGCAATTGAGAATCCGACTCGATCAAAGAGTCGTCCAAACACCAGGTTAGTCACTGCTCCAGCGCCCATAGCCGCCGCATAAAACAGCGCGACTTCTGTGTCAGTTACATTTCCGACTTTCTTGAAGTGAAAAGAGATCAACGAGAAGTCAGCAAAGCCTGCAGCAATGAGTGCTCCGGCGATAATATAAATCCAAAACGCCCTGGTGAATCCTTTTGTCTGGAGCAACTCTGTAGATCCTTCTTCCAGCTTGTGCGGTTCCGGATAAAAGAGTCGAGCAAAGATAAGCGTAGCCAAACACACCAACGCGGGAACCAGCAGCACGCCGAATCCGACCTGATAACCTTCACGCTTATACAAGACGAGCGCGATTATGAGTGGACCAAACGTAGCGCCTGCCTGGTCCAGTCCCTCATTTATGCCAAATACCCAGCCGCGTCCGATTGACTGCCCGGCGTAGGAAATCATTGCGTCAACTGCGGGTTTTCTGATGCCACGCCCGGTGCGTTCGGCAATCATCAGCGCCGCTGCCAATGGCCAGTTGCCCGCTAGCGCGAGTGCAGGGACAGCGAGCATATTGATGACGTATCCGGCAATGATTACCAGCCAGTACTTGCGAGTTTTATCAGCAACATATCCGGCGATTGAACGAAGCACATAACCGAGCAGCTCCCCTCCGCCTGCAATGACTCCAACTGCCAACGCACTCGCGCCGAGTGATTCGAGAAACGGACCAGTGATGCTACGCGCACCTTCATACGTCATATCGGCAAACAAATTGACGATGCCGATTATGAGCACGAACTTGAATGCGAGCTTCGCTACGTGTGAATTTTTTCTACCAGGCACGACGATACTTTCAGACAAAGAATACTGGATCACCAGTTAGACCATGGTACCCTAACTATTGTTCTGCGCCGAGTAAGATAGGTGATTACACCAGTCACTTTTCTCTGGGATGACATTCGACACATTGGAACATCGAGATGTCGCCTAGATTGATCGGGTGTTTGAAGGGTTCGTTGGCTTTGTGGCAGGTTTCGCATTTTCGATCTGACAGACCGCCAAGGTCGATTGGATGCTGGATGGGGATTGATAGCGGAGTGGTCGAGGGGCGTGCAGAGTCGGACAAGACCGTGTGGCAGATGTTGCAGTCGTTCCGAATTACCTTCCCCGTGTTACTCACATGCTCGCCATCGTGACAACGAAAACAACCCGACGAATAGAGGTGTCCGATGTTGTTCGGGTGAGTGGACCAATTCGTCTTCATCTCCGGGAAAAAGTAAGTCTCGAAAATACGCTGCGTCTCTCCGATCGCTGTTTTGATCTCGTCTGTTTTTTGCGAGTAGAGCTGACTGTAGTTGGTGCGATAAAAAGCATCGAGACTGGATGCGATTGAGTTGAGTGCCTCTTGCTCTGTCGTGTAGGACTTGTTCAATACCTCTACTGCTTGCCTTTTCAGATAAGGTAACGACGGATCGAGTTGACCAGCGGATAGTGACCGGTCCACTGCAACGTCCGGAGGCAAGTAAGCATGTGCCGGACGATTATGGCAGTCGATACAATCCATGCGACGTTTTTCAGCCGTGGCAATCTGCTCAGCGCTGAGTGGTCGCGCGCGATCGAAGTATTCAGTCACATTACCATTTCGATCCTTCACTCGAATCCACGGAATAACCTGTCGCTGTTTATCGGTGGCAATAAAAGAGATCTCATTCGCAAGGTTCATGTGCCAGTGAATGCCTGCCACTGGACCACTCGACGGATCGCCGCCACCAACATTAATCAGCATCCGGGTTTGGCGCAGAGAGTTTTGCTCATCGTAGGCATAATGATTGAACGTCTTGAGCTGCGCACCGTAAAACTTCGAAGGCCAGTGACATTGTTCGCAGGTTTGGTTGGCCGGACGCATGTTATGAACAGGCGTCTCGATTGGTCGTGAATAGCTGCCGGTCACCAAAGCAAACAACTGTCGCGCACCGGACAGCTTTGAACGAGCGTACGACTCCGCGCCGTGGCCCACATGACAATCAACGCAACGAATCCTGGCGTGCGAAGTTGCGTGGAAGGCTACAAACTCGGGCTTCATCACCGTGTGGCATGCCTGTCCGCAAAACTCGACCGACTCTGTGTACTCATAAGCCCGGTAACTTCCGAAGGCGCTTGCGCAGACGAAGATGAAAGAGAAAGTCAGCAGCACGATAGCGAGCCGGCGTTGTCCCGGCTCGTTCAGATCAATCTTCGGGTAAGGCGGTATTTCCGATGATGGCGAGCGTCTGCGCCTGCGTCTCTCGAAGAACATCCCAATCAGAATCACAATCAGACCAAACACGAGGAACGCGGGAAGGACGACATACGTGATGACGCCGAGATAAGGATTATTTGACCCTTGCGTCAGCTCGATGAGAATCAACAGCAGAATACTCACGACTGCGGCAATCACGATCAACGCGCCGGCGAAGCTTACGTAGTTTCTGAAGAGTGTTGCGGACTGTCTTGCGTCGCTCATCGAGAGTCTCAATAAGTTTGCTAAAAAACACACCGCCTCCCATGCGGTCGGTTACCCAACGAGCATGGGAGTGGCGGGGGAAACGCTTTGTCGCGAGTACCTACTGTGTCGATCGCAGTTGCTTCATGTGCTCTAAAAGTGCTTTCGCCTGGTCCGCGGTGACGCCCTTCTCACCGTATGCCGGCATGTTCGGAGGCTTCTCGGGTTTCTTACCCTTCAGTATTGCTTCGATGTATTGCTCGTCTGCCAGCGACGCGTCGAATCTCTTCTCAGCCTTCGGCCCGTGACAGGCCACACACTTCGCCTTGTAGTAGGCTGCCGGATCTGACGGTTGGACCTCACCCTGGGCCCGCACGATTCCGAAGAGCACAAGTATGAACAGTAAGAGCGATGCGGTCCCGATTGGTATTGTTTTTACTCGCTTCATAAAACCTCCCGTCGTGTTACAGGTGCAACGTTCATGCCGACCATATTTGGACCAAAAAGCTGTAAACACTGCGGCTCTTTGAGCGCGCTTTTGCACATCGCTGCGAAACTTTCCACAGCAGAAATCAAAAGTGCCATGCCGCACCCTTGTGACAGCGCTTGCACACGGAGAAGTCATCACCGCCAAATGCCCGCTTGCCGTTATGACAACTCGCGCAACTGAACGCCCTCATCGAAGCGTGGTGATTTAGCGGTGACGGCGCTGACATTTGCCGGGTAACCGGCAAACCTGCCCTGACCTGGTGACATGCAGTACACGCCAACTTCTCAGACGCATCGTGACTGGCGTGACTGAAGCCAACTCGATACGCAGTCGCTTGCTCCGAAGTGCGAACAAAACGTCCGAATTGGTGGCAGGTGCCGCACGATGAGATGTTGCGTCCGTTCGCCTGAGCATTAGGCGTGTGACAACTAAAACACGCGACGTGCGCATTCAGTTTCGAAGGGATCGAGAGTGCAACACCGTTACGACCCTGGCGATGACAGGTGGCACAAGCGGCACTGTGTTTCGCATGATCGAACCGGACGTCGAAAGTGCGCAGCGGTGGAAAAGCTTTAATCTTTCCGCTCTGAACATCCGTGTGACAGATCGTGCAGATCTCGCTTGCCGGATTTGCGAACTGCTGCGCATGACAGCCGGTGCAAGGTGCATGTGCGGCTTTACCCGGTAAGGTCGGTTGCGGCGAGTTGTTTTCCCGGCGGTGGCAAAGCAAACATGGCAATCGCGCATGCTGAGCGTTGTCGTGCTTGAACTGCGAATAGTCAGCCGCCGGTCTGAATATGGCGTGTGCGAAGAGTTCACGACCTTGTGTCGAGTGTGATGGTCCTTGTTTGTGACATGCATCGCACTTCGGCGGCAAAGGCGCGAGCTCACTTTCCTGGTTGTGACAGGTGAAGCACGTCGCGTGAGTGAGTGGCCGCATTTTGAAATCCTTGTCTTCCGGCTTCGCTGCCTGATGGCAATCCGCGCAAGCCGTATCGGTGTGCTTGTCGTGCGGAAAGGCAACGTGAAACTCCGAAACGAAACTTGCGCCACCTAAACTCGGAAATGGGAGTCGCGAAGTGTCAACAGGCGTGGCTTTCACGTGACAGTTGGAGCAGATCTTTGGAGCCGGGCGTTCGCGTGCGAAGAACTGCTTGCGGTGGCAATTCAGGCAGGATGAATGTTCCGGAAACTCAGCCACGTCAGGAAACGCTGCGTCGCCTTTGCGAACTTCCTTCCAGTTTTTCGTGGGAAACTTGTGACACGAGTCACACGCGAGTTTTTGTTTTGTAACGTGAGTTGAATGAGAAAAGCTTTTGTAATCAATCGCTGGCGCAGCGACGGACGAATTAAAAAGAATTACGAGAAGTGTAGTTATTTGCAGCACGCGTAAATACAAAGACTGGTTTTCAAGCAAAGGCGCAAAGACGCAAAGAGAGAGTTATTCTTTCCGGCCGAAATAGAAGCGCAACGACGTGTAAGGCTGATGCGCGTGATAGTTCTGCGGCCGCGGTCCCACGATCGTGCTTTCGTTGTAGTTGTAATACTGATACCCGACATTCCAATCGAGCCGCTGGTGCAACTTGATCGCAACTCGCGCCTCCGGCGATTGAAAACTCATCGGATAAGACGCGATCAGCGTTCCCGGGTTGCCCGTCGGATCAGCGACTCGATTGCCCTGGCCGTTGTCTTTATTAATTCGATAAGCCGTGAATACCGTTACCCGCGGGGCGACGCGGGCCACCGACTCAACAAAGAAGAAGTTATTCCTGACGAAGTAGAGACTGTTGCCAAGCGGATGCTGAACGTTATTGAAGAAGTAGTCGAGTTTCGCATTGCTGTTGATCCAGTGGTAGTTGTAGCCGGTGCTGATCGAGAACCGCGAGGTTGCGGTCCAGTCAAGTGACGAAGAAAAGAGCCTCGACTTCACACTCACGCCAAAATCTTCCAGCGAGACGCCCGCAATTTCCGAGGGATTCGAGTTGTTCTTGGTGATCACCGCGAGATTGAAAGCGAGTCGCGACGTCGGCTTATAACGGCTCTTCGCGCGAATGTTTGTGTAGTCGTAATTGCCGATACGTGTGAAGACATTGTCCGCGGTGCCGTGCTCAGCGTCGAAGTAGATGGTCCACTCGTGGAGCGGGCGCGCTTTGAAGCCGCCGAGGACTGCGTGTGTGTTGTTGTGCTCTGTTTCGTCCTCGGGCACGAGCGGAGTGGGAGAATTTGAATTCAGAGCAAACCCGCTGATGGCTTCTTCGATGCGTCGTCTTCCATATCGATAACCGAGATGAATTGAGTAGTCATTGCTGAACTGGTAGTCGCCTTCGATCGTGTTCTGAATTTTTCGATACTCGGTGCGTGTATCGACGTCACGATTATTGAACGCGATCGTGTCGGTCCGCGTGCCGCGGGTCAGTGAAAAGAAATCGCCGAAAAGCGCAGCGCCGTTGATCTCAAACGTTTCGACTCTGAACGTATTTGAAAGTCTAAACTTGTCGGTGGCCAACCACGTGAGCCCGAGATCTCCGAGCCAACTCGGTCGTTCCGTGTCGCCGCTCAGGTTGTACTGGCCCAGGTTGAGAATGTTTGGCGTCGCGCCGGGCGGACTCGGAGGGAAGCCGGTGATGCGCGGGTTCCAGTTGCGGCCAGTAAAGCTCTCGAGAGAGACGAAATTCTGCGTGGCCTTGCTGTAGATGATGCGACCCGTGATGTCCAGTTTTTTGGCGACGAGCGTTTGCAAACTGAAGCGAGTGTAGTTAACGCTGCCACGCGCCGGTTCATTGCGATCGAAACTGGTCAAACTCGCGACCGTCGGATTGAGATTGATTCCCGGAGTAACTCCCAAGTCGATCGCGCTGTCGTCACGAAACCGACGGAATCCCTGGAGGAACGAAAAGTTCAGTGGACCGAGTTTGCCGTCGGCACCAACACGGAAATCGTTCGCGCGCGATCGGAGCTGCGATAAGAGAAGGAATTCGTTTCCGCCGACGTGGTAGTTGGTGAAGGCTGGGCCGCTGTAGCGTTCGGGCGAGTACCCAACGTTGAAGCGAATCCAACGGTTCTTGGGAAGAAGTGTAAGGTCAAAGTCTCCGAGCTTTACTCGTGTGTTGTAACCATGCTGCCCTGTCACCGAACTTGGTGAAACACTAAAGGACGCAGGGCTAAACACCCAATTCGGGTTCGCAAAATCGTTGAGAAAACGAAAGTACTTGAAGCGACGATAGGTAGCATCGAAGCGATACCACTTCGGATGTTCGACACTCACCCGAAGATTGCCCTGCGGGTCGGCGCCCCAACCGGTTGACGTCGCAAGGAGAGATTTAAATAGCCCGCCTTTGCCGTCTGTAGATTTGAGCAGAAAAGAACTGTCAAAGACTCGCGGGCCGGCTTTGTAATTCAGATCGCTTTGATACTTGTTCAGATCGCCGTCGACCCTGAGCCCACGATACCCAAACTCGAGACTCGAGATAACCGTGAAGTCGCCGGCCTTCTCACCGGTCTCAGCAGGCGTCTCGTTGTAATCGGATTTTGCAGGCGACGGTGACGGTGAGGGAGTAGGTTGCTGCGCGCGAGCGATAGCGAAAATCGCGAACAGAACCAGCACCACTCCGATAATGTTTCGCTTCGTGTCCATGGCCCAACCTCACTTGCTATCGGAAAAAGACGGGACTCGTTCGCGAGCCGTGAATCCTGACATGACAGTTCGTGCAATTTGCGTATTGCGCGTTCAAGTTGTGTTGTGGACCGGCAGGCTCGTCGGCGCCAACGCCATGAGCTGTGCTGTGACAGGTCAAACAGAGTTGCGCAACACGACTCGTAATCAACAGTCGCGGATTTGACGAACCGTGCGGCGTGTGACACGCAATGCATCCATCGGTCTTCACTGGCGCGTGCTCGAAAACAAACGGCCCTTGCTTGTCTGCGTGACACTTGATGCAAGCCGCATCCGCGCCGGTCGCGAGTCTTGTTTGTTTTAGCTCGAAACCACCGTGAGGGTTGTGGCAATCGCTGCACTTCATCGCGCCTTCCAGCACCTTGTGATGGAACGGCAAATTGAACTGGTGCTTCGTTTCGCCATGACAACCGAGACAAAGCTGTGGCTCGCTGGTTTTGAGTAACTTCAGATCGGAGAAGCCCGGCTTTTGCGCGTTTGCTCGTGAGACGAACACATTCGACGCCGCCAGTTGGCGTCCGCTTGGTTGAGAGTGGGTTGAGTGACAGTCAGTGCAGCCGACGTCGTTCCGCCAGTGTTCGCCGCGGCGGAAGTTGTTGTGCTCCTCTTTACCGGAGTGGCAACCCAAACACGTTTCTGAGATCTCTTTCGAAGATTTGTTCTTGAAGGAGATGATCTTCTTCGGATCGCCTTCCTCGCTGTGCGCCTTCCCTGGACCATGACACGATTCGCAGCCTGTTACCTTCTCTTTCCAACTGCCTAGCTTCGCGAGCTGCGCATGAGAGGTGTGCGAAAAGGCCTTGAACTGATCTTCATGGCAGTCTTTACAAGCCTCACTGCCCACATAATCTTTCGCAAGTATGGCCTGGCTCGTTTGCGCAGACTGCGACGAAGTGCTGGCAGTCAGCCAAAGAGCCGCTGAGATCATGAAGGCACAAATCAGGAGCGCTTTGATGAGTTGATACAATCCAGCCTCCTCTAGTTGGTGAATCAGACGGACCCTGAGTTCGAATGCGCGAGTTATTCTAGGTTCTTATCGGTCGTTGCGATGTGACGACCGTCACGTTGCGTGCGCGATGTTCTCCAGGGCAATCCGATCGCAAATCAAAATGCTGTCTGTTGTGACGCGAATCACTTGCTGTTTACTCAAATTCGTTAACAGACGTGTCACCGTCTCGCGCGACGAGCAGACCATTTGAGCAATCTCTTCGTGAGTAAAAACCTTGTCGAGTCGCACAGTCCGCGAGCAGTTTCCGTTGGTCCATTCAAGCAACAGTTTTGCTAACCGGCCTCTCACAGTTTGTGGCAGGAGCAATAACTTCGCGCGATCGGTGAGCTCAGTTAGCTCGCGGCTCAGAATGTTTAAGATCACCTGAGCGACTGTGTGACTGCGCTGCATGACTTCCATCAGTTCCGCGCGAGGAATGAAATCTGTGCGACACGGCTCGAGCGTCTTGACCGTCGTATCGTAAGAACCATCTCGCAGCACGGAGTTCAACCCCAGCACATCGCCTGCCCTGGCCAAACGCAACATCACGAGTCGTCCTTCGCAAGATGAGATCGAAACCGTTGCTCGTCCTGTTCGCAGGATGTAGATCCCTCGGGCCGCCTCACCTTCCGCAAACAAAATTCGCCCGCGACCGTGAAGCGAGCTCATTTTCGACATTCGGATCGCACTTAAGAGTGAATAGATGTCAGCTCGCTGTTGCCTGGCTGTTACTGCAATAGGCTCCTCGATTTCTCTGTGTTGCGCGCTCGGCATGTCAGACTCCGGCTGAAAAATCAACCGGCACTTGTAAGTGCAATGCACATACCGCGCTGATGATGAGTTAAATGGCTATTCGTTCACTGTGCTGAGTGGAATATTTCGCACGGACGAAGAATTCTGCGAAAGTTTGCGCACGCGAAATAGACTTTCGTTGCCTTCCCCGACTAAACGCATCGGCACGTTTCTTGCGCTTTGATAAAGCGAGTGTTGAGTTTTAGGGCAGGGAGAAATGGAGGTGATGGCCGTGGATAAGGACAATCGCGAGATTCTCAATCTTCTCCAGGATGAATTGGAGTTCATAGAAAAAGGCGGATATGGCCGGTCAGTCCGAACGCCATGGAAACCGCAATCGACCTTTCAGGACTCCCTGACCTGTCTCAACTTTGCAGATGCTTCCCGCCCACATCCCTGCGATGAATGTCATCTGATTGAATTTGTCTTACCGGAATCACACGCGGCTGAAGTGCCGTGTCACAGAATTGCGTTGAACGATGCCGGCGAGACGATTGAAGACCTCGAGTTCGCAGACAATCAGTCGAGAACAGAGGAAGCGGTGAAGGCCTGGCTTCGAGGACAGATCAAAAGAATTCAGCAAGAGCGTACCAGCGCCGAAGGCGCGGAATATGAAAGCCAGGGGCAAGCGCCGAACAACGTGAGGCGCGTCGTCCCTGGTAAGATCACACGATGACCATGGAGCTCTGAAAGAGCGGAATAACTGATGTTCATATTTCGCACTTTTAGTGCTCTGTTCGCATTATTTGTTTGTAAACCAGGGGCGACGCGTTCCGCTTCACGCTTGTCCGTGGCTATCATTCCACGCCTTTGGCGCTCAGTTCCAACTTCTTCTGCACACTCAACTGCCCAGCCGAAACATTCGCCTCCTGGTTTCTAGAGATCATCCCAGGTCGCAATGGACGCGCGACTAACACGGGACAGAGTGCCTGGCGTAGGACTCGATCTACGTTGGAACCAAACAGTGCGCGCATTCCGTATCCGGCGCCGTGCGTGCCCACACTGATTAAATCAATCTCGTTTCTTTCAGCGTAATTCAGGATTTCGCGATAAGGATGTCCTTCACTCACAGCCGTCGTGACGTTGCACCAAAGATGGACCTCAGCCGGCACGACAGCTTGCAGCCGGCGCGCGGCGTTGTGATAAGGGGATTCACCTTTGATCGGCGACCAGGCGATCTCCGGTTCGCTTACTGAATTCCGCGGCAAGACATGAAGCAGATGCAATTCCGCCTGGTGCTCCTGCGCGATCGACAACGCATACTTCAGACCCAGCTCGGAGTAGTCGGAGAAGTCGTAAGCGACGAGAACACGTTTTAGATCCACTCTGAATTCATCATTTACAAACTCGCGCTGGTCGTGATGCATGACAAGCACTGGACAAGGAGCATTCCGGCAAACTGACTCTGCCGTAGAACCCAACAGCGCTGCACGATGCGGACGGCGCCTGGAGCGCATCACTATCAAGTCAGCATTCGCCGCCTGGGCTTGATTGATTATCTGCTCGTCTACATTCTCCGCGGGTGCAATGACAAAGCGCCATTTCGAATCAGAAGGATCGATGTATTCCGACACAGACGTTGCAAGCTTGTATTCGCCGTCCCCGTCATCTGTGCAGTGAAGCAAAATCAATTCAGCCTCGTGGGCGCGGGCCAGGGCCAAGGCATAACGCACCGCGTCCGCGGAGTATGGCGACAAATCGGTCGGGCAAAGAATGCGTTTGATAGTAATCATAGACGGCACTTCCTCAAGGCCTGATCGCCACCTTCATCACACCGTCGAGCCGCTCGCCAAACAAGTCGTAAGCTGCTCCGATGTCGTCCAAAGAAAAACTGTGTGTGAGCAGAGGCGTGAGATCGACGCGACCATGACGAACCATCTCCATCAATCTTCTCATGCGCTCCTTGCCGCCGGGACAAAGAGTCGTCACGATTCGGTGATCTCCGATGCCGGCTGCAAATGCTTCATACGGGATCTCAAGCTTGCCGGAATAGACGCCGAGGCTCGAGAGTGTTCCCGCGGGCCGCAGAGTCCGCAACGCGCTTTCAAATGTTTGTTGAGTGCCGAGTGCCTCGATTGCTACGTCGGCGCCGCCGCCGGTGAGACGTTTTACTTCGGTCACGACGTCAACGTCACGATAGTCGAGTGTGACGTCCGCTCCCATTCGTTTTGACATCGCCAGTCGATGCTCATCGCCATCGATGCCGATGATTAGAGATGCTCCCATCAGTTTTGCGCCGGCGGTCGCGCATAGGCCGATTGGTCCCTGCGCAAACACGACAACTGAGTCGCCTATCTTTATGCGCGCAGATTCAGCACCGCTGAAACCCGTGGACGCAATGTCAGCAAGCAGGACCACTTGCGCATCGGTTAGTTCATCGGGAATCTTTGCGAGGTTGGCCTGGGCATAAGGCACTCTTAGAAATTCGGCCTGAGCACCGTTGATGGTGTTGCCGAATCGCCACCCGCCGACCGCCTCGTAACCTTCGCCGTGACCGCATTGTGACGAGTGACCCGACAAACACGCGCGACATTGACCGCAAGGCGTAATTGCACCGACGAGCACGCGATCGCCGATGTTGTATCCGGAAACGCCTTCACCGAGTTCTTCAATCACGCCGACCGGTTCATGACCGATGATGAGACCCGGCGCAACTGGATACTCGCCCCTGACGATGTGCAGGTCGGTTCCACAGATCGTAGTCAGCGTTACGCGAATGACTGCCTCACCCGCGCCAGCACGCGGTTTGTCGATCTCTTCGATCCCAATTCTGTTCTTACCTCGAAAAACATTTGCTTTCACTTCAACACTTCCTTACTGCTTTTACTCATGAATGCGAGACTTCCCAATATCTTTTCTGAACACGTTTGGCCCAACTCCAAAAACGTCCCTGCCTGACAGTTGCCGGCGTATCTGACCAAAGATCTTTGTGGAGATAAAAGCTCTCGCTTCCGACCCCCTCAATCACAAATCTCATTTCGTGCTCATAACGCGCAGCAGGTTCCCTTCCATCGATTTCCGCTGCGAGGTTCGTCGCCGCAACCTCCGCCTGTTGCACAGCCATATGGCCCATCTTTGGACCATCGAAGTTCACGCAGTCGCCAACGGCGTACATTCGTTCATGGCCGGCAACGCGCATCGCTGCGTCGACATTTATGTAGCCGTTGTTATCTGTGATGCCGATGTATGAGGCTGCCGAAGAACCACGAAACGGCGGCACTAACATGAGCAAGTTGAACTTGATGGCGTCTCCAGCGGTTGTCATGGCTGAGTCTTTTGTCAATGAATCGATATTGAGGTTTGGCAAAAACTCTATTTGATGTGCATCGAGTGCTTTCTTGAGTGCGGCGGCCGCGGCAACATCTCCAAGCTCTGATTCCAGCGTGGTTGGGCTCACGAGTGTGATTCTGACGCTCTCGCGTTCGCGTTTTTCTTCCAGCAAGCGAGCCAACGCAAAGGCACTCTCGTAAACTGGGACCGGTAAACGCGCGTCTGGACACTGACCGAAGACAACTCTTCCTTCGTGAAGCCTGTGAATGGCTTTGCCAAATTTTATTGCCTTGTCGACATTCAGTAGGTGATGGGCATGTTCGTAGAAACCCGGGATTCGTTCGGTTGCGAGTCTTCGGCCAAGCGCGAATATGAGGTAGTCGTAGCCAAGCTTTCCCTCCACCTCGCCGTGGGCAATGGTTACGATCCTTTCAAAAGGATCGATGTGTGCGACTTCCGCTTCGATGAAGTTGACTTTTCGATTCAGCATTGACTGCCGCAAGTCGAACGAGACATCTGCCGGCTGGCATTTACCAAAAGCGAGCCTGACGAGTGCGGGATAGAAGACAAACTGGCGGCTGCGCGAGACGAGCGTGATCTGATGCTCATCGCCGAGTTGCTCTGCGAGTCGGTCGGCAGCTACAACGCCTCCGAACCCACCACCCAGGATCAAAACCTTCGCCATCCGCTTTCTTCCTCCTTTCACCCAAAGCTCAGACTCGGGTTGCGCTTCTGCACGACCCGTACCATCGTTTAGTTTCGATTTTTGAGAGTAGTAGGAGGCGGGACTGCGGGGTATTTCCCAACTCAACAGAAATTTCCCCACAAGGTCAGCCGCGTTAATCTGCGGCTCAAAAACTGGAAAGCATCTCGGCGAGGGTCTTGAGTAATCGCTCGGCGGTGTACGGTTTGTTGAGGAAGACGGAGACACCCTCCAGCGCGCCGCTGGCGCGATGTCCCGTTCCCAAACCACTCGCAGCGATTATGCGGACTTTCGGATTCATTCGTTGCAATGCGCGAATGGTCGCTGGGCCATCCATGAACGGCATCACCATGTCTGTCAGCACAACTGCGATCTCATTTTTCTTGTCGGCGTAAAGTGCCAGTGCTTCAGTGCCATCGCTCGCGGTCAGCACGGTATATCCGAAAGTCTCCAGCGTACCGCGTGTTATCTCGCGAATCGATTCCTCGTCATCAACGACAAGAATCAACTCTCCATGACCCAGCGGAAGATCGCTTCGCGCAGCCGCGGGATCCACAGAACCTGGCGTATGAAGTGCGGGAAGGTAAACAGCAAACTGACTCCCTTTATGCAACTCGCTGTACACGTTGATAAAGCCGCCATGGCTCTTCACGATCGTCAGCGCAGTCGAAAGCCCGAGACCCGTTCCCTTCGTCATTTCTTTGGTGGTGAAGAATGGTTCGAAGATCCTGCTTTGAATCTCCTGCGTCATGCCTGGCCCTGTATCTGCGACACTGATCACGACAAAACGTCCCGCCTTGGCCTCGATGTGCATGCGTGCATAGTTTTCGTCTACGGAGACATTTTCGGCCTTGATTGAGATCGATCCACCTTCCGGCATTGCATCGCGGGCATTAACGCACAGGTTCATCAACACCTGGTGTATTTGAGTCGCATCGGCGGAAATGATCCAGAGATCCTGCGGGACATGGAGGTTGATCTCGATAGACTTCGGCAGCGTCTCACGCAAAATCTTGACGATCTCTTTGATGAGATGCTTCGGCTGCAACGCCACACGCTCGCCTTCCACGCCGCGTGCAAAAGACAAAACCTGTCGCACCATATTTCCGCCGCGTTCTGCATTAGTGCGCAACACGTCCAACCACTTCCTGCTGCTTTCGTCAGTAGTTTTCAACTGCAACATATCTATCGCCATTAATATTGGCGACAGAACATTATTCAGGTCGTGAGCGATACCGCCCGCGAGAGTGCCGATCGATTCCATTCTTTGAGCACGAAGGAACTGCCCCTCCATTCGTCTCTTTTCGGTCACGTCAGTGTTGATGACCAGGATCGACTTGGGCTGGCCCTGTTCGTCGCGCACCAACGTCCACCGGCTCTCAACAACTATCTCAGCACCATTGCGCCGGACCTGGTGCATTTCACCTGTCCACTCTCCATTTTGGATGATTGCCTGGCGAGCCGCATCGAATTGCGTGGAATGGTCTTTGAATAAAAGCTCTTCCGCGTTTTTGCCAATCACCTCTTCGGCTGACCAGCCGTAGATTTTTTCGGCGCCTTTGTTCCAGAACAAGATCTTCTGCTCGAGATCGCGTACAAGAATCGCGTCCTGGGCCTGGTCCAACAGCTCTGCCTGCTCGCGGATTTGCTCTTCAGCTCGCTTGCGCTCGCTGATGTCGCTGCGAATCGCAACGTACTGGTAAGGTTTTCCGTCAGCGTTGAGAAACGGAACTATCGTCGTATCCACCCAATAATAACTACCATCCTTGGCACGATTCTTGATCTCACCGCGCCAGACCTTGCCGCTCGCGATTGTGGTCCATAAAGTTCTGATGAACTCTTTCGGGTGGTAGCCCGAATTGATGATGCGGTGATCCTGGCCGAGTAATTCTTCGCGAGAGTATTTTGAGATTTGACAGAACTTTTCGTTAACGTAGTTGATAATGCCGCGTTGATCGGTAATGGCTACGATTGCCGATTCGTCAATGGCAAACTTGATGTCGGCAAGCTCCTTCTCGTAGCGCTCAAGCGCTTCTTCCGGATTTAGCTTAGGGGATTTGAGCATCTTCTTGGGTCAACCTGATTATAGAATGGCGCTTATTGTGAGGAAAGGAACGCATGCCCCTGGGCTTTTCACAAGCTGAGGCAAAACAGCGGTTCGCGCAATTTGGCTCCAACGAGCCTTCGAGCTCGAGGCGAACTGCGCCGCCTTGTTCAACTGCTTACTCTCCTGACAAATCCACTCGCGATCATCTTGATGGTGGCGAGTGTCATATCCGCTGCGCTCGGTGAAGTAATCAACGCGTCGATCATCATCACGATGGTCCTGTTGAGCGTGGCGTTGAATTTCATTCAGACGACTGCGGCTTCGCCGCCCCATGTGAGGCAAGGCTACGCCTTGCCGGTAGTCTTCTTTTTCAATAGCGGGCTAGGCCCGCGGTTCGGGCTTTGCCCTAACGTTCCAGGCCAAAGGCCGAACCGAGGGCATAGCCCAAATTCTTAATGGGGACTCTCGACAATTGAACTGACCGCCGACGGCGCGGAATACAAAAGCCAAGGCAAACGCCCAGCGCCGAAGGCGCGGAATATAATAGCCAAGGCAAACGCCCAGCGCCGAAGGCGCGGAATATAATAGCCAGGGGCAAGCGTGAAGCGCAGCGGAACGCGTCGCCCCTGGTTAACGAGGAATAATTTGAAGAGAGCACTGAAAGTGCGAAATATAAAAGTCAATTATTCCGCTCTTTCAGAGCTTCACCGTCATTGCGCGAACTGACCAGGGGCGACGCGCCTCACGTTGTTCGGCGCTTGCCCCTGGCTTTCATATTCCGCGCCTTTGGCGCTGCCAGGCCGTCATATTCCCCGCCTTTGGCGCTACCAGGCCGTCATATTCCGCGCCTTTGGCGGTAGCATCACAGCTTCTTGCGCAACGACACACAATTGCGAATTTCTCCCCTCGGCACCGCAAAAACTCGCAATCGAAATCGAGCAGAGGCCGACATTCTTCCGTTTTCTGCGGGCACAACGCTTGCACGAAGGAGGTGGAATTGATCAGAGACCAGGAGCAACAGACGTGATTACTACTGACATGACGGTGCGAGAGCTTGCGATTGGACTCCCCCAATCGACCAGACTTTTTGAGAAACTCAAGATCGACTACTGCTGCGGAGGCAATCGGCCGTTAGCTGACGCTTGCGCTTCAGCCGGCGTGGACGTCGACAACGTGATGGAAATGTTGATCGAAGTGACTCAATTCACCTCACAAGACGAGACGGATTTTCAAAACCTTTCACTCCCCAACCTCATCGCGTACATCCTCGACAGGCACCATGTATTCACCAAATCGGAAATGGACCGGCTTCAATTGCTTGCCGACAAAGTGCTCGCCGCGCATGGCCGCAATCACCCCGAACTCGTCCATGTGGACGAGCTCCTCACGCGACTCTGTGCCGATCTGAAGCCACACATGTTCAAGGAAGAGCACATACTCTTCCCCTACATCGTCGCCCTGACAGAAGCAGCCGATCAGAAGCAGGCCGCTCCTTATTCTCCATTCGGAACCGTCAACAATCCCATACGCAGGATGATGATGGAACACGACGCGGCGGGCGAGATTCTGCGTGAGTTGCGTGTGTTAACGTCTGACTACAAGGTGCCGGCCGACGCGTGCATTAGCTACAAGACGCTGTACCAAGCGCTGGAAAACTTCGAAAAGGACTTGCATCAACATATTCACTTGGAAAACAACATACTGTTTCCCAAGGCATCGAATCTCGCGTAAATAGGACGATGGCTGAAGTGCGTCGACGTTTGTCGGACGATCATCATGCGGTTAGTGAAGTGCTGAAGGAACTTCTGACGGCGCTAAACAATAAGGATGTTGAGACGAGTTACTCGAAGCTGGATCTTTTGTGGGCGCGGCTTGCCGTCCACATTCGAGCGGAACACTTGCACTTGTTTCCGGCGATCGCGTCGAAACTTGCTGAAGCGCAACCGGTGATCGACAGATTACGCGCCGATCACGACTTCTTCATGCGTGAACTCGCACGAGCGATGGGCATTCTGCGAGAGCTTCCTAGGGATGAAGTGGAATTGGCTGCCGTTGGCGACACCATTCGAGAGATCGAAAAACGACTGGCTACTCACAATAAGATTGAAGAGGATCAGATCTATCGTTGGTCGAGTACAGTTCTGACGGAATCTGAACAATTCGAATTACTGGCGAGAATAAACGCTGAACTCAAAAACCGTCCCCCGCGATTCTCGCAGCAAGCCTGGGCAAACTGTCTATGACTCGGCCATCCAACGATCGCACACCGGTCTTGCTCGCGCTCGCGGCTTCTTTCCTGCTGACCGTGCTGATCGTTGTCGGCTCACGCAATCTGGAACATTACGATTCCGCTCTCTTCGGCTACACGATTGCCAGCGTCGTCGCGTTCGGCGCGATTGTGTTTCGCTATGCGATCTGGTTGCAACGTCCGGCTACGCGCGTGTATTGGCGCCGCGGATGGAAGCTCTACTTACAACGAGAAAAGTTTGCGCAGAACACTGCCAACGCGGCAAAAACGATAGCCACCAACCTGGTCGGGCAGCGCTTCATCTTCAAACGCGGATTTTCACGATGGGCCATGCACTTCCTGATCATGTGGGGTTGTGTGCTCTCGGCGTTAATCACCTTTCCGCTCGTATTTGGCTGGGTGCATTTCAAACTGGAAGGCGACCTCGGCTATCGCGCTTACGTGTTTGGCTTTCCGTTGAATGTCATGCAGGGACGCAGCCTCATCGCCTGGGTGACGTTTCACGCTCTCGACTTTACGGCTGTGATGGTGATCGCCGGTTGCGCGATTGCAATTCATCGCCGGCTTCGCGATCGCGGTGCGATTGC
>DATDFT010000124.1:0-2873 GCA_036522475.1 Pyrinomonadaceae bacterium | reverse complement strand
GATGGCCACAATGGTCACAAGCACTAAGAAAGCAACGAACAAGGGGATCGGTTCCGGCGGGAAGTTTCCCGGACCAAACGGTAAGAAGCCAGGCGGGAATGGATGGCACGGGGACCACTCGAAACCGAAGTTCTCTCCGTCGAGCTACCGGATCACAATGTGGGTCATACTGGCCGCGATTGTGATGATGTTTGCAGCGCTGTCCAGTGTTTACGTGATGTCGAGTGAAGAGCACCGGCAGCCGGTCGCGATGCCGCCGATGTTCTTCGTGAGCACGGGGTTGATTCTCGTAAGCAGTGTCACGTTTGGGAAGGCGAAGAGATCTTTGCAAGCAGACCGGCTGCGCGAGCATAAGCGCTGGCTGCTCGTGACACTTGTGTTGGGGCTCGGGTTTTTAGGGTCGCAACTGATCGCGTGGCGCGAACTCGCTCGTGAAGGTGTTTATTTCCGGGGTCATCCGCGCAGCACGTTTTTCTATTTCGCGACGGGTTTGCACGGCGCGCATTTGATCGGTGGGATTGGGCTGGTGTTGTACATATTGTTGCGGAGCCTGCGTGCTGTCTGGCCGTTGCAGACGCAAAAGAATTTGACGTGGACGGGAATTGTTGGGCTCTACTGGCACACGATGGACGCGATTTGGCTCTGGCTGTTTGGGTTGTTACTGATCTTTAGATAGCAGGAGTCGTCTCATTCTCACCGGGCTTTGGCCCGGTGTGGGGCGGGAGGCAATAGCCGAGAAACCGTTTAAACGGTTTCTCGACGGTTCGAGCGGTCGTTTCACCGGGCTGAAGCCTGGTGTGAATAAGAGTAAGAAATGAACGTCGCAATTAATACAGACACACCGACGGGGAATCGCTATCGCATCGGGATGCTGGTGACGCTCGCGTCGATCGCGATGCTGTTCACGTCGCTGAGCAGCGCGTACATCGTTCGCTCAGGCGCGATGACTGACTGGTTCCCAATTGCCGTCCCACGCGTCCTGTTCGGCAGCACGACGCTACTCCTGCTCGCCAGCGTCTCGATCGAAATCGCGAGACGCAAGCTCAAACAAGATCTGTTCACGAGCTACGGCCGCTACTTGTCGCTGACGCTCGTGCTGGGCCTCGGCTTTCTGGCTTCACAGCTATTCGCGTGGCGACAACTAGCCCGACAAGGCATCTACATCTCGTCGCATCCGCACAGCTCGTTCTTCTACCTGCTGACCGGCGTGCACGGCTTTCACGTTGCCGGCGGCTTACTAGGACTCGGCTTTTTGTGGCTGCGTTCACGTCGTCAATCGACTGACCCCGCGCGACGACAGGGCATGGCGGACGCAGTCGCGATTTACTGGCATTTCATGGACGCTCTTTGGATCTACCTATTCCTACTGCTATTCCTTTGGAGGTGACAGGGTGAGCACTGAAGCACAGGCGGGACATTTCCCGGCAGTGGATTGGGAAGGCGGCGCCCTTCCTTATCGCGTGGGCCATCGCAAGTTGGGAATGTGGCTGTTCATCGTTTCCGACTCGCTGACGTTTTCGGCGCTGCTGATCGGCTACAGCTATCTGCGCGCGTCGAACGTCTGGCCGACTCCGTTTCCTTTCTACCCGAGCATCGTCTTCTCGTCGGTGATGACATTCTGCCTGCTATCGTCGAGCCTGACGATGGTGTTTGGCGTGTCCGCCTCGAGCAAGGGCGATAAAGCGGGCGCAAGGAAGTGGATACTCGCGACGATCTTTTTCGGTGTCGCGTTCATCGTGCTCCACTTGATCGAGTGGCGTCACCTGATTCATGAAGGCATGCGCCCGTTCTACCTGCCCGAACACTGGGTACAGGCGTTCACGACCACTGACGGTGTGCCGCCGTCGCCGCTCTTTGGCGCAACCTTCTTCACCATCACCGGACTGCACATGTTCCACGTCGCCTCGGGCGCAGTTTATCTGACCGTCGTCGCGTTGCGCGTGAACAAACTCAAACACGAAGACGTCGAGATCAGCGGCCTTTACTGGCACTTCGTCGACCTCGTCTGGATGTTTGTGTTCCCGCTGATTTACATCATGTCAGTTGACGTCGGCCATCACAGCGGTTTGTAAAGGCAGGAGGACACCGAAATGGACGCACATGCACACGCTGAAGAACATTTCGCCGGCAGTAACAAACTGTTCATCTCGATCTGGGGCTGGCTGGTGGCGCTGACGCTCGTCGAGATCTTTCTGGCCTACAAGCCGATGCCCATTCACCTGATGTTGATCGTGCTGTTGGGACTGTCGATCATCAAGGCCGCGTTGATCGTAGCTTACTTCATGCACTTGAAATTTGAGCGCCTCAGCCTCGTTTTGACGTTGGTGCCGATGCTCATAGTTTGTATCATGTTGCTGTTTGTATTCTTCCCCGACAGTTTTCGCTCGGCGGGACTGCGCTACAAGTTCAAAGAGGAACCGCCAGTTGCGCCGGCGCCGGCAGAGGAGCCGTAATCATGAAATCGAGTTGGCAGCGAGTTTTGGTTTTGGTTTGTGTGGCGGCGGCGATCGTGCTGTTGGCGAACACTTACGCTGAAGCACAGTGCTCGATGTGTCGCGCCAGCTTAACGAGCGTTACTAACGCGAAATTCATTCGCAACTTCAACATCGGCGTGCTGGTGCTGTTGATACCGCCGGTTTCGATGTTCTGTACGATCTTCATTCTGTTGCGGAAGTACAGGGGCACCGATTAACGCGCATAATGGCTGACGATAATCCGCTGGCACTGGATGTTGAGGTACGAACGACGCGCGGGCGTGTTTGTCCGCGTTGCGGTGGCAAAATCATTCCTTCAGACCGCGCCGTTTACCAAAGTGGCGCCGATCCTGCCGGTTCATTTCCCTTGTGGCAGTGTGAGCGATGTGGCTATGAGGA
>DATDFT010000123.1:0-2992 GCA_036522475.1 Pyrinomonadaceae bacterium | reverse complement strand
TAATCAACCACAATCTGCTGCCGGCGGAGGTGTTCTTACTGTCGCGTCTCGATCGTCCAACGACTGTACGCGAGCTCGTCGCGATTAGCGGCCTCGGCGAAGCAGAGACGTTGCGACACCTCTACTCACTCGCAGTCGCCGGTCTATTGCAACGCGAACACTGGAAGAGCTCATTTCGAGGGCAACAACAAACACGCCCAACGCCGGCGCAAGAAAAGCCAGCGCCGGAACCCGAACCAGCAGACGAACCAACGAATGTCGAAGCGTTTCTCGAAAGAGTAAGGACCGCGTCTACGTTTTACGAGCTGCTGGGCATCAACGACACCGTGGCAGCTCAAAATCTCAAAGACGTTTACTACGACTTGGCGCGACGTTATCACCCGGATCGATTTCGCAAAGCCGAGCCCGCGTTGGTGGCGAGAATCGAATCAGCATTCGCGCGCGTCACGCAAGCCTACGACACTCTAAGCGACGATCGGCTGCGCGCAACTTACAACTCAAAACTCCAGGCGCGAAAACGAGCGGAGCAAATAGCGCAATCAACGGCTAAACCAACCACGCCTGCGCCACAACCGAAGACTGAAGGCGAGCCGGCGATGTCTGCCGCTGAGCGCGCGGAGATTCAATTCAAGGAAGGACTCGTAGCGCTCGAGCTCGGCCAACGAAAAGTCGCAATCGGTCTTTTCGCGTCGGCAGCCAGTGCCGCTCCAGCGGAACATCGCTACCGCGCGCGTTATGGTCAGTTGCTGGCCGCCAACGAAAACACGAGGCGAGTCGCCGAAACCGAACTGCTCGCCGCGATAAAACTCGATCCTAACAATGCTGAATATCGAGTGATGCTGGCGGAGTTGTACAGAGATCTCGGTTTGAAGCTGCGCGCGAAAGGCGAAGCTGAGCGCGCCGTCGCGGCCGATCCGGAGAATCGCAAGGCGCAGGACCTTTTGCACGCGTTAAAGTAAGTATGTTGAAATGATCCAATCATGGTCGCGATGCACACAACTGAGTTGATCGACAAAGCGGCGGCGGATGCGTTCATCCAGCTCGCGAAGACAGTCGACAAGTTTGAACGTTACGACAACCCGCACGCGCAGCGCATCGCCATTATCGCCGACGAGATCGCGCAGGGGTTTCATCTCGCCCGACACGATCGCGGATCGTTGTATGCCGCGGCGCTGTTGCACGATCTCGGTGAAGTAGCGATGGAACGTGATTACATTCAGGCCACCGGTCCGCTATCGCCGGAAGAGCGACTCGATCTTACGCGGCATCCGGTGATTGGCGAACGCGAAGCATCGCGGGTCGGAGCGGATCGTGCAGCACAACTGTTGGTGCGCTGGCATCACGAGTGGTGGAACGGCGCCGGATATCCGGATGCACTCCGGCGTGAAGAGATTCCGCTGGCCGCGAGGATTCTACGAGTAGTTGATTCGTATGTGGCGCTCACCGACGCGCGGCCATTCCGCGCTGCGTTGACCGCTGAGGCAGCACGACGCGAGCTCATCGATCGCGCGGGCATTGAATTCGATCCGAGTGTCGTAAATGTTCTTCTTAAGCTCGATGGATTACCGGAGTTGGAATCATTTGCAAAGCCCGAAGTCGAAGACCCGGGGGAACAACCACCGGCAACCGAGCGTCGCGGTTGGGACTTATTTTCATCATTCTCGTCATAACATATGCAGTTCACAAACGGTTGGCTGGCTTTTGAACTAGGAGTGCTGCGGCGACTGAAGTTTGCTTCAGTGGCACTTCCCTTCACCGGAGAAGGAGAGATCTGCGTCCGCATGAAAGACTGGAGAGTCCGCGTTGCCGCGAACGATCCGATGCTCTGGTCCTACACCAAGGCTTTCGCGCTGATCGAGAACAACACGGAACAGCTCGATGACGGCGATCTCAACACGCTGCTTGATGACGCATACGTTCCGCGCGAGAAGCTCGAGAATCGCGCGCTGCTCAAGTGGTTCAACGAGACTGACGCCTGGTGGTTCGATAACCTGCGCTTCAACGCCGAGCATCTCGAACCTTACAAACGCGCACTCGCGCTCACCGCAGGAATGATGACCGGCGATTACGTTCTCTCTTTCAACGAACAGACGCGCAGCTTGCGAACGCCCTTCTCGTTGCCGGACGTGTTTCGGCGTGTACTTGATTGTCTGCCGCCGCCGCAGGACAACGGCATGCGCAACCAGAGCACGAATCAGGACGTGCGAAACTTTGTTGCTGAACGACATCATACGGATCTGTTGTTCTTGCGATTGCCCATGCCGGTGACGCAGGCGACGAGCGCACGAGATCCGATCGTCACGTGGCGTGAGGAATGGCTGCGCGGCAGCGACGATTTCTGGATTGATCTTGAAAGAGCACGCGGCGCGCGGCTCGGGTCGCGCGTGCAAAGCAAACAGCAGTATCTCGGGTTTGTCGAAGATCTGTTGCGCACCGCGTCGCACATTCCCACCTGGGCCATCGCGCATACTGAGAATGGGTTTATCTCGTCTGAAGAGCTGGTGGAGAAGATTGGACGCGTGAGGAAGGTGAGTTCGATCTACTCGAAAGACTTCTCGGATATGTTAGGCGTTCGCGCCTCCCTGATCATCGCGGCAAGTTGAGTGACGTTTGACAGGATTTACAAGATTTTCATGATAACACTGTAAATCATGTCCATCATATCCAACTAACCTCACGCTTGCGCTACAAACTTGTACCCAACACCTCGCACAGTCAGCAGATGCCTCGGCCGCGAGGGCTCATCCTCTATATACTTTCGCAAACGCACGATGAAATTATCGATCGCCCGCGTGTCCGTATCCTCACGCAAACCCCAAACATCCTCGAGTAACACGCTGCGCGAAACGATCTTGCCTTCATGACTGATCAAGTAGCGCAGCAGGTCCGCTTCCATGAGCGTGAGATGCACGATCTGCGTCCCCGATCGCAGTTCGAGCGCTTCGAAATCAATCGTCTTCCCGCTGAAATCAAACACCTTCGACTCACCATC
>DATDFT010000122.1:0-15568 GCA_036522475.1 Pyrinomonadaceae bacterium | reverse complement strand
TTCGGCGCTTGCCCCTGGCTGTCATATTCCGCGCCGTTGGCGCTGGCTTTGCACAAAGAGTCGAAACTGAGCGCCAAAGGCGCACAATATGATAGCCAGGGGCAAGCGTGAAGCGCAGCGGAACGCTTGCCCCTGTTGAATAGAGCACTGAAAGTGCGAAATATCGATGCCAATTATTCCGCTCCTTCAGAACTTCACGGCTATTTTGCGGTGTTAACCAGGGGCGACGCGCCTCACGTTGTTCGGCGCTTGCCCCTAGCTATCATATTCCGCGCCCTCGGCGCTGGCTTTGCACAAAGAGTCGAAACTGAGCGCCAAAGGCGCACAATATGATAGCCAGGGGCGAGCGTGAAGCGCAGCGGAACGCGTCGCCCCTGGTTACGAGGAAACAACTTCAATAGAGCACTGAAAGTGCGAAATATCGACGGCAATTATTCCGCTCCTTCAGAGCTTCACGGCTATTTTGCGGTGTTAACCAGGGGCGACGCGCCTCACGTTGTTCGGCGCTTGCCCCTGGCTGTCATATTCCGCGCCGTTGGCGCTGGCTTTGCACAAAGAGTCGAAACTGAGCGCCAAAGGCGCACAATATGATAGCCAGGGGCAAGCGTGAAGCGCAGCGGAACGCGTCGCCCCTGGTTACGAGGAAACAATTTCAATAGAGCACTGAAAGTGCGAAATATCGATGCCAATTATTCCGCTCCTTCAGAGCTTCACGGCTATTTTGTGTTGTTAACCAGGGGCGACGCGCCTCACGTTGTTCGGCGCTTGCCCCTGGCTGTCATATTCCGCGCCGTTGGCGCTGGCATTAGCGATCATATTCAGCCTCGTTAGCGTTTGCATACCGTATTCCGCGCCGTTGGCGCTTCGTATTCAGCCTCGTTAGCGCTTGCGGACCCGTATTCGGCACCGTTGGCGGTGGCTTTAGCGATCAAGCGCGGAGGGGTTATTTGGATCGTTGATTTTTCTTCAGCTTATCAACCAAGGTTTGCGTCTGTGCGGAGAACTCGCCCTTAGGTGCGAGACGCAGGTATTCCTCGTATTCGATCAGCGCGTTGTCAGGCAGACCGGCGCGCATGAAAATGTTTCCCGCCAGCAAATGACCTTCGGCAACGTTCGGTTGCAGCTCGATTGAACGCGCCACGTACCGCCCCGCCATCGCGATATCTTTCTTCTCCCAGTAAATACGTCCGAGAGTGAAGTTGCTTTCCCAGGAATTGTTATCGAGCATTAACGCCTCTTCGAGTATCTTTTGCGCCTCGTCGTATTTCTTCGCTCGCCGATAGACTTCGCCCAGAGACGTCAACGCCAAAATTGCTTTCGGATCAATTTTCACTGCCTGGCGAAAACTGCCTTCCGCTTTTTCCCACTGGCTAAGGTCCATGTACAACTGGCCCAACATCCTGTGCGCCTCGTAGTAGTCCGGAAAGATTCGAGTTGCTTTCTGAAACTGCGCGATCGCTTCGTCATTTTTCTTCTCGGCGATGGCTGCGCTTCCCTTCTCCAACGCAGCACGCGCGTCGGCCGGAACGCGCGCGTCGACTACTCCCGCATGTCCGGATGCCTTCGCTCGGAACGTCGGCGACTCAGGCACAAGCTGAATCAAAACGTGGACACGCGGCGACACGCGAGACAGATCCACCGATTGAGGCGGAGCAGTTAAACCGGTCGCCGACACAAAAACCTTGTACTGCCCCGGCCGTAACCTGACAAAGCGAAACCTGCCCAGATTGTCTGCGGTGCCCTGATCGACGAGTGCACCGGTCGATGACTCGACACGCACCATGACATTCTCAACAGGCCGGTTATCCGCAGAACGAATCTGACCAGAGATTTCATAAAACGACCCCGGCGCCAGCGGATCGTTGTCGCGTTGTGCTTCAGTTCTTACAGCAAACAAATTTGTAGCGGTGATCAGGAAGAGGAGCTTAAGAACGGTAGTTCCACGCATTGCCTCGTTTCAACTTTCCTTGCAATGTAAATCTAAAGGAATGGGAAGGCGCGACCCGAAGTCGCGCCTTCCAGGAAGAAACAGTTTAACGCGGAACTAGAAGTTTAGCTTCAGGCCAAACTGAATGGTACGCGGACGATTGGCAGTGGCGAGAATTGAAGAGTCGCCAGTGCTGACGTCAACGATTCCGTAGTTTCCAAACGATCCGCCTTGAGCCTGCGGGCTTTGGAAAGCAGGGTGATTCAAGAAGTTGAAAGCTTCAGCTCGAAACTCGATGTTCACTGTCTCCGTGATATTCGTCCTCTTCACGACGGACAAATCATGGTTCGTCTGGAATGGTCCTCGGAAGACGTTGCGACCGAGAGTGCCAAGTGCAGAGAAACCAGTGCTCGATGGATCGGAACAGCTAACGATAACGTTCTGGTCGTTAACGCACCGTCCACCCACAATGAACGCATCGAGATTGACGAAATTATCGAGCCGATCAGTGACGCTACCGGATGTCAGGATCGCACCTGATCCCAGTGTCGCGCGACTGCCGTTGACGAAGTCCGTGTCTTGCAGCGTAAAGGCACTAAAGTCGGCAATCAGGAATGGAGTGCCTGACTGGAATGTGCTTACGCCATTGACGGACCAACCATCAACGAGCTTGCGTGGCCAACTGCTCAGCCACTTACCGAACGGTAGCTCGATGTTGTAGCTGATGACCAGGCGGTGCGTTCTATCGAAGTCTGAAAGGCCTTTATTGGACCTGGCGTTTAGAAGGTCGCCGATATCCAGAAGTCCATTCAGCTCGTCAGTGAAGCTCGAGCCTGAGCCGTTATCGATCGACTTACTGAAGGTGTAAGCAGCCTGCAAATAGATACCGTCAGAAAACTGACGGACCAGCGTGGCTTGCAGCGAATGGTATGCGGAAAAACCGTTCTGCGTCTGCGCAAAGAGCCGGCTGTTAGCCAGCCCGAGATATTGCGGTGGGACGCGTGCGTTTATGTTTTCGGCATAGCTGCGCGTGATCGTGATGCTGCCGTCGCTGTTTCTGGCGATTCCGGGAGTACCGGCTGGAATGTCGCCGGCAGAAACGTCACTTGCGAGAGAAGCGGGAATGACGCACGGCGTTGCGATAGTGCAGAACTGGCCCGGGTTGACCGGAGCGCCAGTTCCGATGAGCCGGCGGCCGTTTGTTCCAACGTAGCCAATTTCGGCAACCATCCTCCAGGGAAGTTGGTGCTGCACTGTCATGTTCCACTGCTGTGCGTAAGGAGCAACGAAATCACGCTCGGGGAAGAAACGGAATCCGCCCAGCGGTGCGCCGTTCGGACTGTCGAACACAGGAGTTCCGTCCGCCAGGAACGCCGTTAAGCGTGGAACTCTGGCTACGGTCGACAACGGGAAGGCAGAGTTTGGCAGTATGCCCGGAAATGGGTTCTGCGGAGTCACCGAGAATGGCGCCGCACTGAAGTCCAGTGAGAATGGTGAGCCACCAGAAGTTTGCAAGAGCGACTGGTTCGAAACTCTCTGGAAGTAAACACCATAACCTCCGCGAAGGACCGTCTTCTGATTTCCGAAGAGGTCATAGGCAAAACCGAAGCGCGGTGCTGGATAGAACTTAAAGCACTTCAACATCGTGCAACGGCTCACTCCGGGAGTACCAACCACCGGCGTGTCTTCCGGATTGATGATCGCGAGCGGCGGTGGTTCGCCGTCGCCAAGACCGCGGAAGTTAGAAAGGAAGTTGAATTTCTCGTGAGCTATGCTCAAACCTTCGAGTCTGAAACCGAGGTTGAAAGTCAGGCGCGGGTTAAACTTCCAATCGTCCTGCACATAATACGAATGGTCCAGGGCGCGGAAGTAGAAAGTCGAGAATCCGGCCCGGCCTTGAGTAGTTGTTACGCGTCCCAGCAGGAAATTCTGGAAACCAACCAGTCCGGTCGCATTGCCGAACGTCACTGAACCGCGCGCGGCAAAGTTATTGAAACGGTTCAACTGGTAGTAACTTCCCTCACCTCCGAAACGGAACTGATGACTTCCTCGACTCCAGGAGAAATCGTCACCCAGAACGAAAGTATTGAACGTGCCGCCTCGATCGTCGTTGACGCCTGGTCCAATGCTGAACGATCCGGTCACGATGGCCTGGTATGCTCCGGGAAACTGGCCCGAGTTGCCGCGAACAGCACCGATGTCACTCAATGAGATCGGCTCAGTGGGAACAGTCGCAAAGAAGAAGCGCTTGAACCCTGCCCGAAAGTCATTAACAAAGTGGGGAGACAGAACGCTTGTGAAACCCACCTTCACGAACTTATTTCTGCCAGGCGCGAACTGTGTAAATGGAAGTGTCCCGGCGGTGCCGAATGGACGAATTGCTTCGTTCGTCGATTGGAAGTACCGGAACGACAGCTTGTTGTTCGTCGTTATCTGATGGTCCGTGGTAATTGTAAATTGGTTGTCCTTGAACGTGCCGAGCGCGGCTCTGTTTAGCGAGCCAAGACTCAGCGTGCCACCTGGACCATGAAACCCTGCGGCGCCATTACCCGCGTTCGGAGCTACGGTTGGTATGCAGAAGGCGTCACCGAAACCGGGGCACTTGTTTCCCGGCAGATTGAGATACGCGAGCGCAACAGGATTGAGATTCGTGAATCCCAACGGCAGTCCACCGGGGAAAAAGGTCGCAATCAGGTTGGCTTCGGATCGATTAGTCGGCAACACTGGAATGTTGGTCGCGAAGTTTGTTCCCGCTGCGGTACCCGATGCGGCGTGTGTGCCCTGGTAATTGAAGAAGAAGAAGTGACGATTCTGAGTGCTCTGGAGAGCGTCTCCGCCTTCGCCGAAATGTGGTAACCAGATTGGTCCGCCAATGGACGCGCCATAGACGCCCTGGCGATATCTCGGACGCGGCTGACCATTCCGGTTGCGGAAAAAGTCGTTGGCATTCAGTTTGTCATTTCTCAGGAAAAAGAACGTATCACCATGAAATTCACTGGTGCCGGACTTCAGTGCGACTTGAATGTTGCCGCCACCATTTCTTCCCTGTGAAGCGTCGTAAAGCGAAGTCTGAGTCTTAAACTCCTGCACCGTTGACGGGTTCGGAAGAGGGACGTTATCAAGAACGGGCAGGTTAATGTCGTTGGCGTTGATGCCTTCGAGTTGGTAATTGTTGTTGACCGGACGTTGACCGTTGACGTTGATCGTGACTGCTCCGCGACCGAGCGCATCGGACTGAAACATTTCCGTATTCGCGCCGGCGGACAGTGTCAGCAACGTCAGGAAGTTGCGCGTGGCCAGGGGCAGGTTATTGATCGTGGTTGACTGGAGAGTCTGCCCGGTGGTTGCGGAGTTTAGTTGGATTTGAGATGCGGCTTCCGTGACGGTTACCGTCTCGCTGATTTGTCCGACTTTAAGAGGGACGTTGACTGTGGTGGTTTCAGTAACGTTGACTTTAACGTCCGGCAATTCGACTTTCGAGAAGCCGCTCGCAGTAACTACGAGTTTGTAGGTACCGGGAGGCAACTGTGTAACGCCGAAGTTACCATTACTGTCGCTGGTTGTGGTTCGCTCAGTCAGGCCGGTAGTAGAATTAACAACCTCCACCTGAGCGCCCGTAACGATTGCTCCTTTTTCGTCTTTGACGGTTCCCGAAATCGCGCCGGTTGATCCGGCTTGGGCAAACGCACTACCCATCAGTGAAAAGGTGACAAGGAGGAATAAAAACAACCTCACAAACCCAGTGGAAATTCTATTTGCTCTAGTTGTCACGGTGAGAATCCTTTCGTTAACGAAGATCGGTAAAGGGGAGCCCTTTGAAACGGGGGAGTTGGTCTCGAGTTGCGGCGGAGAATCGCAACTCAAATGCCCGGCACCGAGTTCGCACAAATTCCGCAAAAACCTGAGGATTTAGCGTGGATCAGGAGGTCTCGGGTGCGGCTTGCCCGATCCGAAAGATTGGGTTTAATCCAGAAAATTGGGACGCAGACTCGAAGATGCCGTGGAGCATTCACGTTCATCGCCATATCGAAGACTCCACGGGAAACCCGTGGCATCAGTGGAAGTCGGCATGAACTTACACTGGGCCGGAAACGTGGCTCGAATAGAAAGTAACAGTATGTCCAGCGGGCTCCGTTAACTTGAAGCCTTCGTGTTCGCGAGAGATTCTCTCGATTGGCGTGGGGTTCAATCCAAGCTCAACAAATTTCGCGTGGGCAGCACGAATGTCTTCCACCATCAAATCAAACGATGCTTCGCCCCCAGTAACTTGTGACTTAGCGATAAGAACGAGGTGCGTGCCGCCGCGTAATTCGAGGACTGCCACTTCCGGTCGTTGCACGACTCGCCTCATCCCGAGTTTCTGCATGAACTCGGACGTTTGATCGAGGCGGTCAGTCTCCATCAGCACATGTCCAACCCACACAGGTGGACGTAGATCATCTTTGTCCAAGGCACTACCCTCCTCGGAAATCCATGTTAACATCCGTCACCCATCATGAAGTCTGTCTTTAGACTTCTCCAGTCTTCCACAGTGATGGCCCAACGTTCGTGATCGCGCCAACGTCCACAGATCTTCAGGTATCGCGGTGAATATCCTTCGCGTCTGAAACCTGCGCGACGCACCAGCGCAATCGATGCGGTATTGCCGGGCTGGATGTTGGCTTCGAGTCGATGGAGTTTGATTTTTTTGAAGGCATAGCGAAGCATCAGTTGGAGTGCTTCAGTCATGTAACCACGATTGGCAAAGGGCGCTCCGATGAAGTAACCAAGATAAGCACTGCGGAATGGTCCCTGAAAGATCTGATGCAGCATGATCGCACCAACAATTGCATCATCCTCATTCCGGCAAACAAGAAAACAAACAGAAGCAGGCTGTCGGACGCGGGTCAAAAAAGCAAGAAACTGTTCATGGGTTTTTGGTGGCGATGCAAGCCCACGATGAAGCGATGTGCTGCGTCGATTAAGCGAGGTAAACTCGGCGGCATCTCGCTCCACTGGCGGACGTAGATAGACTCGCATATCGATCAGCGTTCATCCGCGAAGATCTGCGGCTAAAGAAAACTCTCTGGCAATCGCGGTCCGTCAATCATATCCGAATCATGCGATCATTATTCCCTTACGCCAAAGAGCCGTGATAAACTGCGCCCGGTTCAACCCCCCTCAAGTTAAAACCTACTGAAGCGCTTCTCGTTTCGAGTATGCGCTGAAGGGCATCTTTCTCGGAAGCTTCTTGGGTCGTACGTTATCGTACGTTCGGACCTTACGTGTAGCTATGCATCGAGAGACCGACTCGAAAGGAGAGCTCAAAATGAGAAACAGAACGAAACTCTTTGTGGCGATGATGGCTCTTATAGTTCTCGCTTTGATCATCTATATGCCCAACCGTTGGGCGTCACGCGCGACCCCAGGTCCAACACAGTTTTATGCTCAACACAACATTCTCTCGGATGGGTTCATTCCAGCGGACCACACCGACTCCAACGTGGTCAACGCGTGGGGACTGGTAGCAGGTCCCACGACGCCCTGGTGGATTGCAGATAACGGTACAGGCAAAACGACGCTATTCAACATCGCCACTAACGCGATTCAAGCAACCTTCACGGTTCCGGGCGCGGGTGGCGCGCAAGGCAATCCAACCGGAGTCGTCTTCAACGGCGGTACGGGTTTCGTCGTGAACAACGGCGTCGGCGCACCGAGTCCTGCACGATTCATCTTCTCGAGCGAGGACGGCACGCTCTCTGCATTCAAGGGCGCTCCAATCGTGACCGTTGTCCCCAACCCACAAGCGCCGGCGCATGGAGCTATCTATAAAGGACTCGCTATCGATAGTGCGACCGCCGGCACCATGCTCTATGCCACCGATTTCCATAACGGCAAAGTCGACATTTTTGACAGCTCGTTTCATGCCGTCACTATCGCCGGAGCTTTTACCGATCCAAACATTCCCGCAGGATTTGCGCCGTTTGGAATACAGAACATTGGCGGCACGATTTATGTAACCTATGCACTTCAGGATGAGGATCAGGAAGACGACGTGGCTGGACCAGGAAACGGTTTCGTCGATGCCTACGACACGTCAGGCAACTTGATCCGTCGAGTTGCTTCCGCAGGTGAACTTAATTCTCCGTGGGGCCTGGCGTTAGCACCTGCTGATTTTGGACGGTTCAGCGGCGACTTACTCGTCGGCAATTTCGGTGATGGACGCATTCATGCCTTTGATCCCACACAACTCACTTCCGATGGTGAGTTCGAGGCTGTTGGTCTGATGCATTCTGCGGGTGGACCACCTGTTCAGATCGACGGGCTTTGGGCACTGCAGTTCGGTCACGGCACGACCGCGAGCAGCGCAAACGGGCTGACAACCACTTTGTTCTTCACGGCCGGCCCGGCACATGAAGACCATGGCCTGTTCGGCTCGCTTGTTCCTGTGTCACCACCGGGGCGCCAATGAAATTTCGATGATGTCGATTCGCTCCGATCGTACTGGTCGGAGCGGATCGGACCATCGATGTCGGTGAGCAGTTTTATTGGCCCTTCTCTGCCACGGCCTTGAAACCAGTGCTGTTGATAACTTCACGCAGCTTGGCTTCGTCCAGCTTCTGATCGTCGTACTTGATTACGGCCTCGCCCTTGTCGGAGCTCACCTGTGCATCTTGAACGCCCTCGGTCGCCTTCAGCGCTTTGGTAACCGATGCAGAGCATTTCTCGCACTTCATTCCTTCGACCTTAATGGTGACAGTCTTCGTGAAGGCCGCGGCGGTAATCACGCCAAACGTCAGAACCAGGACACTGCTGACAACAAGATTAGTGATTCGACTTCGCATTGATCATTTCTCCTTCTTTGTCCTTCATTAACAGCGGCTTGATCTTCTCATCGAACTCTTCGCGAAGAAGTATGCCGATGATTATGTCGCTTACTTTGCCGTTGCGGTTTATGACGATCGTTAGAGGCAGAGTTTCCTCTGAACTGAAACGATCTTTGATTTCACGTGTGCCGAGGATGATAGGGTAGTTAACTTTGAGGCTCCTTGCAAACCTGCGCACGCGCGACTTCTTTTCGGGCGGGTAAGTCACTCCAATAATTTGTAGACCGTCCTTGCGGTGATCGCGTTGGAGTTTCACGAGGTCCGGCATTTCCGCACGACATGGCGGACACCACGTCGCCCAAAAGTTGATAAGAACAACCTTCCCGCGAAAGTCACTCAACCGCACGCTGCGCCCGTCGAGATCTTTGAGCTCGAACTGCGGCGCTTTCGCCTCCTGCGCCAAAACACTTGCGGCTGAGGCAGCGATGATGATCGCGGCGCATAAAGTTGTTCGGAGAGTCATCACTGTCCGTATTGTTGTACAGCTCGACATTTCACGTGATGCATTCGAGGGCCATTCTCAGCTTCGGTGAGATTAGGTAATTACCCCTCAACTTTACGTGATTAATATCTAATTTACCTAATTTGTCATTTGCAGCCCAGCTTTGCATAAAAATCATTATTACAAGCGCCAACGGCGCGGAATATGAGAGCAAGCGCCGAACAACGTGAGGCGCATCGCCCCTGGTAAGATTCGCGCAATGACACGAAGCTCTAAAAGAGCGGAATAATTGACGTTGATATTTCGCACTTTCAGTGCTCTGTTCAAATTATTTCATAGTAACCAGGGGCGACGCGCCTCACGTTGTTCGGCGCTTGCCCCTGGCTATCATATTCCGCGCCGTTGGCGCTGTGTTCTGGCTTTGCGACTTCCCATTATTGGCTTTGCGACTTCCCATTACTGGCTTTGCGAGTTCCCATTACTGGCTTTGCGAGTTCCCGTTAAATGAGTTCGGCGCAATCGAGATCGCGATATGCGGCGAGGGCGCAGTCGAGACGGTTGCGCCAGGCTGAGCGCGGGAGGCCGCGCGACCAGAAGAGGATCGGGAAGGTCAGGTTCCTCACCGCACAACGTCGATAGTCCAGAAATAGATCGTCGAACGAGTAGTTAACGATTCCCGCCTTGATCAGTTCCTCGTGGTAGCGGTGAAGCAACGAAAGCTCAAGTTGCTGACGTGCGGTGCGGTCCCAATGCAAAGCGATCATGAAGGCGAGATCCCGTGCACCGAGGTCCAGATGCCAGACCTGCCAGTCGACTAGATACGGCATACCCCGTCCACTGCGAGGGAACAAAAAGTTCCACGTATGAGCATCGCCGTGGATAACCGTGAGCGCGCGTGGATCCACGAGCCGGAGCCATGGCTGAAGAGAGGAATTGAATACTGCTTCGAGCACCTGGCGATCGGACAGCGGGAGATCGTCTCCGAGCTCGTTAAAGAAAGCGGGCAAATGATCCCTGAAGCCATGGACCATCGTCCGGAGTTTCGTTTCCGTGTGCGGAACTCCGATCGTCGAGCCAAGTGCCGGCGCTTCCCACCAACGCGCGTGGATCTGGGCCAGCACAGCCACAGCCTCGTGTACCTCTATGTCGCTGGGACGCTCGGGCCAGGGTGGATTCGTGTGAGTGGAACGCAGGTCTTCGATGATTAACCACCGCTCTGCGCTAGTGCGCGGCGCTGTCGCGAAACATTGGACCATCGGCGGTGATGACAGCAACGGGGCGAGATCTCGATAGAACACAACCTCCGGATCACCACGCTGGGGTGCGGCTGACTGCTCGTGGGCCCATTTCAATAAAAGTCGATTCGGAAGCTGAGGAACCGCGTCCGGAGAGTAGACGACTTCAAGGAACCATAACTTTGAAATTGGTGTTTGCATGCGCTCCGTGATCTCCACGCTAAGAACCGTACCTTGTTGCAAAGTACCTGCGTCGCGAAATGCCGAGCTCAGCTCATGCGGTGTGACTAAAAAGGACACAAAGTCGCATACGTAACGGTGAGCGCAAACGTTCGCGGATTCGAGACGAGGACTAGCGAGAGTCAGGAGGTTCGATTCTTCCAAGCGCCGCGGATGTTTATGAACGCGAGGCAGAGTTGAAGAACGATCAGTGCGTAGGCGTGGTCCTGCCATCCCCACACGACCCAGAGCACGTTGCTCAACAGGAACAGCCAGAATCCCCAGTTGCGTTTGAACTTTCTCTGCGAGCCAACCATCCACGATGCAACGACGGTGACTACCATGGCGGGCCACTGGAGCAAATCAAGCATCGCTAAAAATACGCCGCCGCGCGTTGAGGATCCGGCAATGCGATCTGCTCCTCCAGCGGATGAACGCAGTTATCACACTTCCCGCAGCGCTCATCTTTCATCTCTTTTCCAAAGTAGTCATGCAAGAGCTGCCAACGACACATCGCACTCTGCCCGTACTGCATCATCCGCTCCAACTTCTCTTTGTCCTTTTCAACTTTTTCCTCAGACATGCGCGTGAGCTCTTCAAGTTCGCGTTGCTTTACGTCAACTCTCAACAGGCGAAACTTACTGCCGCGCAACTCTCTGACGATCTTCAACTCTTTCAGCAGAGACAGTATGACGCGCACCTTGCCATCACTCGACGTATCAATCCGTTCCTGGAGAGTCGCTAGAGTAACTGGAGACTCCAGTGTCTTGAGCGTTTGATACGCGGCGAGAATGTCGTTGAACTTCGGATACTTGCCGCCGAGAAAGAACTGGTGCGTGCGTCGATCTTCTAGTTGATAAAACAAGCTGCACGTTGCCGGCTCACCATCGCGACCGGCGCGACCCGCCTCTTGATAGTACGCTTCCAGCGAACCGGGCATTTGATAATGAACCACAAAACGGATGTCGGGTTTGTCGATGCCCATTCCAAAGGCGTTTGTCGCCACGATCGCTTTCAGTTCATCGTTCATAAATGCGTCCTGATTCCGCTTGCGATCGCTTGCTTTCATTCGTCCGTGATACTTCTCGACTTTGAAATCGAAAGCTTTTAACCAATCTGTCAACGCCTCAACCGTTTTAACAGTCGCAGCGTAGATGATGCCGGCGCCGTCGTGTTCATTGAGTATGCGAATGAGCTCTTCGTGCTTCTCGCGTTCGTTTGTAACTCGTTTGACTTCAAGATGAAGATTCGGTCGATAAATACCCGTCTTCACCACTTGAAATTTTCCGAGATCAAGTTGTTTCTCGATATCGGCTGTGACTTCAGCGGTCGCGGTAGCAGTCAACGCCAAGACAGGTGGTGAACCCAGTGTCTTGACCGCGGCGCCGAGAGATAAATACGCCGGACGAAAATCGTGACCCCATTCTGAGATACAGTGTGCTTCGTCAATCACGACGAAGTTAATCGTCCGCTTTCGCAACTCACCAAGAAATTCCTGATCGGTGAAACGCTCCGGCGTAACGAAGATGAAATCGCTTTGCTCGGTCTTGATCTGCTCGAGGTTCTCCTCGCGCTCCTCAGTTGTAAGCGCACTATTCAACTGCGCAGCTTCGAGTCCTGCATCTTCCAACTTATCGACCTGGTCTTTCATCAGGGAGATGAGCGGCGACACGACTATTGTCGTACCCGGCAAGTGCAACGAAGGGAGTTGATAGCAGAGCGACTTGCCTGCTCCGGTCGGCATGATAGCGAGCGTGTTATTGCCCTCGAGGACAGAACGTATGACTTCCGCTTGGCCGGGACGGAGTTTCGCGAGGCCGAACGTTTGACGCAGCGTTCGCCTCATCCTTGTAAGTTCGCGTGTGACTTTTGGAACAAGAGCGCTCATAGGATTCGCAGGCGTGCATTCGTTTGGAACACATGTGCACGTGCGAGAGGGTCTCGGCAAGATGAGTGCCATCCGTAGATTTTCTTGTCAATCCGGTTAATCATGTCTAAAGTTCGTTTAGGAGCGACCCTCAAATGCACAAGACACCCCCAATCAAACTAATCTGTTTGTTACTCCTGCTGCTCGCCTGTTTGGGATCTTCGCAACGCGCTCGCGCTCAGAATGCTTCGGATGGACTGCTTCCGATCCAGCAAGGTGGGAAGTGGGGCTACATCAATCGTTCCGGAGAAGTCGTGATCAAACCTCAGTTTGAGGCCGCGGCATTGTTTGCCGACGGACTCGCTTTCGTCCGATACCCGCCTCGAAAAAAACCGTTGAAGCCCGGTGAAAAGAAGCCGGAACTGGTTGAGGGCATGGGTTACATTGATGCGACCGGGAAAGTAGTTATCGAACTCGAGAACCCTCTGCATATCAATGGTGATAGTTTTAGTGAGGGCCTGACGACGTACTGGACCTGGACTCCCGAGCAGGGCGATATGTATGGATACATCGATAAGAGCGGCAAGGTCCAGATCAAAGCGAAGTTTACGGTTGCTTACTCATTCGTCGATGGGTTAGCGGCCGTCTGTATTGAATGGCAGAAATGCGGTTTCATCGATAAATCAGGCGGCTTCGTGATCGAACCAAAATATCGATTTACCTCTTCGTTTTCCGAAGGATTCGCTTCTGCCGGACTGCAATACGACATCGTTGGGTTTGTAAATAAGAGTGGTGAGATGGTGATCGAGCCTCAGTTCCTGAACAACGCAACGCCATTCAGAGAAGGGCTGTCTGCGGTCTGTTATCCACACGGAAAGTATGGCTACATAAACACTGAAGGCGTCCTCGTTATCCCGATGCAGTTCGAGGTGGCACAACCATTTTCAAACGGTCTGGCTGCTGTCAGAGTTGATTCGAAGTGGGGCTACATCGACAAGACTGGAAAGTTTGTTATCGAACCTCAATTTAAAGGCGCTGGTCCATTCTCTGAAGGACTCGCCCCGGCCGGCAATGTTGACTTCAACTCTGTTACTCGTTCGGAGGAGCCGGAGCCAACTACTGGCTTCATCGACAAACAAGGCAAGACCGTGTTTTCGCTTCCCTTTGATCTTGCTTCTCCCTTTGTCAATGGCATTTCGACAGTGCGCGTCGGTATCCAGTTGGGATACATCGACAAGACCGGCAAGTACATTTGGCAACCGAGCAATTAGCGGTGCACTGACGGTTTGAATCGCGATACATCGATCCGGTGTTTCTGAATCAGTTGCCACAGCGCGCGCCGGTTCTTTTGTGCGACTTCAGCGGCGTGCGTGATGTTGCCGTTGCAAACCGAAAGCACTCCCTGGATGTAGTTCTTCTCAAACTTCGCAATCTCTTTCGCCTTCGCCTCTCTCAACGACTCACAGTCCGATGAGATTGGGATGTCGAGATCTTTCGTAGTGAGTTCTGAGCCTGCGGCCATCACCGTCGCGCGCTCGATCACGTGTTGCAACTGCCGCACGTTGCCAGGCCAGGAGTGGGCCATTAAAACGCGCAGCGCGTCCGGCGCGATTCCGGTTAACTCCTTGTTGAATTCAGCGGCGTACCTCGCAACGAAATAACGAGCCAGCAAAGGAATGTCTTCGCGCCGTTCACGCAACGGAGGCAGCGTTAGCGAGATGACATTCAGGCGATAGAACAAGTCCTGCCGCATCTTGCCGTTTAAAATGGCCTTCTCGAGATCGAGATTACTCGCGGCGATGATGCGCACGTCCACTCTTCTTAATCTCGTTGAGCCGAGTGGTTTGTACTCTTTTTCCTGAAGGAATCGCAGCAACTTCACCTGGGCCAACGGCGGCAGGCAATCGATTTCGTCCAGAAAAAGTGTGCCGCCGTTTGCTTCTTCGATGAGTCCCGCTTGCAGAGCGAATGCGCTCGTGAACGCGCCGCGCTCGTGACCGAAGAGTTCGTTTTCGACAAGCTCCGCCGGAATCGCACCGCAGTTAACCGGCACGAACTGCTTGGTCGCACGCGCGCTGTTGTAGTGAATCGCGCGGGCGTAGACCTCCTTGCCGGTTCCTGTCTCGCCCTGGATCAAAACGTTCGCATCACACTTCGAGATCGGCGGGACCTTCTGAAGCAGAGCCATGAAGTCAGGACTCTCTCCCACCAGTTGATGCGTGAGACTACCGGTTCCGAAAGTCTCGGCCGGCTTACCGTTGTCGTGATCGGTCCGCAACAACTTCCACGTGCGCGGCAAAACGTCCGAAGCGTTGATTGGTGGGATTATGAAATCCGCCGCGCCTGCTTTGAGCAGTTCGAATACGCGCTCGGGTTCACTGTCTTCCAGAACGGCGATAATCGGAACGCGCAGTGCGGCTTCTTTGATTGACTGGAGCGGCTGGGCGCCTTCCACCCGTGGCGAGAGAATCAAAAAGATCACTAACGGATCGAAGCTTTTGATCTCTTCATGAAAACCATTCGCCGGCTCAGTAACCACACTCAGGTTGAAGTGAGGATCGAGAATATCCTGCAAGGCGCGGCCGAGTTTTCGTTCGGGGCTGAACTCGACCAGCAAGGCTCGCTGCGAAGTCATATTCGAGCTCCAGAGAATGCATTTTCCTTGGATCGACGTGGGGGATGTTCGACACCTCTACAGTATCAATGAGGGAAAGGCGTCAAAACGTTTTTCGACCGTACAAACTTTTTCTCTGCCTCTGGGGATCCTCACTCAACTCAACTTCACTGCTCGGCTCGCTTTTGCACAACAACAGAAAACGGGCTTGCCCCATTACATCTCGGGACCGGCTTTGCATAAAAAGTCGGAACTGAGCGCCGAAGGCGCGGAATATGAAAGCCAGGGGCAAGCGCCGAAGGCGCGGAATATGAAAGCCAGGGGCAAGCGCCGAAGGCGCGGAATATGAAAGCCAGGGGCAAGCGCCGAAGGCGCGGAATATGAAAGCCAGGGGCAAG
>DATDFT010000121.1:0-6132 GCA_036522475.1 Pyrinomonadaceae bacterium | reverse complement strand
CTGGGTCTTGTTGCTCGTGAGGTCGCCAAAAGGAATGGACGGATCAAGACTGACGTAAGCGACATAACCTTCCGGCGCCAATTCCTGCGTGTAAAAAACCGTGCAGTGACTCGCCGTCAGAAAAACGTTCGGCGTGATCAGGGTGCCCGAACAAATTGGAAAGATCTGCCCGGTGCTGGACGATTTAACAATGAAGGCTCCCGTGTTGGGAAAAGTGTTGTTTGAGGCGACGAAGCCGTATGTGATTGCTGAAGTCCTTGGCGCCAGCAACAGACTGCCGCAGATCAGGCTAAACGTCAGGCCGGCAAAACAGATCACGCGTTTCATCGGAATCTCCTTCTCTGGTATGAAAGCTTGGAAAGGTCTGGTGCGGGAGAATTCTACAACCGGCGGGCAAGTGCCTCAAGCCCGCCCCACAAAAATGCCGCGACTTTCGCCGCGGCATATTCGGATTAGCGTTTTAGCCTACTCGGCCGTATCCGTCGCGATAGCCTTCGGAGAAGCCGGATCGATAAGCCTCAGCAAAGTTGCCGAAGCCTGAGTCCTGGAAGTAGTGCGACCGCTCTGGGTCGTAACTCTTATTCTTCTTCCCGTCGCTACGTCCGGTTTTTCGTAAGCAAACTCATTTCTTACTTGCACTTGCTGTAGCCGCAGTCTCGACAGAAATCGCAGCCACTCGCGTGCTCGAGTTGGCCGTGGCATTCGGGGCAGATGCCGATCATGTTGGACATGATGGCGCCGGTTACGGGTTTCTGGTGAGAGGGGTGTGATTGCTGTTTGCTCGCGACCGCGCGTGCTGAGTCAGGTAGATCCTGCACGCGTCGAACGGTGATCATGATGCACTCGGCAACGGCCTGTTCGGGTGAGGTCAGCAAACGCTCGTTGAACCAGACCGCGTGAGTGCCCGTCACTTTGTTCAAACTGTACGCCACCTCAGCAGCGTCAAACCCGCCGCGCAGCATCTTCGACGCCAGCAAGCCCACGCCACCGCTGATTGGACCAGTTGCAAAAACTTCCTGAATCATCTTGCCGTCATGATTAACAGTGACATAGAGATTCTGGCCATCAAACGGAATCTGCCAGGTCGCGCCGCGCAACTCGCGTGGACGTTCGATCCGAATCGCGGTCACTGCCGGCACCTTAATCGTCTCTGAGTGTTCACGCGCGATTGCCTCCTGGCGAGCAGAAGCATCGTCAGCCGCCGTCGCTTCGGCGGCACTCACAGCATCTTCCAACGGTTCGACCACCGCTTCCGGATTACACGCAATCTCGCCTTTCGGCTCTTCCGCTTTCATTGACGTCAACACCTGATTCTCGCGCGAACCGTCGCGATAGTAACTCACCGCTTTGCAACCAAGCTGGCGACCCAGGCGATAAAGCGCGTCGACCGATTCCACCGTGTCGTTAACCGCACCGTTGCAAGTCTTCGACACACTATTATCGACGTTGCGCTGAGCAGCCGCGAGCACATGAACGTGCTGCTCAGCGCTTATGTTCATCGCCGAGATAAAATGTGACGGCAATTCTTGTTCGTGTTCCACGACGTAAGCCGCCGCCGCATCTATCGATTCCTGATCGCATTGGTCCACATCGATGCCGAGCGCTTGCGCTGCGAGTGTGTGCACGTAAGTGCGCGTGCCGAGCGTGTCTTTGCGAACGTATGCCCAGGAGAAGTTTGGTTCGATACCGGATGAAGTCTCCGCAACGAGCGAGATGGTTCCCGTCGGTGCGATCGTTGTCACTTCGTAGTTACGCGGCGTGAGCGGAATGTCTCTCGAAATTCCAATCTGGTTATACAGAAAATCCGTATAATCCTCGCGGTTCGGCTCAAACTCCGGAAACGCGCCCTTCTCCGCGCCGAGACGATTGCTTTCCATCCACGACTCGCGACGCACAAAGCCCATCACTTCGTCCATCAAATCGATTGACGCGGGTGAGCCGTAAGTGACCTTCAGATTCAGACAAAGATCAGCGAAACCCATGATACCCAAGCCCACGGGCCTCGTCCGGTGGACCACATCCTCGATCTCCTTCAAAGGCCACGCGCAGGTATCGATCACGTTGTCGAGAAAACGCGTGCAGAGATGCGTTACGTTGCGCAGCCGATCCCAGTCGATTCTCTTCTCCGGATCGTAAAACTTCGCGAGGTCGATCGAGCCGAGGTTGCACGAGTTCGAGAAGTGCAAAAACTGCTCGCCGCAGGGATTGCAGGAATAGATCGGCCCCATCGATTTCATCATGTGATTGTGACGATTCACTTCATCGATGAACGCGATGCCCGGCTCCGCATATTTGTGCGCACTCGCGACAATCCGATTCCAAATGTCAGGGGCGAAGATCATGCCTGGACGTGGCGGCTCTTCGATAGTGCAGTCGGAAAGATCGGCTGCGAGAAACGCCTGTCGATCGCAGAACGTCACCGTCGTTCCATCAGGTCTGCGATAAAGGACGTAATTGTCCTCACGCACCGGATCATGAATCGGCTCATTCCAGGGCATACCGTTGAACTCAAGCTGAAACCATTGATTGTTGTCGACTGCGTTCAAGAAGCTGTCAGTAACGTTGACTGAGATGTTGAAATTGGTTAATGAATGCTGATCGTTCTTGGCGTGAATGAAACGCAGAACGTCCGGGTGAGTGACGCGCATCATTCCCATATTCGCGCCGCGCCGAACACCACCCTGCTTCACGACGTCGGTGACCTGGTTGACGATGTTCATGAACGAAACCGGACCAGAAGCGACACCAGTTGCCGAACTCACCATTGCGCCGTGCGGCCGGAGAAATTCATAAGTCATGCCCGTGCCGCCACCAGTCTGGTGAATCGTGGCTGCGGCTTTCGCATGGTTCATGATTCCGGTCAGCGAATCGGGAACTTCCAAAACAAAGCACGCCGCGAGCTGGCCGTTCGCCTTGCCGGCGTTAACGAGGCAGGGAGTGTTGGGGATGAACTCGCGCGCCAGCATGACGTCTGTCATGGCGGCGATAAACATCTCTTTTTTTGCGCCGGTTTCCGCCTCTGCAACATGATTGACGACGCGCTCGACAATGTCCGCCCATTCCTCAAGAGGCTTTCCTGCGGGACTCTTCCGCGAATACCGCTTGCTAACTACTTTTCTGGCATTGATTCCAAGCTGATGCGAGTTTCGACGGGAGGAAACGGCGGGGTCATTTCCGAGTTTCTTGCTGACAGTTGCGCTCATCGCTATTCTCCGACTGCGTTAAACACAGATATACCTAGGCGTATTTCTGCGCTTAACTTAACCTTAGAATGTTTCTTTGGGTGCTGCGGTTGGTTCTAATTCTATAATTACCAGCGCGCGGGACTATACCCCCTTTTAGGGGTAGTGTCAACCATATATTGTGGGTCTTTTGTTTTCAGGAACTATATGTAGCCGCAGATTAACGCGGATTAGGGCGGATTTATTTCGAGGTACCGGTATTTGATAAGAGCAGCTGGTAATTGCCGATGTCGCGGTTGTGGCTGTCGAGGGCGGCAAACGTGTCTGACGTCTCTTCGAGCATCTGCTTGGTCATCGCAATCGAGTCGCTCAGTTGCTCGAAATCGAGGGAAGAAACGCGCTCGGGCGTCGGCAACGTGACGACCTGATCGTTTACCAGACCAAAGAAGTTTTCGATCGACTGCAACTGCCCTTCAACGAGCTTCACGGAACGCTCGATGTCGTTGAACGCAGCAACCCGACGTTTGAGAATTTCAACGTTCGCCTGTTGAATGCGCTTCTCGCGATCGTCTCTCGCGGCTTCAACCGCTCGCTCAGCCTGGACCAACTGATTCTGCACAGCCTGACGATTGATCGAACGCAAGTGATGCTTGCGACGACGATAGACGTCGAGTAGATCCACGAAGTCTTCCCAACGTTGATCGAGACTCTGAATGTTGTGAGGGATCTGCTTCGTGCCGGTGAATTTTTTGTAGTTCGAGTAGATCTGATTCTTCATCCACCGCAAGTACTCAACGGCTTCACGCTCGCGCGGATCGAACAACTTGATCTGAGCCTCGCGCTGCTGCTCGCGCAGCTTCAACAAGCGCTGCTTCTCACGGCGATCGACCAAGCGGCGATAGATTGAACTGGCAGGCACCGTTGCGAGATAAAGCGTTTCGGTAGCGAGTGCTGCGACGAGCGGAGTAACGTCCTGAACGTATGCGGCAGCAACCGCAAACCCCGCCATCCCCCAAAAATTTATGGGTTCCTTGAAAGCCTCTTTCAGATACTTCAGATCAATTTTGGGAAGTTCCATGGCCACCGCTTACACGGATTATTACTGATTCCTTAATTAACTGGCGTGCCCTCCGCCAGTGCCATTCTGACTGCCGCCACTTGTTTCACCTTCAGCCGGCAAAGCCTGCGGAGCTGGTGCGCCAGTTCCTGTGCCCAACAACCCCATGTCGCGTTTGTAGGCGAGCAGTTTGTCCTGCAACTGCATGTCGAGAGCCTCGCGTTCGATATCCTGCATCTGCGTATCGACATTTGCAGCGCCCAACTGCATCTTCGCTTCGGCTGCGGCAGCGCGACGATCAATCTTATCCCGCATCTCGTTGAACGTCGATGCGTCGTCGCCGAGTTGAAACGACTCCATTGTCTGCGCAAGCTGTTCCTGAAGTTTCGCCTGCTTCGACTGGTTTATCAACTGCATCGCTTCAGCCGTGCGCCGTTGCATTTGCAGCACGTAGTTGTCGCGCGCTTTCAGTGCCTGCTTCGATGCCAAATTCGCGTGCTCCAGTTGCTGCCCGGTTTTTTGCAGATCGAGTTGAGCTTGTTGCAACTGGCCGATGTATGCGGTCGCGATGTCGTCACGGCCCATCTTCACTGAAGCGCGAATTTTCGAGTCGAGATCGACGACCTGTGTTTCCAGCCGCTCTTTATTCTTGGCGAGAAGTTTCTCGGTAGCCATGACCTGCGCCACCGAGTTGTTCAACTCCGGTACGCGGTCGCGCATATCGCGGATGGTTTGCTGAAGAATGAGTTCCGGGTCTTCAGTCTTCTCGATTATGCCTCCGAAGAGGGCGCGCATTGAGCGCTTCATTCTTGTCCAAAGTCCCATTTCTGCTCATCCTCCGACAGATTTCGGACCATTTAGCGACCGCATTGATGTACGACATATACGCTCAGGCGGTTTCAAGTCCGGCAAAAACTGGCTTTGAGTATAACAGCACTGTTAAAAGCTCATCCAGTCGCCGCCTGCTTGCCTATATCACGCCTGAATTGCATGCCCGGCCAGTGAATTTTTGCCAGCGACTCATAACAGACGTTCAGCGCTGCGGAAAGATTTTCGGCGGCGGCAGTGACGCCCAAAACTCGCCCGCCAGTGGCGATAAACCGGCCTTCTGCGTCCTTTGATGTGCCGGCGTGAAAAACCTGTACAGTCCGGTCGTCAATCGCGTCCAGTCCCTCGATAACGGCCCCTTTCTCGTACTTTCCGGGATAACCTTTGTTCGCCGCCACAACGCACGCGGAAGAGCCTTCCGCCCATTCGACTTTCAATTGACCAAGCGTCTGATTCTCCATTGCTTCGAAAATGGATAGTAAATCCGTCTTTAGACGGACGAGAATTGCCTGCGTTTCCGGATCGCCAAACCGCACGTTGTATTCGAGCAGCTTTGGTCCATCGTCAGTCAACATCAAGCCGAGGAACAGCACTCCCTTGAACTCAAAACCCTCGGCCCGCGCACCCGCGAGTGTCGGCTCCACGATGTCGCGCACCACGCGCTCCTCGACCCTCTTTTCCAACACCGACGCATCAGTGATAGTTCCCATGCCGCCGGTGTTTGGACCAGTATCATTCTCACCGATGCGTTTGTGATCGCGAGCCGCAGGCATCAGCGCGTAGTCACGGCCATCAGCAAAGACCAACAGCGACGCTTCAGTTCCGGTTAACGCTTCTTCGAGCACGATTCGTTGCGCGGCATCGCGTCCGGCGACGTGAGCAATCATCAGATCGGTGATCGCCTGTTCCGCCTCAGCATGATCGGCGGCGACGACTACGCCTTTCCCAGCGGCTAAGCCATCGGCCTTAATCACTATGGGCGATTGCGCGGAACCGAACCTGCTGAGATGCCCGATTGCCTGCGACGGAGAATCAGCAATGCGATAAGCGGCAGTCGGAATGTGA
>DATDFT010000120.1:0-6902 GCA_036522475.1 Pyrinomonadaceae bacterium | reverse complement strand
CGGCGCAGTTCGGAAATCAGCCCGGCGCCGATCGTGCCTAAACCACCGGTGACCAGAACACTAGACATGAATTAAGCGAATCCAGGCCTCGACATCATCGGGCGGCACGAGGCGAGCATTTGCATTCAGCACTCGCTTGAGCACCCGGATGTGAATGGGGCTGTTGGCAATCAGACCCGTCTTCGGCGTGTAAGCACGGAACTTGTATCGTCGCCGAAAAGCAGAGGCGGCTTCTTGATATTCGCCAACTTCGAAATCGTGAATGGCGATCCAGGGACGCTGTGGGTGTTTCTTTGCTACGGCACTGATAGTTGCGACGCGTTCGGCACTCGTTTTTGAATCATCGATCAGGATCAGATCAAAGTCCTCGAGATCCAGGTCCGTAACAGCATCTGCTATGTGACTGCCGGTGAGTTGCAGCGTCCAACGCTCGTCATCCTTCGCCAACTCCTGAATGGTCTCGCTCCAGACTGCATCGTTCTCGATCGAGTGCAGTCGCAGGAGTTGCGGAAAGGCCGCACGATTCAGAAATGTGAGGGTGCTGTAATGACCGCAACCAAACTCGAGTACGCTTTTGATCGGGCGCATGCGTGCGAGTCCGATCAGGATCGGAACGTGCGTGGCGTAGTCGTTTTCCGCCCGCGGTGCAGACAAATATTTCCCGCAAAGGCGCAAAGGCGCAAAGTTTTTTATCCGAGCAATCATCTTTCCGCCTTTGCGCCTTTGCGGGAGAAATCGATCCCGCGCGCTCTTAGCCCGATGTTTCCAAACCAACCGTCGAGTTTTCTGCCACCGTAAACTTCCGTCTCCGCAACTTCGAACTTGAACGTCCGCGGCACAAACTCAATCAGCCGTCTCGCCATGTCCTTCAGATGAATCTCGATGCGATAGGTGCCCGGCAACAGCGGCAACGATTCGATCGTGAAGCCGAGCTCAGCGGGCTGCCCTGCAGGCAGTGATGAAGTGGTGATGAAGTCTTTCAGATCGAGTCCCGTGAGCCGCCGCGAGTCCATCGTCAAAAACGAGACGTAAAGCCCGGGATCTTGTATGTCAGCATGCGGAACAAACCGCACCTTCACCTGTACGGTGTCGAAAGTCTTGATCACTGGACCGGCAACGGAAGCGACCTCGACCGAAGTCACCAAAAAAGTATTGGTCTCAACCGTCTCATCCAGAGCTTGCGAAGTGTTGATCTCCGAAAGATATCGATCGACTGTCTCATCAATTTCTCCCTGAGCCACTACCCTGCCTTTCTCAATGATGAGTGCCTGCTGACAAATACTTCTCACCGCCGACATATTGTGGCTGACAAACAGAATCGTGCGTCCCTGCGTGCCGATCTCGCGCATCTTGTCGAAGCACTTCTTTTGAAATTGCGCGTCGCCAACCGCCAGCACCTCGTCAACCAGCAGCACTTCCGTCTCCAGATGCGCCGCGACGCCAAACGCGAGTCGCACGTACATCCCGCTCGAATAACGCTTCACGGGCGTATCGAGAAACTGTTCGACCTCCGCAAATGCAACCATCTCGTCGAACTTACGATTGATCTCAGACTTCTGCATGCCGAGGATCGCGCCGTTGAGATAAATGTTCTCACGCCCGGTGAGCTCGGGATGAAAACCAGTGCCGACTTCAAGCAACGACCCTACACGCCCGTAAATCTCCGCGACTCCGCGCGTGGGCGACGTGATGCGCGAGAGAATGCGCAACAGCGTACTCTTCCCGGCGCCGTTCAGGCCGATGATGCCGACTACCTCGCCACGCTTGATTTCGCAGCAGACGTCTTGCAGCGCCCAGATGTATCCGTGACCGTTTTGTGAGTTGTTCCTAAAGCGGTGAAAAGGGCGGCGAAAGGAGGCGAGAGCCGTGTCGGAGATCGCATCTCGCAGCGTTCTGTAACGCTCAGGAGATCCGATCCGGTATCGCTTGCTTAAATTCTCGCAGCGGATAGCGAGGTCGGACATCAGTTTTGCCGCAGATTTTCGCGGCCTAAGCCTTCTCGTAGTACTTCTGGCCGTAGTAAGTCTGGTAGTAGTAATAATCGTGCGACTGGAGGTTGATGTTGTTCAGCACCACGCCGAAGATCTTTGCGCCCACATCGTTCAACAGTTGTTTGGATCGCCGCACGATGTGCCTTGAGCTCTTGCCGCCATGGACCACGAGCAACACGCCGTCAACCATCGTCGAGATCAACACACCATCCGTAAACGAACTGACCGGCGGCGAATCAATGACCACGTGCGTGTACTTTGCTTGCAGCACTGCCAGCAGCCGGTGCATCTGATCTGACCCGAGTAACTCAGCCGGATTCGGCGGAATCGGTCCGGAAGTCAAGACACTCAACCCACTCTCTTCGTCGCTGCGCACCAACGACAGCATCTCGTCTTCGGAAGCGTCACTCGAAAGAATCGAGCTGAGTCCCTGCTGTCCCTGCATGTCGAAGATGCTTTGCAGACGTGGCCGGCGCATGTCCGCATCGATAATCACGACGCTCGCGCCGGTCTGCGCCAAACTGATCGCGGTGTTGACCGCGGTCGTCGTCTTCCCTTCACCTGGCAGGCTCGACGTGACCAACAGTGACTTTGGCGTACGGCCTGCCGTCGATAGCAACACGGAAGTGCGCAGATGTCGATAAGCCTCTGCGAGCGGCGAACGGCTATCGACGTTCATCAACAACTCAGAGTTGCCATTGCCGTTGCCGTTTTGCTTTTGCAGTGCCGTGCTGCCGGAGATTCCCGGAAGCACACGCCGCCGCGCGGCGTTGCCGACAGATGGGATCACCGCGAGCGCCGGCAGGTGCAACACGCGTTCGACTTCTTCAGTCGAGTGGACCGTGTCGTCGAGATACTCGAAGAACAACGCCAAGCCGAGACCCAATCCGATCGACAGGAAGAACGCAGCGATGACCGTGCGCGCGCGGTTTGGACCAACGGGCGTGTCGGGCGTGAGCGCGTAGTCGACGATCGAGATGTTGTTTGGCTTTCCCGCCATGACGACGTCGTTTTCGCGCGCACGCGAGAGCAATCCGTTCAGCAGCGATTTATTGGTTTCGATCTCCTGCTGGATGATGCGGTAATTGATTGCTGCTTCATTCTGCGAGAGAGTCTCCGCACGCTGTTGCTCGAACGCTTTGCGAAGCGACTGTTCGCGTTCGAGTGCCTGTTGATAACGCGTGTTCAGATTCGTCAGCAACGTCGCAGACTTCCGACTGCGCAGATCCTTCAACTGCGAATCGAGCTCTTTGATCTGCTGATCGACTTCCTTGACTTCCGGCGCTTCTTCGGTGGCGTCAACCAACAGCAACGCACGCTTCTGTCGCAATTCGCCCAGCTTCGCTTCGAGATCGTTGGTCGGTTTGGCGCCGTCTTCTACCAAGGCGTCGGCAGCATCCGGACCTTTGGCGGCGTTGTAAGCAGCTTCAGCCGTCTTGCGATCGTTTTCGGCCTGGAGCAGTTGCTGATTGAGACCGGCGAGACGTTCGACGACCGTGTTCTGGTTTGGATCGAGCGAGATGATCTGGTTGTTCTTGGCGTAGTTGGCGAGGCGCTCTTCGGAGGTGCGAATCTGTTGCTGAAGTTCCGCGATGCGTTTCTGGAGAAAGTCGCCGGTGGTGCTATTGGCTTCGGTACGCTTTTCGAGGTTTGAGAAGACGTAAGTCTCGGCGATCGCGTTCACGACTTTCGAAGTCACGTCCGGCACCGGATGACTGAACTTGATATCAATTAAACGTGTCTCTTTGTAATAGCCGCGCGCCTCTTTAACCGGATCGACTTTGAGCCCGCTGAGAATGTTGTTGACGTACGGCGCGAGACGTTTGGCTTCGTTCAGATCTTCACGCGCCGTTGCTTGTCCGACAGTGGTGGTGAGCGGCAACTGATCCGGAGGCTTGGATGCCGGATCCTGAGCTTTTCCCAGTCCGACCATACGCAGGAGTCTTTGCCACGTTGAAGGTCTTTGCGCCGGATCGCCTTTGAAGAAATCCGGGTTGTGTTCGAGATCGAGAGTCCGGACCACGCGCCGCATCAAGCCGGGGCTGACGAGGATCTGGAGTTGAGTGTTGAAGTAGATCGGATCGTCGGTTGGTCCGTAAAGCGGGCGTTGATTGTTAACCAGGTTGGTACTCTCTTCCAGATCGACTTGCACTCGTGCCTGCGCTTCGTACTCATCCGGTTTGCGTGCGACGTAAACGACCGAGAGCATCGTGACGAGTGCGACAATGCCGAGAACAAGCCACAGACGCTTGCGGATCGCGCGCCAGTAGTCGAGCAGGTGAACTTCGTTCTCGGCGTTAGGATCGACACCGTAGTTATACGATTGCGGCGGCTCGACGGGCCGATCGAGCGCGTCGACCGGCGCTTCTCGCTTTACGAGCTCGTTTGTGGGTTTCATTTTTTGTTACGGCACGACGCGTACGGGCAGTTGTCCGACACCTGGCGCGACCCCCTGAATCAGGCTGCGCAGAAAGCTCTTGCCCGCGGATGTGGGCACGTCGACGATGTCGTTTGGCGCGAGAGCCAGGTCTTCGGATCGTTTCTTCTCGATCGCGTAGAGATCCACCATGATCTCTTTTCTAATCCTCGTGCCGGGCTCCTGGCGCAAAACGCGAATCTTGTCCTTGCGAGTGTCCTGCTTGAGTCCGCCGGCCATCGCGATCGCGCGCGTCAACGTGATCGGCTCTTTCAACGCGATCGTCAGCGGCATGAAAACATTCCCGACTACGTAAACTTGATCCGCTTCCGGGATCGTGACGATGTCGCCCGCTTCGAGATACGGATTGGATTTCGGATCGCCTTGCAGAACGTCGTTCAGCTTGTAACTCGAGAACGCACTGTTCGGATCGGACTCGTCCGCCTGCTTGCATGGTGAGGTGGTTGTTGTTGAATGGACGATGTTGATCGTTTGACCAGCTTTCGTCGACGGGCCCTTGGCATAAGTCAGTAACTCCAGCAAGCGCACGCGTCTTTGCAGTTCAAAACGACTCTGGTCGTTCACTGCTCCGATGATCGCCACCTGCTGCGAGTGGTACTCCTTGATGAATACGTCCACTTGAAGGTTCTTGTAATACTTCGCATATCGCGTCGAGATCTCTTTCGCCAGTTCGCCTTCTGTCGCACACGCCGCCTGGATTTCCGATTCGATCAGCGGCATGCGAATCATGCCGTTGCCTTCGACGCGCACCGCCTCGCGTGACAACTGCGGGCGATTGTAGACACGGATGTCGAGCACGTCACCGGCACCGATCCGGTAACGATCATCAGCAGGCTGCTGCGGGCTGATAACCAGCAAAAATCCTAAAGCTATAAAAAGGCGAATCATTTTTTTACACGGATTACACGGATTATTTCCCTGACATGCCTATTCTTCGCGACAAAAGCGCCTCGCGCATATGATTCGGATGCGCCAGATTCAAAACCGTGTTACTCAACAACACCATCAACTCTTCGTGCTCGCGTTTGAATAACCCGGTCAACGGCTGTTCCCCGATCTTAATGACAACGCCTTCACGCACCCATTGCCAAAACTGAGTCTGTGTAGTCCAAAACTGTTTTCGATCCTGACAGACGACGAGGGCCGTCTTCTTCTTGCGTTTCTTTTTCTTGTTTGCGTTCATTCGATACACTTGTACCCTTGCGTGACGAAAACGACCACACAGATACCCCGAGGGGAAGCCTCTCTTGCGAGGCAGCAACTAATTTTCAAAACTACTACTAGAGAGAATTCCGCCCGCAGCGAATTTGTTCACGAAATGCGATCGACCATCTCGCACCAGAGATGTCCGATTGTTATGTGAGCCTCCTGAACTCGCGCCGTGCGCGTTGACGGCACGGCGACGGTGATGTCGCAGAGAGAACCGAGCGGATCGGCAGTCGCGCCCGTCAGTCCGATCGTTTTGCAACCTCGTTCACGCGCTGCTTCCGCCGCGCGCAAAACATTTTTCGACTTGCCACTCGTGCTGATCGCGATCAGTACGTCGCCCGTTTGCGCGAGCCCTGCAACTTGTCTTGCAAACACCTGTTCGTAACCGAGATCGTTGCTAACGGCCGTCAGCGCAGAGGTGTCGGTGGTCAATGCAACTGCCGGCCACGAACGACGCTGTTTTTCGTAACAGCCAACCAACTCCGCCGCGATGTGTTGCGCATCAGCGGCGCTGCCGCCGTTACCGCAGATCAGAATCTTCCTGTCGCTCGTCAGCGCGTCGCAGATCATCTGACCAGATTCCTCGATCTGCGGGACCGCTGCATCGATTAACTTGTGAATGGTTTCCAGATGCTCTTGCAGAGAGTTGGTCAGAAATTCCACGCCGGGAACTTACCACAAAACATTAGCCACAAAAAGGCACATGTGCCACAAAAGCAGATTTATGATTGACTGCTTGTTGTTTTAGTTCTTGTGTCTGATGCGCCTTTTTGTGGCTAATCACTTTTTGTGGCATCATGCTTCGCCATTCAAGCTCACACATGAACAATTCAAATCCAACGCCAATGCTGCGGCAGTACCAGGAACTGAAGCAGCAACATCCGGGAACGCTGCTGTTTTTTCGTCTCGGCGACTTCTACGAACTCTTTTTCGACGACGCAGTAACCGGTTCGCGTGAACTGCAAATCACACTCACAGCGCGTCAAAAAGACAGCGGCAATCCGGTGCCGATGTGCGGCGTACCTCATCACTCCGCCGCGAACTACATCGCGCGTCTCGTCCGCAAAGGCTATCGTGTGGCGATCTGCGAGCAGACTGAAGAAGCCGGCAAGACAAAGAAACTCGTACGACGCGAGGTTGTGCGCATCGTTACGCCGGGAACGCCGATCGATCCGCAGTTACTCGAGGCGCGCGAACCGGTGTTCCTGGCGGCAGTTTGCACGGCAGGTGAGACGATTGGCGCTGCGTTTCTCGATATCTCTACG
>DATDFT010000119.1:0-10721 GCA_036522475.1 Pyrinomonadaceae bacterium | reverse complement strand
TTCGGGTCCGGGTCTTCGATCAGATACGTCTTGACGTCGCACATCTCCATCGTCGTCGGACTCTTGTATTCGAGCATTGACGGAAACTTGTGCACAACATTCCGATTCTCGCGATAGGCCATCTCTTCCATCAAGATCTCGCCGAGGCCCATGTAAACACTGCCTTCTACCTGGCCCATCACCAGCATCGGATTGATCGAACGGCCGATGTCGTGCGCGATCCAGATGCGCTCAACCACCACGATCCCCGTGTCGGGATTCACGTCCACTTCAGCGACAGCAGCCGAGTAGCTGTACGCCGGTGATGGTCCAACTCCCGATCCTTTGTACTTACCGGGCGAGCGCGGCGGCTTGTAAGAACCGACCGTTCCAATCGTTCCAAACTTCGACTCCGCCAGCACCACCGCTTCCGCAAACGAAACACCAACCTCAGGATTCTCAACATCAAACACACGCCTCTCAGCGAGCGAGAGATTCTCGATCGGAACGCCGAGTTTCTCCGCCACCGCCAGCACGAGCTGTTCACGCGCGCGTTCCGCAGCCTGAATCGCTGCGTTGCCGGTCATCAAAGTCACGCGACTCGAATAGCTTCCAAGATCGACCGGTGTCAGATCCGTATCGGCAGTAACAACGCGAATATCAAACGGATCGATTCCGAGAATTTCAGCGACGATGTACGCGAGTATCGAATCAGAACCCTGCCCGATGTCAGTCGAGCCGCACATCACGCACACGCCACCTTGGCGATCGAGACGAAGCTGCACACCCGATTGCGGCATGTTGTTCCAGTAGATCGGCAACCCGGCGCCGCACAGATACGAACTACACGCGATGCCGATGCCTTTGCCAAACGGCAGCTTGCGCTTATCCTGGTCCCACGAAAAACGCTCGCGCCAGCGCGACCCTTCGACGACCTTGTCGATACACTGGCCCAACCCCATGCTGCCGATGCGCAGGTAGTTGGCCGTCACTGAATTAGGCGGCACGAGATGCCGGCGACGAATCTCAACCGGATCGAGTTTGAGTTGTTCCGCAATCTTGTCGAGATGAACTTCCAACGCGTAACGCGGCTGCGGTGTGCCGTGTCCGCGTTTTGGACCACACGGCGCCTTGTTCGTAAAGGTGCGCAGCCCCTGGAACTTGTAACGCGGCACGTCATACGTGACCGTTTGCAGCGCGCCCGTGTAGAACGTACTCGCAACTCCATAGCTTCCGTATGCACCGCCATCGAGAAACGTCTGAAAGTGCATCGCGGTGATCGCGCCATCGTTCTTCACACCCGTCTTCACACGCATCAGCACAGGATGCCGGCCACGATGACAGTAAAACACCTCTTCGCGCGTCAACGTTACTTTCACCGGACGACCCGTTAACATCGCCAGCTTGCAAACCACCACTTCATGGTTGAACGGATCGCTCTTGCCGCCAAAGCCGCCGCCGTTTGGCGTCGCAATCACACGAATGTGACTTGCAGGCAATCCAAGGACTTTCGCAAGCGCACGATGAACGTAGTGCGGAGTCTGAGTCGAACTCCAGAGCGTGATCTTTCCGTCCGAATCGAAGTGCGCGACCGCGGCGTGCTGCTCCAACGGCAGGTGCGTGTTGCCTTCGTAGAAGAAAGTGTCCTCACGAACGAGATCCGCATCAACAAAACCCTCATCAACATTGCCGAACTCGAGCGAGACTTTCTTATGAATGTTGCCGCTGTCGCCGTAATCGTGAATGCGCGGCTCATCGATCAGCACAGCGTCATCGATGGATGAGATGGTTTCAAGTGGCTCGTATTCGACTTCGATCAAGTTCATCGCGTCGAACGCGACGTCTTCATCGATTGCCGCAACAGCCGCCACTGGATCGCCGATGAAGCGCACTTTATCAGTGCAGAGCGCGTGCTCGTCCTGGCTGACCGGCAGGATACCGTAGGGAATCGGAAAGTCCTTGCCCGTGACGACAGCAAAAACGCCGGGCATTTCCAGCGCTTTGGAGACGTCGATACTTTTGACCAGCGCGTGAGGCAAGTGCGATCGAAGCATCTTGCAGAACAACATGCGCGGCAAAACGATGTCGTCCGCGAATTTCGTTTGCCCGACGCACTTCGCGCGCGCATCGACCTTGCGAAAAGGTTTCCCGACAACGTTCAGATTTTTATCCACAGATTTCACAGATTAATCTAATCCGTAAATACTTTCTTTTGGCAGTTCAACTTCTTCGCCGCGCATTCGTGCAGCAGCTAATTCGACAGCCTCGTAGATTTTAATATATCCAGTGCAGCGACACAGGTTCCCTGACAATGCTTCCTGAATCTGGGCGCGTGACGGGTTCGGCGTTTTCTTCAACAACTCTTCAGCGACGAGTAAGAAGCCGGGTGAACAGTATCCGCACTGCGCCGCGCCAAGATCAGCGAATGTTTGTTGTAAGGGATGAAGCTCTGGTCCATGGGCCATGCCTTCGATGGTCTTAACGTCGCGACCCTCGGCGTCGAGACCGAGCATCAAACACGAAAGAATCGAACGCCCGTCGACGAGCACGGCGCAAGTGCCACATTCGCCGAGCTCGCAGCCGTGCTTCGTGCCAGTGAGATTCAGATCCTCACGCAAAACTTCGAGCAGCGTCTTGTGCGGTGCGAAGGCGACCTCAGCTTGTTCGCCGTTGAGGGTGAAATGGATATGCTTCTTACTGTGGAGCGGCAACGTCTTTCTTCTTCACTTTATTCAAAATCAGGTTGTCGATCAGTCGCGTTTTGCCGACATACGCGGCGACAGCGATGAGGGTCGGTCGCTCGTCGATACGGTCCAACTTTTCGAGTGTCTCCGCGTCAGCGACTGTTACATAATCCAAACGCGCGCGGGGCTCAGCGTCAATCGTGTTACGAACCACGTCGATAATGCGGTTCGGATTGCGCTCGCCTTCCTTGAAAGCCTGCTTGGCCTGAATCAATGCCTTGTGAATCACGGTCGCTGAATTCTGCTCGTCAGGCGTCAGGTAAAGATTGCGTGACGAAATCGCCAGACCTGAATCCTCACGTACGATCGGTAGCACAACAACCTCGGTATCGAACGCGAGGTCTTTAACAAGGCGACGAATGATCAGCGCCTGTTGCGCATCCTTCTGCCCGAAGAACGCAAAGTCAGGTCTGATGGTGTTGAGCAGGATCGTCACGACCGTGGCAACGCCCCGAAAATGACCGGGACGCGAAGCGCCTTCGAGTTGCTCCGAAAGTCCCTCGACATTTACGTAAGTCGAAAAACCTTTCGGATAGATCTCTTCAATCGTCGGCGCAAAGATGTAATCGACGTTGTAGTCTGTCAACAGCGCCGTGTCTTTCGTCAGGTCGCGCGGGTAATGCTCGAAGTCTTCGCCTGGTCCAAACTGCGCGGGATTCACGAACACAGTAACCACGACAACGTCACACATGCGCCGCGCTTCACGGACCAAACTCAGATGTCCCTCGTGGAGCGCGCCCATCGTCGGCACCAGTCCCACAGTTCTATCCTGTTCACGGCGAATTTTGCGCGCGACGGAACTCATGCGCTGGCGGCGATTGATGATCTCCATAGTTGAGGTTGGATTTAGGACTTCTCGGCTTTTGAGTCTCTCGCTGGAATGTCGATATGCATCTCTTCCGCCGTTTCAGCAGATAGCGCATACGACTCCGTTTCGGATGGGTAAGTGCCGTTTCTGACGTCGTCGGCGTAGCGGGTGACTGCGTCCGTCATCACCTCACGCAGGTTTGCGTAAGGACGAACGAAGCGAGCCTGTTTACCAAACGACAGCCCGAGCATGTCGTGCAGGACCAACACCTGAATGTCGCAGTGAACACCGGCGCCGATTCCGATCGTCGGAATACTGATGGTTTCAGTGATCACTTTTGCAATCTCGCGAGGGACGACTTCCAGGACCACTGCAAATGCGCCGGCGTCTTCCATTGCTTTTGCATCATCGATTAACTGTTGCGCCGCCTTTGCAGTTTTTCCCTGCACTCTGTACGCGCCGAGTTGATTAATTGACTGTGGCGTCAGGCCGATGTGGCCCATCACGCTGATCTCTTCATCAACCAAACGTTTCACGAGGTGAACTCGCTTGTGTCCGCCTTCGAGTTTGATTGCTTCGGCGCCGCCTTCCTTCACCAGGCGCAACGCGTTTTTGACCGCATCGTCATCGCCGGTGTGAAAAGATCCGTACGGCATATCGACGACCAACAACGCACGCTGCACTGCGCGCCGCACCGCCTTCAAATGGATCAGCATGTCCTCGAGCGTCACCGGTACCGTGTTGCCGTAACCCAGAACGACATTGCCGAGACTATCGCCGACGAGAATCACGTCGATGCCTGCTTCATCCACGATGCGCGCGGTTGGATAGTCGTACGCGGTCAGACAAACAAGGCGTTCGCCGCGTTGTTTACTTAACCGCAAAGACGGTGCACTGACCTTTTCCGGCCTTTCAGGCTTCAAATAGGGCATTTTCAGTTCTCTTTACACCACGAGACGTGGACAATCGAATTGCCAGTGAAACGGGAAATCTGGAAATGTCGAGGGCGTGATAACAAGTGGCTGCATTATAGTCTTCGCAGATTACACAATCAATCCGCGGAATCTGTGGCTTTGGCTGGTTTCCGGCGCACCACTGAAGACTCGTCTTTGGTTTGGGATAACAGCTCACTGATCGACTTCCCAAGCACTGGATGAACAAGGCCCGGCACAAGCTCGTTCAGCGGCACGAGCACAAAGCGGCGGGTCACAAGTCGCGGATGAGGAACAGTGAGGAACTCTGTTTCGATTTGTTGATCCTTGAAGATGAGCAGGTCGAGATCGATCGTGCGTGGACCCATGCGAACGTCGCGGGTCCGGCCGAGCGCGTACTCGATCCGTAACAGCCGTGCGAGTGTTTGCTCGGGCGAGGGAAGTGTCGAGCCACGCAGTTCGGCGACCATGTTGAGAAACGCCGGCTGGTGTTCGTATTCAACGGGTTCCGTTTCGTAAATGCTGGAGAGTCGAATAACATCCAAGCTGGCATCGAGCATGCCGCGCACCGCGAGCAGCAGGTGCCCGGCGCGATCACCGAGATTGGAACCGAGTCCGACGTAAGCGTTCTGAATCATCAAAGGATGGCTCAACTAGGCACACTAATCTGGCTTAAGTGGCGACTCTTACGCAACTCTTTGCGTTCGTCGAAGGCTGTCATCAACCGAGTGGCGTCATTCCTGGGGATGGTGATCGCACTCGCGTTCGCACTTATGCTGGCGCTCGTGCTCGGATTCGTTGCTTACACGCTCACCGAACCCGAGGGGCTTGGCAGTGCGTTGCATCGTACTGCCGCGCGCGACATGCCGCAGAATCTCTCGACGGAGTTTATCTTCTTTTCGATCTTCGGCGTTTTGTATCTGATGTGGGCCACTGTGCCGTTGAGTCTCGGCGGCGGCAAGCAGTTTGATGCGGGCAAACTGCTGCTGTATCCGATAACGCTGCGCAAGTTGTTCGCCGTTGATTTCATCAGCGAGTTTACGACGTTACATTCCGTGTTTCTCGTGCCTGCTGTGCTGGCCATAGCGATTGGCGCGGGACTCGGCTCAGACAAACTCTCGTTCACGCTGATCGCTGCGATACCCGCCGCGCTCGTGGGAGTCGCGTTATCGAAGTTTCTTTCGACGATCATCGGTTCGCTGCTGCGACGCAAACGCGCGCGCGGTGAAACTGTCGTCGCGCTTCTCGGCGTCGTTGTTGGACTCGGCGCCGCAGTCGCGGGACAGATCGTGCCGCTGCTTTTCAAGCATGCCGATTCACTTCGTTCGCTGCGATGGACTCCGCCCGGAGCCGCCGCATTCTTGTTAGTTGGAAGGCCCGGGGTTGCTTATGGAACGGCGTTTCTAACGTTGAGTGCGTATGCCGTCGTATTAATGGTTGCGACTTACTGGGTGGTGCGGCGCGCGGCGCTCGGTATCGAAGGACGTCGCAAGCAAAAGGTGGTCGTTGAAAATAGCGAAGCTGCGACTTACGCAGGTTGGCAGTTACCATTCTTGTCTTCTGATCTTTCCGCGCTCGTCGAGAAAGAATTCCGCTACTTGCTGCGTAATGCACAGGTAAGAATGATGGCGTTGATGCCGCTGCTCGTGATCTTCATACGTCTGATCAACTCGCAAAAATTTGGAACGACGAGACGCGGAATCCCGAATGGGTTTATGGCGTATGGTTCGGGTCTGTTACTGATCGGTGGCGTGCTCTACGTGTTTTTAATACTCGCGGGATTGTCGTGCAATATGTTTGCATTTGAAGAAGGTGGCATGCGGACGTTGATTCTCTCGCCGATCGACAGGCGGAAGATTCTGCTCAGCAAAAACATCGTGCTCACGTTTGTGGCGCTCATGTTTGTGATCGTGCTGCTGATTCTAAATACACTCATCTTTCAAGACATAACGATACATAGCCTGCTGTTTCTCGTGTTGACCTTCGTGACCTTCGCATCGATCAACTCGACTATCGGCAACTGGCTCTCGATTCGTTTTCCGAAACGCATGCGGTATGGAAAACGTTTGAACCTGTCGGGCGTCGCGGGATTATTTTTGATTCCGCTGATACTGCTGATGCTCGTGCCGCCGTTGGTGTCAACCTTAGTTGGTTACTTCACGCGCAGTCTGCTCAACGAGTTTCTCCTGCTGACACTCTTTGCTTTACTTTCGGTTGGTCTCTATTCGTTGATGATTAACTTTCACGGCGGGCTACTCGCCAGACGCGAAATCGACATCCTCGAGGCGGTCCGCGAACCTGCGGATGAATAAGCCGCAGATTACGCGGATTATAAGAACGATGTTACACTGGCGTTGGTACTTTGAATCCAGTGATGCTCCGCGGCATCCGGGCGGGTTTGGAGCCCCGCCACTACACAAATGGCTCGCAGAAGATTTCGCAGCAACCAGCGTCACGAACCCACCACGGAGCGTTCCTTTCAGGAATACATCCTTTCCACCCCTGGACCGCAAACTTCACGCACCGAACTGCTGCGGCTGATCCGCGGCGGTGAAGATACTTTTCTCGAACTCAAAGTCAAACTCTCAAATACCGAGAAGATCGCGCAGGAGATCGTGGCCTTGGCAAACACGGGCGGCGGCGTGATTGTCTTCGGTGTCAACGATCAACTGCGAGTCGAAGGCGTCGATGATCCTGAGAGAGTCCAGGAAGATCTTGTGCGGATCTGTCGCGAGGAGGTCCAACCTCCACTCGTGCCTTATATCGATCGCATCGCGCTCGACAACGGGCGGCGCATCGTTGCGCTTGATATCGAAAGCAAACGACGCCCGTATCGCACGCGTGACGGTCGCTTTTACCTTCGCATCGGTGCGGAGAAACGCGAGGCTTCGCGCGAGGAGATCTCGTCGCTGCTGGATGAAGCACGCCCGATTCGCTATGAAGACGTGCCCGCGCTCGGCGCGTCAATAGCTGACATTGACGAAGCGCATTTGTGGAGTTACCTGCGCGAGTTTGAAGGAGGAGCATTCGAGGAAGCGACTGTAGTTGGTTATCCGACTGCGGAAGTGCTCGAACGCGATCTACTGCTGGCTACAAACGATGGTCAGGATATCGTGCCGACTGTTGCGGGTTTGTTGTTGTTTGGCCGCGACGATCGCGTGACGGAGCTGCAGCCGCGAGCGGCGGTAACTGCGACGAGGTTCTCCGGTGATTCACTACAGTCGCCGATCGTCGAGCGCGTGAAGTTATCTGGTAACTTGCTGTCGATTTCCGAGGGGCTTGCGCGTTTTATTTACCGCTACTGCGATCTTTCGGACGTGCGCCCGCGAGGCATTGCTGACGACTCACCGGTACCGGCGCGCGCGAGTTATCACCGAGGCGCGGTTGCGGAAGCGATTACAAACATGCTTGCGCACAGGGATCTCGCGCTGAGAGATCTGCCCAGCCGTGTGAATGTGTTCGACCACTCGCTGGAGTTTGTGAATTCGCGTCGCAGTGCCGGCTTCTCGCCGGTGGCGCAGAAGGCGATTCGTTATGGCATGCCTGAACGTTTGAATCCAAGACTCGCGGCCGTGCTGACGAATGCTGCGTATGGACTGATACTCTCGTTGCAGGGATTGCCGGCGTTGCTGCGTGAGGCGAGACGATACTCCGGCCGCAAAGCGGAGATCGTCTCGTTCAACGATGAATTTCGGTTGAAGATTTACGGTGCGTGATTCTTATCGCCACCGTTCTTATCACCACTCGCGGTTGGCTTGGGTGAATTGTAGAACTGCCGCGCCTGGACCACATACTCTTTGTCGTCGAACGTTCCGTCACCATCCACATCAACTCTGACCTGCAACTTGTGCTGCTTGCCGTCGTGGACGTCGCCGGGGTTGAACGCGAGACTGTACTGACTCCGCAGCAGCGCGTTGATACTACTCAAGACCTTCGGCAACTCGCCTTCAAACGTCACCGGAAAATACGCGCCGCCTGTTTCCTTCGCGAACGTTTGGAGGGTGTTGTCAGCCTGTAACCAGCTCATGCGTCCGGGCATTCCCGTCAAACTGTCCGTAGCCGGAAGCGAATCGCCGTAGAGCTTCTTGAACATGTTTGCCGTGCCGATGATGTAAACAGGCACGCCCGCGTTCTGAAGCACCTTGCGTGCATCGCCGTAGTTGATCTTGCTGAAAGTATCGATGCCGGATGCGACGAGGATGACCGCGCGCCTTCGTCCCTGGACAGCGGCAAGCCCTGAGTAATCGGATTTCTCAGACTTCGAATCTTCCAGCACGACCGAGTCGCCGCGTCCGCCGACGAGCACAAACTTCAGCGCGTCAAACAAATTCGTCTCGCGAAACGCCGGCTGGTTTCTCAGCAGCAACGAAATGACTTGCTGCAACCGGCTTGGATCGTTCGTGAAGTCAGTCAGAGGCGTCGGACGAATATCAAACGCGACCACCGAAACGTAATCGTCCGGTGGCTTGATGAATTGGGAAAGAAACATCGCGGTCGGGCGAATCACTTCATACGTGCCGGGCTCGTAGCCGTGATTGCCGTACAAGCCAAAAAGCTCAGACCACTTGCTGTATTCCACCACCATCGCGACGGTGATCGGCGCTTCTGGGGTGGAAAAGTTTGTGATGTCGACTTTTACGCCATTGTCGAAGATCGCGAAGTTTGGTTTCTTCAGGCCCGCAACGATTTGGCCACTTTTCTTGTGGTAAACGACGGCATCGACGTTGACGATCTGCGTTGAGATGCTGACTTTTTCGATGTCCTGGGGCTTGGTTGGCTGAATGTCCTTGGGAAGCGGCTCCTGGTCTTCGCCGGGTTTAGTTTCGCCGGGACGTTTGTTTTTCTTTTCGTTAGAGCTGGGTGGCTGGCGTCTGGACTGCGACCACCCCGTATTAACACTGGCGCCGAGCAGCAGTAACGAGAGCGCAACAGCAAAAAAGGGATTAGAACGATTAAATCTCATAGTTTTTCGACTCCCGAAGGCCATAAAGCGAGGAAGAGCGGCGCCCTGCCTGAGGCAAAGCTAACCAGCGACATCTATCCTTCTCCGAGGTTATCAGTCGTCTGATGCTGGGGATCTGACGCGAGTTTACCACTAACGGCCGCTAGCTTCAGCCTCGATCACGATATCGTAGCTGCCGGTATTATCCGTCAAATCGCCTTCATTGACACCCAGGAACAGCACACCATCGCGCTGGGCGATGAATTCTCGCCTCGGTCCGATCAGGATAAAGTCGTCGTTATCGTCGCCGATGACGGCGATCAGCGCCCCTGTGGCTTCGTTGCGCATCAGCTTGTCGTTGTCCTGAACGCCTGCCAGTCCGCCTGGTGTTGAAAAACGCCCGTGCCCGAGTGATACCCGGCCTGAAGCACTGATTCGCAGCCTTTGACCCTTGCGCACGACGAGGCCGCTGTTTGTCCAACCGTTGTTTGAGTTGTCGGCCCTGACGGCGACTTTGATCGTAAAGAAAGTCGGAGTCGGAGCTGAAGAAATGGGTGTCGTGTCGGCGGTTCGGGAATCTGAGTTGTTATCCGGTTGATTGACCGGGCTCGAAGGCCGGCTCATGGGAGGAGGGTTGTTGCGCGCGGTGCTGTCGTCAGTGACGTTTGCGTTACCGTTGTTTGAGTCAAACTCAATCGATTCAACGTCTTCAACATAGACAGTGGTCTGCCCGCGTCTGCCTTTTGCATTTCCGCCGATCAGAATCGTGAACTGCTGGTCCTTAAAGCCGATCACCTGACCACGAATAACGCTGCCGTCTTTAAGACGAATTGTGTCGGCAAGGAGCGGAGTCGAGAGTGAAATCAAAAGTAAAGTGGAGAGCAGAAGTCGAAATGTATTCTTCATGATACTTCTCCCTTGTTGGGGGCATTCCGTTGACGAGGTTTAGCAAGACTCGAATGCTTTTGCAAGCGGGAGAAGGGAGCCGCGGCATTTACGCGGAGGGTTTGATGGCGGTTGCGTGGACCACGTTGCACTCGACGTTGTGTAGGGCTATGCGTTCGACAGAGTGGCAACTGGTAAACGTGTTGGTGTATCGGCTGACGGATATGCGCACCATCTCGTGCCCGGCGTCAGCTAAGTCATAGATACTCAATCGCTTCGTGATCGGGCACGGTCATTGCTTCGTGCGGTCGTAACGCAGCGCTGAGCCCTTCAGCGAACGTAGCGAGGAGCAAGCAAGCCATGAATAAAAGCCTTATCAACAATCCCTATCGGAATCCCTTCCATAATCGATTTCACGTGCCGGTTCATTC
>DATDFT010000118.1:0-12782 GCA_036522475.1 Pyrinomonadaceae bacterium | reverse complement strand
GCGCAAAGTGATCACTGATGCGGGTTTTGGTCCTGACTACAAAGTGCCGGGTTTGCCGCACCGCACCGGGCACGGCATTGGTCTCGATGGGCATGAATGGACCAACTTCGTGCGTGGCAACAAGACGCCGATCCAGCCGGGGATGTGTTTCAGTGATGAGCCCACGATCGTGATCTATGGTGAGTTTGGCATTCGCCTCGAAGACTGTCTGTACATCACGCCTGATGGTCCAAAGTTTTTCACTAAGCAGAGCGAGTCGATTGACGAACCTTTTTAGCCGCGGATGAACACGGATGTGCGCGGACGATATGTTTTAGCGGCGACGATTCTGGCCTCGAGCATGGCTTTTATCGATGGCACGGTCGTCAATGTTGCCCTGCCGTTTCTGCAAAAGGACCTCAATGCGACCGCGATCGGAATTCAGTGGGTTGTTGAAGCGTACTCGCTCTTTCTCTCCGCGCTTCTGCTCGTCGGCGGTTCGCTCGGCGATCGTTATGGACGTCGTCGCATCTTCGACCTCGGCGTCGTGATCTTCGCGATTGCGTCCGCGCTTTGCGGTCTAGCTGCAAACATCGAACAATTGATCATCGCTCGCGCAGTGCAGGGAATCGGCGGTGCACTGCTCGTTCCCGGAAGTCTCGCGCTCATCAGCTCTTCTTTTGATGAGAACAAGCGCGGCAAAGCGATTGGCACATGGTCGGGGTTTTCCGCGATCACGACTGCGATTGGTCCAGTGCTCGGCGGTTGGCTCGTGGAGCATCTGAGTTGGCGCGCGGCGTTCTTTTTGAATCTGCCGCTAGCAGTCGCAGTGCTCGTAATCTCGATCTGGAAAGTACCGGAGAGTAGTGAGAAGGTACATCACGGGCGACTCGACTGGCCGGGCGCAACACTCGCCACAATCGGGCTCGGCGGCCTCGTCTACGGCCTCATCGAATCGCCGCGACTCGGTTTCTCAAGTCCGTTCGTGTTGGGGACGTTGATCGGCGGCGTGATGTTGCTGGCGCTCTTCATCTTCAACGAAGCGCGCACTAAGAACCCGATGGTGCCGCTGCACTTGTTCGGCAGTCACGACTTCTCCGGCGCGAATCTGTTGACGTTGTTCTTGTACGCCGCGCTTGGCGGAACGTTGTTCTTCTTCACACTCAATCTGATTCAGATCCAGGGCTACTCTGCGACGGCTGCGGGCGCGTCGTTGCTGCCGTTCGTCGCGTTGATGTTTTCGCTCTCCCGCTGGTCAGGTGGATTGATCGATCGCTTTGGCGGTCGTTTGCCGTTGACCATCGGTCCGATCATTGCCGCGGCGGGTTTTGCGCTCTTCGCTGTTCCGTCGATCAGCGGAAACTACTGGACGAGTTTCTTTCCGGCGGTCATCGTGCTCGGACTCGGAATGGCGATCACTGTGGCGCCTTTGACGACCACCGTGATGACCGCTGTTGGTGAGGAACAGGCCGGTGTGGCGTCGGGTATTAATAATGCGGTGTCGCGCACGGCTGGGTTATTGGCGATTGCCGTGTTTGGGGTGATGATGTTGCACACGTTCAGCCAAACCCTCGCGAGCCGGATGAACGAACTGCAACTGGACGATCGTATGAGGCATTCCGTTTACGAGGAGCGAGTGAAGTTGGCAGGTTTGGAGTTGCCGTCTGATATTGATTCAGCGATGCGGGAGCAGTTGAAAGCAACGGTCGCGGCGGCTTTTGTACGTGGGTTTCGGGTAATCATGTTCACTGCGGCAGCGTTGGCCCTCGCGAGCGCCGCAAGTTCCTGGATCTTGATCAGAAAATCACGCCCGGCCAGATCCCAGCAGCAGTGAAATTAGCCAGACAAGGATGAAAGCGCCTACGGCGACGGCTGCACTCAAAAGATAGATCAGTGAGGTTTCAATAACCTCGGAGTTCTTTTTTTCGTTGATCATGGGGAGATCCCTCGCTTGAATTCTCTTTGGTGGCGTAGCGGCAGTGGTTGCATTACAATCACTTCGCCCAACTACTTGTCTTGTCAGACTTGTTTTAAGAACTTTCTGAGGTCGAATCTTAGGCCTGTGGGCGCGGCAAGTCCTCAGACGGCACTCAAGATTTCCTCAAAGATATTTCTCAAAGGCCCGATCTAATGGATCAGCAGGACAATCACAGCTACGAGTTCGGTCGTTTCCGCCTTAAAGTCGCGGAACGCGTCCTGCTGCGCGAGGGTGAACTGGTTCCGCTCACTCCGAAGGTCTTCGACATCCTCGTGACCCTCGTTGAACATGGCGGGCAGGTCGTCTCCAAGGACGATCTGATGAAGAGAGTCTGGCCAAACACCTTTGTCGAAGAGGGAAATCTCACACAAAACATCTCGCTTCTGCGAAAGGCGCTCGGTGAGACGGCGGGTGGCGTTCAGTTTATCGAGACGGTGCCGCGACGCGGCTACCGCTTCGTCGCGGAAACGAGCGAGCCGTCCGGCAACGGAAGTGGCTCATTGTCAGTGCCCGAGCCGGTTGTCTCAATTCCAAACACGGCCAATCAATCGGCCCGCATCAAGCGCACTCCGATTTTTGTACTCGTCGCGGGTCTCGTCGTCGTTAGCATCATCGGCGTGGTCTACTTCACGAGCGCCGGCAAAGCTGGAAACCCGTCCGCGATTCAATCGATCGCGGTCCTTCCGTTTGTCGATGAATCTTCAGATCCGGATGCTCAATATATCAACGACAAGATCGCCGAGAGCTTGATCAATAGTCTTACGAAGTTACCGCAGTTGCGCGTGGTGCCGCGCGGAGTTGTTGCCGGTTACAAAGGCCAGGAACTCGATCTGCGCAAAGTAGGGCACGAATTAAACGTCCAAGCCGTAGTCACTGGAAAGCTGCGTCGCCACGGCGACATCATCAGCATTCAAGCTGATCTGATCGATGTGAATAATGTCGCTCAACTGTGGGGCCAGCATTACGATCACAAGCTTTCCGACGCGCTGCTCGTGCAGGACGACATCTCGCGCGACATCTTCGAGAACCTGCGTTTGAAGTTAAATGTCGAGGAGAAGAAACAGCTCGAAGCGTATGGTCTTTATTTAAAAGGCCGCAACGCCTGGAACAAGCGAACGACCGATGCGCTCCAGCAGGCGATCGACTATTTCAACCAGGCCATCGCGATCGATCCGAACTATGGCGAGGCGTACGCGGGACTCGCTGACTGTTACAATATGCTCGTTGTCTACGGACGGCTCGATCCGACGGAAGGTTTTCCGAAGGCGAAAGAAGCCGCGACCAAAGCACTTGAGATCGACGAGAACTCAGCCGAAGCTCACACGTCGATGGCGTTCATCAAGTTTCGCTGGGACTGGGATCGTACCGCGACCGAGCGTGAGTTTCAGGAAGCGATCAAACTCAAACCCGCATACGCGCCGGCGCATCAGTGGTACAGCTCTTATCTCGTAGCAGTCGAACGCTTCGACGAAGCGATCGCGGAAGCGAAGCGCACTGAAGAGCTCGAGCCGCTTTCGTTTGTAGCCAGTTCACATCTCGGCTGGATCTACTACCTGTCGGGACAAAACGACAACGCGATCGAGCAATGCCGGAAGATTCTCGAGCTCGATCCGAGCTCATTCCCAGCGCGTCGTTATCTCGGTTTGGCGTATGAAGCGAAGGGAATGTATCCGGAGGCGATCGCGGAGTTTCAAACGGGCGTGAAGCTTTCTGGTAGTCCGCTGATGCACGCGCTACTCGGTCACGCGTACGCCGCGTCAGGACGAACGGCCGAAGCGAAACAAGTGCTCGCGGATTTGCAGCAGTTGCAGCAAGGCCAACGTTACGTTTCACCTTACACGGTCGCGGCAATTTACGCTGGACTCGGCGACGATGTGCAGGCGTTTAAGTGGTTGGAAACCGCGATCGAAGGACGTGACATCTGGTTGATGAACCTCAAGGTCGATCCGGTATTCGCGAAGCTGCGATCCAAACGCCAATTCACCGATATCCTCGCGCGCATCCGTTTACGACCTTAGCCGCGTCAAGCGGCTCTGATAAATCCGTCCCAAATCTGTGTACATCCGCGATTCGGCCTTCTTGTGGCCCACTTTGCGCGTTACTATCTGTGTGGATGGAGGCTATGAAACGTAAATCGAGTTTAATGCTGTTGTTGTTTGTGTTGGCGTTGGGCGTGAGTGTGTCCGCGCAAGAGCCGGCGAGTGCGGCGGATCAGGCCGAAAAGCTGAAGATGCAGTTACTCGAAGTGCAGAGCAAGGAGGCTGATTTGCGCGAGCGTTTGCAGCAGTTGGACGAAGCGATCAAGCCGGAGAATATCGAGCGATCGCTGGCGGGAGTTGGTTCAACCAGACCCGAGGAACTGCGCGAGGCGCGGCGCAAGCAATTGAGCATCCAACGTGACAGTGTGTTGGCCCAGTTGCAGACGATCGAGGCGAGTCGTTTGCGCTTGGAGAGTGCGGTCGCCAACGCCGAAGCTGCGGCGTACCAGGAGAGTGCTCGACCGAAACCGGCCGGTGACGGCCAGATGGCGATGGTGGCCGGTGGACTTTCTCAGAAGGTGATGTTCGCGGGCGGCGGCCTGGCGTTACTGGTGCTTGGTGGCGCCGGCACATTGCTTTACAGAAGAACACGGTTACGCTAGTTTCTTCGGCGTGGAACGACGCCCCCTATCGATCATCGTTATCAGTTTGCTCTTCATCCTGCTTGGCCTCATCACGCTGGTCCATGCAGCGATGGAGTTGATCAATACAACCGATCGCCTCACAGACCTGAAAAGTCACTGGATGATCTACGTCTCCGCGCTCGCTGCGATAGTTGGCGGCGCGTTTTTGTTTAAGGGAGAGAACTGGGCGCGCTGGCTGCTCGTTCTGTGGATGGCGTTTCACATCGTGGTTGGCGCGCTGCACGGAATCGTGCCGTTGCTGACGCATGCCGTAATCTTCTCGGTGATTCTCTTCTTCCTGTTTCGACGTCCAGCGTCGGATTATTTTCAGCCAGGTGAATGACGGGCATCCCGCGCGTTAAGGGTTCCACTTTAGTTGTTTCCATTGTTTGATCATACCGTCGACCTCTGTGCTCGAATCTTTGGCGCTCGGCTTCCAGTCTTTCAATGTTCCTGGATCTATTTGTCGTTCTGCGGCGAGGTACATCAACACCGCATGAACCCGCGACCGTATGTCCGGATTGCTGGTACGCAGGGAATCTGAAAGGAGCACAGGTAATTCCACGCGATGCTTTGATGCGATGTCGCGGCTTTCAACAAGCAATGTCAGCACATTCTCGGCAACCTTTACTGAGATACCGTCTAATCTCAAGAGTTCGGTAAGACTCGAATACGGATTCCCGGTTTCATAAAGGCAATCCATTAAGTGACGACCAGCGCGAAAGCGGTCTTGTTCAGTATTGTTTGCCTTCTCGATTCTCCAAATGTAATAACGTCCCCGATTTTCAGGTGTCACAAACTTGAAGGCGGCAGTCGCACCGATCACGACCAGTACGGCGGCGACAACGACTGCGGCTGTTTTACTCCTCCATTCCTTTCCGTGCCAGTAGTAGTTCGCGCGTGACGTGATGCCGCTCTTGTACAGCAAAAACGGCCACGTGTCGTTTTCCGAGATCTTTAGATCTTCGTAAAGAGTCTCAGCAGTTTTGCGCTGCACTCCACTATTGCCGAGAATTGACTGTTGTTGTTCGATGCTTTTCAGTTCAGCCGTGAGGTTCGGCAAATCGTTCGTATGTGTGAAAGCCAGATCACGAAGCGCCGCGATCTTGTCGGGATTATTCCGCATAATGTTAAGTAGGCCTTCATCAAACAGTGACTCGTTACGAACAATTCGATTTCGAATGCGGTCAGCAACGTGATCAGCCCAAACCGAAAATGGCTGCCAGATTGTCGACACGTCACCTGCGAGACGAATACTAGTCAGTTCTCCTGACAAAATCTTTTGATAGCCGACGCCGATTAGGATTGCCGCAAACACCGACGTGTCATGTATTGCATTTGATCGGTCGAGGACCCAGAACAGCAAGACGGGAAGGAGAGTATAGGCGAAGAATAAGAGCCACGTGTTTACCATTATCCATTTGCCCGGAAGATTTGAAAGGCGTTTGGAGATCTGACCGGACGCAGCAATTAGCCCGAGAGCCAGCACTATGGCATAGCAGTAATAGGCATCGATATCTGGCGAGACTGTGAGATCCAAGAAGCACCCTTTGGATGCTATAGCTTACTCAGCTCTTTAGAACAAACTCTGCAAGGGAAGAGTTTGACGGGCGTACGTTGAAGTAAGCGTGCCCGATTTCCTTTACGCCGAATGTGCCACCTGAGGTAGAGACAAGTTCAGAGCCGACGAGTTCTCTGACAGCCGCCACGAGTTTGTCATCCTGGAGCCCTGCTTCGGCGCGAAGTTGGCGGCCACTGCACACACCGTGCTCCTTAATGATGTGCAGAACGCGCTTGCTCTCCTCTGATATTGTCGGAATAAACACTGACTAAACTCCCGAGGGTCGTAGACTAGCATGGCAATTTTGAATGAGTCAATGATATGCAGTGCAGTACCTCCCATACTCTAATCCTTATCCACCTTCATAAACGTTGAGCAAGCGTCCCGACTCACCTGATGCCGACGAGACCCTGGACCGATTGGATCAACTTTTCCGAATCGTACCCCACGCCGTCTTTGAAAACGATTTCGACGTTCTCGATGTCACTGATCGTCGTAACAGGATTGCCTTTTACAACCATCAAGTCAGCTAGTTTACCGGGCGCGATCGATCCGATGCGCGCGTCTTCACCGAGAAACTTTGCGCCGTTGAGTGACGCGATCATGATCGCTTCCGGCGGGGTGAAGCCGGCCTCAACCAGCAGCTCGACCTCACGAAGATCGCCAAAGCCCGCGACGATCCCACCGTTGCCGGTCGGATCGAGACCTGCGATGAGCAGTCCGCCGGCTTTCACAAACGCACGTTCAAAGTCCATAGCTTTACGCAACAGCGGTACAAAGTTCGACTCAGATGACACACGCGCCCGCGCCGAGAGGTAACGAACGCGCGCGTCGGTATTCATCACGTTCAAGACACGCGGGTTCAGGAGCGCACTGCTCGCGCCGATTCCGGACTGCGCCAACGGCGCGCCGGCAGCTTCGAACACCGGCAACGTCGAAGTCACCGCTACATTCTTCGAAACGAGCGTGCGAATCGTCTCCTGCGCCGCGGCGCCGTTCAGATCGAGTTGCCTGAGACTGTTTTGGACGCCCTGGGGACACTGGTCCGGTTGCTTGTTCGGAACAAACTCCGAATCAGCAAACAGTCCGTGCTCGAGATTGTCGATACCGATCTCGGCCGCTTCCTTGTAACCAATCGAGCAAAGATGGCCAGTGACTTTTAATTTGCGTTTGTGTGCCTCCTCGACGACTGCGCGCAACTCGTCACGCGTGATGTTCATGTACGCTTTGAACGAAGTCGCGCCGAGGTCGGCCCAGTAGTTCACCATGCGGCGCGCGTCGTCCGCCCCAGTCAGCGTATGCATCACAGGGGTGAACGAGCCCTCGCCTTCGAGATACGGAGCCGTGACGTGCATCTTTGGTCCAATCATGCGGCCCGCATCGATCAGCTTCTTGATTTCAAGATCGGTGTACGGCGCGACGCTGCCCGTCGTGCGAATCGTAGTGACGCCGAGCGCGAGGTAAAGACGCGGAAAACTGATCCCCATGTTCGAGTACATCGGTGGCGAGCCGCCCATCGGAAAGAACATGTGGTTGTGCATTCCGACCAGACCCGGCAACACGGTGTAACCATTGAGCTCGAGCGTCTGCGCATTCGCAGGGACCTTTGCCGTCGCACTCGGCTCGACTGACTGAATCTTTCCGTCGTTGATGACGATTGTTTGATCGTCTTTGGCCGGAGCGCCGGTGCCGTCAATCACACGCACGTGAAGTAATGCAACTACGTGCGCATCAGTTCGTATGAACTGCCGGTCGGGCGCTTGCGCGAAGGAGTTTGTGATACAAAAGAAAAACAGGGGAAGAAGGAAGAGTTTGATTTTCATCGGCCTAAGATACCAGAACTTTTCGTGTAATCGATGAATTGTAGGGGCGGCCCTCTGTGGCCGCCCGTCTTGGCGATAGCTTACCGTACTGGAATAATTTTATGACTGTTGCCTTTGTAGTTGCTGTTGCCGTTTTACTCGGACTGCTGTTGTTTCTCGTCAGGGAAGTGCGGCGTCCGTCAGGTCCAGCGGAATGGGGCCGCAAACCCGTTGGGCGCAAGCGTATTCGAATTGTGCTCAGCGCGGTCCTGCTGCTGATCGTCTTTGTCGTTTTCTGGGGTTTCTTTATCGAGCCGAACCGGCTGATCGTGCGCGAGCAGACCATCTGGATCGATACCTGGCCGCGCGAGCTGGATGGTCTCAGGATCGCGGTGGTTTCAGATATTCACGCGGGCGGTTCATTCATCGACGACAAGAAGCTGCACCTGATCGTCGATAAAACAAACCAGCTTCATCCCGAACTGATCGTGATACTCGGCGACTACATGTCGAGTAACGGTTGGACCAGCCGGCGCATCGAGCCGGAAGTAATTGGCGCCGTGCTGAAAAATTTCAGCGCTCCCTACGGTACGTATTCAGTGCTTGGCAATCATGACGTGTGGTACAGCGCGCGGAAAGTGCGTGCAGGGCTGGAGCAGAACGGCATCAAGGTTCTCGATAATGAAGTGTTACAGATCCAGGTCCGCGGTGTTCCGCTCTGGCTGGTTGGTCTTTCCGATCTGTGGACACGGCCACAGCAGATTGCCGAGACGGTTGCCGAGGTTCCGCAAGGACAGACGATGATCGCAATGACGCACAACCCCGACATCTTTCCGGATGTCCCGCAGCGCGTCCCGTTGTTGTTGGCCGGTCACACTCACGGCGGCCAGGTCAGGTTTCCTTTCATTGGCAGCGTGGTTCAATCGTCGAGGTTTGGTGATCGTTACGAGCGCGGGCACATTTTCGAAAACAAACATCACCTGTTTGTAACCACCGGAATCGGCACCAGCATCGTGCCGGCGCGTTTTGGCGTCACGCCCGAGATCGTTTTACTCACGTTGCGTTCTGAATAGAGCCGCAAAAAAGCACAAAAACAGAAAAGGTTTGCTAATATTTGTGCCTCTTCGTGGTGCTTGGTGTGAGTATCGATTGCTATGGAACCTACGATCGAGGTGTTTAGTCGTGAGGAAGTGGGCGACATCCTCTGCTCGCCTCAACGCTGTACGGAAGTAGCGTACCTTCTCTCGATCGGTGACGTCGAAGATCAATTGCCGATCGGGTATGACAACGTCACTCACAAGACGCGCCTGCTCGTAGCCGACGTCATTACAGAACTCGGAGCGACCGAGCGGGACATTCGACAAATCATCGCACTCGCAGAAGAGCTCCGCTCAACGAAGGGCAGGATCCTCATCCACTGCGAGGCAGGCGTGAGCCGCTCAACCGCAGCCGCGCTTATCATGTACGCGTGTTGGCTAGGCCCGGGACGCGAACACGGCGCGATGATGCGTGTGATGGCCCAGCGGCCAATCGCAATCCCCAATTGCAGAATGGTAGAGATTGCAGACAGGTTGCTTGATCGCGACGGTCGTTTGCTGGAGGAGTTGTCATCATGGTGAGTACGTCAACGGTTGCAATTCGCAGTTTTGTTGATCGTGGCTCAATCGTGCGCACGATCTGGGGCGACCCGGATCTTGTGCTTCTCATCTTCGCGGGCTCAGCCGCCGAGTTTGCACTCAATCGCGCCGTCGATTGGCTGTTTTTTACCGGTGAGATTCCACGCGATCCGATCGGGCGACTCTTCTCGACTGTTCGTTACGCGCAGGAGATAGTGTTCGTCGATGAAGAAACGGCGCGACGTACTCTCGAACGAATAAACGCCCAACACTCATTCGTCGAACAACAGCGCGGCGCAGTGATACCTGATTGGGCGTACCGCGACGTGCTTTACATGTTGATTGACTACTCAGAGCGTGCGTACGAGCTGCTCTATCGAAGCTTGTCGCAAAACCAGAAGCGTGACTTATTTGCAGTGTTTCTGCGGATCGGTGAAGCGTTACATGTTTCGGAGTTGCCGAGAACGTATGAGGAATGGCGGGTCGATCGGCACCGGCATCTCGTTCGCGACCTGAGTTATAGCAAACATACGTCGATGCTCTACGACGCGTACCGCAGGCATCTGGGAGTGTGGCGGTATTACTTGTTGCTTGAGGTGCAAGCTCTGCTAGTACCCGCAGAAGTGCGGCGGTTACTGCGTCTCAACTCAAGCCAACTCATCTCCGGTGCGGTCCAAACCTACCGAATCCTTCGAGGCAGTACTCTCCGATCCCTGGCTCATACTTTATTGATCCCACCGCGCTACTGGTCTGACGTGCAAAAAATCGGCGCGCGAAACTCTCAGGCGATGCCACGGGCTTGTTCCGTGGAGCCTCACGTTTGCTGCTAGTCAGCCGGCAAACAGCGTTCTGTCCACAAAGCGCAGGTCATTCGGATCGTAATACTTCTTGACCCAACCATCATCGGTTGAAAGGAACCAGCCGGCATCCGCCGCCTGCTGTTGCTTCGACGCCTTCTTAATTTTCTCCGGCGGCTGCTTCGCCACTGTTGAGCTGCGATCGAGAAAGTCGAAATGGTCCACCAGGGCCAACGCCTCGAGAGCGAACACCGTCGCGATGGCTCTGTCGTGAATCGCGATCAGGTTGTCGCCGTTTACCTGTTCACCTGCAAGCGCGAGATTCGATGAGCCGCCATAGACCACCGGATTCTTGCCGTTGAAACCGCAGACGATGAACTTGTGATGAACCTGGTGTCCGAGACCCACTCCGGGCACTTGATCGAAAGGTGGCGGCAATTTCGTTGCGGTCGGCTTGCCTGAAACGAGCGCGCCGGTTTTCTTGCGCGGTGTGTAGACAAAGATGCCGCCCGGTGTGTCAGAGATACCGTAGGTAAAAATCTTGTCGTCCTTGTGCAGATCTTTTAGCGCGGGCAGCACTGGACCAGTACCTTTATCGAGACCCATCACCGCAAACAGGATACTGCCGTTCTTCATCTTCTTCTCCTGTTCCATACGCGCGACCATGTTGTCGAGATTCTTCTCAGCCTCGGGCTGCGGGTGCGGTGAGAAAGTTATTTCGGTTTTAGGAATACCGCGGCTGGAAAATGAGAAGATCTCTTTTGCATCTTCGTTAGCGGCGAAAGCCGGAGCTTTTACGTCAGTGTCCCACGCGAGTTGGAAAATTTGTGCGTACGTTTTCGCGATCTTCGGATCGTTGAAGACGATGACGTGGTTCGAGTTGACGTAGAGGCCGGTGACGGAGAAGTTTGTGGAACCGGTGAGCACCTTCTTCGCACCCCTGCTGTTCGAGACGATGAAGATCTTGTCGTGGGCGAAGCGACCAAACTTGCCGCGTTTGAGTTTGGCGTTTCCCGTGGCCGCCTGGTCGAAGAGTTTTTGAAACGCGTCTTCGGGTTTGGGGTTTGTTGGGTCGTGATGCAGAGTTGCGTCATCGAGGATCATACGCATGCGACCCTGCTTTGCGAGTTCCAGAAAAATCTTCAGCAGGTCGGGTTCGTTCAGGTCGTAGGCGAAAACGTCGAGATGGAGTTTCTTGTTCTTCAGCACTTCGTTGGCGATTTCGAAGATGCGGTCACGCGCAGTAAAGCCGAGCCACCCGTACTCTTCGGCGAACGTATACTGTTTGCCCTCGTTGTCTGTTCCGGATACTTGAGACGTATCGAAGAGTAAGTCCTTGTTCTTGGGACGGAAGATTGCTTTTGGTCCGAAGTGATGGACGAAGGCTTGCGATTGCGTGAAGCCGCGCGTGAAACCGAGAGCAACTTTGCCCTTCGTAAACGGTACGACTTTTACTTGGATCGTCGTAGCCAGCGAATCATCGATTGGAAGCAGCGAGCCGGTGTCGTCGAAATAACGTGGCGTCACGGTGTATTTGTATGGTCCAAAGAACGGTTCGATCCCCTGTTGCAAAGAACCGGGGACGTGCAGCCAGCGGAATTTATGAATCGGCGCATTGAAGCTGGACGTTGGCGGCAGTTTGAGATCCTGTGCGTGCTTGCTCGGATCCTCGAAGCGCAGTTGATTCTGCAGGAAAAATGGCTCCTTTCCGTCAGGCGCGACTTTAATCGTAAACCCCGCCAGATTCTTCGTCTTTGTTTTCGGCAGGTTGAAGGCAAGCAACGTCTTCGCATCTCCGCGATACGCTTTCACGGACATGCCATTCTTCGGTGTCCTGGTGGATTTTTTCGAGGCCATGGGGGACTCTCCTGAGAGTAAGGTAAGGCGTATTAATCTGTGGTTGACTAGCCGAGTCCCACCACTCGTTGATCAAATCACTTTTCAGCTAAGTTTGAATTGATCTTGACGGAAACAGTCTAAGATCTGCTCAAGGCAAGACTGCTCCCTCGGCAAAAAAGTTAAGATTCCAGTAAAACTATCTTGAATGCCTGGAGTTCAAGACAGCACGCGAGCCATGCAATGTTGCATCCCGCACGTCTTAACTTGCATCGCGATAATTCGATCTAGCTCCGGGCGCAGGCTGATAACGATTTGATGAATGCAAGATGCAATTTTCCAAGATGCATTTTGATTTCGTTATCAGCTATCTTGCTTTGCTGAAAAGCGATCAGGATCGGTGCGCTTCTTTCAACGTTTCGTAGTTACTTCGTTCGTTAACCTAACGACATCATTCTATATCGTGTTTATTTAGCTTTACCCCCTCACAAATCATAACCTCTGATTTTGAGCAGTTGTGCATCAGGATTTGCAGTAAGAATTACCTGAAC
>DATDFT010000117.1:0-14358 GCA_036522475.1 Pyrinomonadaceae bacterium | reverse complement strand
CCCGTTGAAAGAGAGAGGCAGAAACGTGATCATGCCGGCTGACTCAACACCGGGTAGCGCTTCGATCTTTTGCAACGTTTCATCGTAAAACGCGCGGCGTGCTTCGGCTTGCGCGTACTTCGGAAACGGCAGGACCATCCTCATCGTGAGCGCGTTCTCGGTCGTGAATCCGGTATCGACGTGCCGCAGCAATTGAAAGCTGCGGATCAACAAACCCGCGCTGACAAGCAGGACGACTGCAAGTGCGACTTCTGAGACGACAAGCACACGTCGCACGTGACGGCCCGACGTTCCGCCCGCCATGTCTCTCGCGACGTCATTCAGAGTTGTCCCCGGCTTAGTACGTGAGGCGAGCAATGCCGGCACGCCACCAAAAATAACTGCCGTCAGCACGCTCGCAGCGAGAGTAAACAGCAACACTCGCGAATCGATGCTGACGTCTTGCAGTTTGGAAAGACTCTCAGGCAGCAACTTCGCGAGTGCTTCAACGCTCCAGAACGCGCCGAGCACTCCGAACAAACCACCGCCTGCGGCTAGCAGAAGACTTTCGATCAGCAGTTGCCGAACGATGGTCCAACGCCGCGCGCCGAGTGCGATGCGAATCGCGATCTCCTTGCGTCTCGTCGTCGCCTGGGCCAACAGCAGGTTCGCGACGTTCGCGCAAGCGATCAGCAGCACGAGGCCGACTGCCGCAAACAGGATTAGAATCGGCAGGCGAAGATTGCCGACGTAATCCTCGTGCAACGAATGAGCGATGAAGCCCAGGCCTTCGTTCGTTCTGGGATATTCGGCGGATAGCCGTTGAGCGATGGACGCGAGGTCGGCGTTTGCGCGTTCTATAGTTGTGCCCTGCTTCAAGCGAGCGACGAGCCGCAGGTAGTGATCGCCGCGTCCGGCCTTTTGCTCCGGATCGATGGCCCAGGGCGTCCATAACTCGATCTCGCGCTCGGGAAAGAAGAAGCCACGCGGCATCACGCCGACGACGGTGAAGGACTCTCCGTTAAGCGTGATCGCACGATTGATGATCGAATGATCCGCGTTGAAGCGTCGTCGCCAAAGCGCATCGCTCAAGACGACGACGTGCGACTGGCCGAGTTGATCTTCTGTAGGCGCGAAGGTTCGGCCGAGTGCAGGTGCGACGCCGAGAATCGAAAAAACGTTTGCGGTGACGACCTGGCCATCGAGCCGCTCGGGCTCGCCGTCGCCTGTCAGGTTAACGTCGTCCGGACCGAAGGCGCCGATCTGTTCAAAAGATTGATTTTGATTTTGGAGATCGTAAAAGTTGGCGGGGGCAGCCTGGTTTTGATGTATGCCGATGCTCAACGTCTGCTCCCAGACCGACACGAGTCGTCCGGGATCTTTGAGCGGCAGCGGCCGCAGCAGAATCGAATCAACGGCACTGAAGATCGCTGAGTTGACACCGATGCCGAGCGCGAGCGTCAGCAGCGCGATCGCGGTGAACGCCGGCCGCTTCAACAGGCCGCGTAAACCGTAGCGAATATCTGCGAAGATCCCGTCCATAATCCGTATATCCGTGGCTATTCCGATCTGAGTGCCTCGAGTGGATCGACCTTCGTTGCGCGACGCGCCGGAATCCAACAAGCCAACAGCGCAACGCCGATCAGTACGAGCGCAATCACCGCGAACGTCAGCGGATCGCTGGCACTGATCCCAAACAACAACCCTTTCAACAGTCGCGTAAGGGCAAACGCTCCGAGCAACCCAACGGCAACAGCGACGATCGCAAGTCGTAGTCCCTGCCCCAGGATCATCCTTAGCACGTTCGCCGTTTGCGCTCCGAGTGCGAGACGAATTCCAAACTCACCGCGTCGATTCGCGACGTTGAGCGACATCACTCCGTAGATTCCAGTCAACGCGAGCAGCAACGCCGTCGCCGCAAAGCCTGCCAGCAGCGAGTTGGTTAATCTGGTCGTAACAAGCGAACGGTCCATCGCCTGCTGGATCGTGCTCACCTTGGAGAGCGGCAGTTCGGGATCGAGCTTCGCGACTTCCTGTCGCACGTTTGCGGCGAGCGCAGTGGGATCCACAGAGGCACGCACCACCAGCATCGTCTCGCGCCGCACCCACTGGTTGTAAGGTCGGTAAACGTAAGGCCACGCTTCTTCGTCGAGTTTTCGATTCTTGACGTTCGGAACAACTCCGACGATCGTCAACCATGGACCATTACCGATGCGAAGTCGTTTCCCGACAAGATCGCCATCCGGCGAATACATCCGCGCCAACCGCTCATCCACGATCGCAACCGGCAGCGACGACTCCGTATCGGAAGATGTAAACGCGCGACCCTTGAGGATCGGCATTCCCATCGCGGCGAAATATCCGGGCGTTGAGCTTCGCAACCACGCGACCTTCTCGTCTTCCTGCCCAACACCTTCAACGAGGAATGGTCCACCCTGGCCATCACCACTGAATGGCACGACCTGACACAACTCAACCGCCTGCACGCCAGGAACGCCGCTCACATTCTGTCGCAGTTGCTCGAAGAAACGAACAGCCTGTGGTTTGTCGTACTTCTGTTCGGGTAACGCAACACGCGCCATCAAAACATTCTCGGCGCGAAAACCGGGATTCACCGACAAGAGGTTGCGGAAGCTTTGAAGAAACAACGCCGCGCCAATCAACAACACCAGCGACAGTGCGAGTTGCGAAACGACGAAGAGATTATTCAGGCGTTTGTTTGCGCCTGACGCAGAGCCACGTGCGCCTTCCTTGATCGCGTCCTGTAAGTTGATTCGTGCCGCGCGCAGTGCCGGGGCGAGACCACACAACACACCCGTCGCGAGCATGATGGCGATCGTAAAGAGCAGGACGGTAATGTCTACGCCAACCGATTCGACGTGAGGTATCTGTGACGCCACCATGCGCTTGAGCGCAGTGACGATCCACACTGCGATCAAAACTCCGAGCGCAGTTCCAAACAACGAGAGCAACAGGCTTTCCGTCAATGTTTGCCTTGCGATGCGCAACGCGCTGGCGCCCAGACACTGACGGACTGCGAGTTCGCGTGTTCGCGCAGCCGCACGCGCCAGCAGCAGGTTCGTCAGATTCGCACACGCGATGAGCAGCACGAGTGCGATTGCACCCAGCAACAGGAGCAGCGGCCGGCGCACTTCGCCGACGATGTGACGTTGCAACGGCAACAGTGTCGTGGTCTCAGTCGAGCCAAGATCGCTGGTTCCAGGCCTGACGCCACGTTCCTCTGTAAACGCCTGGTACAGAGCAGTGATCTCTTTTTGCGCATCGTCTGGGGTAGCGCCGGATCGTAGTCGCCCAACCGGCATAAGGTTCCACGAGCTCGCGTCCTGCGGGTTCAGCCCTTTCGGTACCCAGAGCTGCACGTGACCTGAGTTGCCAGGTCGCTCGGCGGGATCGGGAAAATCGAAATCGGCCGGCATGATGCCGACGATCGTCGTGGGATTACTGTCGAGATTGATCGACTGCCCGACGACATTCGGATAGCCGCCGAAGCGTCGTTGCCACAGAGAGTAACTGAGAATCGCGACGTTGTTGTTGCCGGGAGTGTCTTCCTTCGCGGTGAAGGCGCGGCCGTACAGTGGTTCACGACCGAGCACGCTGAAGTAGTTGTAAGTTATCGCGGCTGCAGGCACGACTTCAGGATCGCCATTGCCTGTCAGCGCGACATCACCGCCTTCGTAGGCAGCAATACTTTCAAACGTGTGCGTCCGTTCGCGGTAGTAAGCGAACAACGCATCGTTGAGATCGAGGTGGCGCAAACCTTTCGCGGGTGCGGAGTGCCAGAACGTCATCAGACGATCCGGATCTTTGAGCGGCAGCGGCTGCAACAGCACCGCATTCACCACGCTGAAGATCGCCGTATTCGCGCCAATCCCCAGGGCCAACGTGAGCACAGCGATCACGGTGAACGCCGGCCGCTTCAACAATCCCCGCAAAGCGAATCGAATGTCTTTCATCATTACAGTAATCAAACTTAGAAGAGGTCACCGTGCAACCTCTAAAACGGCGCTGCTCATTCGTACCTGAGCGCTACGAGTGGATCGACTTTCGTCGCGCGACGCGCCGGGAGGTAACAAGCCAGCAGCGCCACCGCAAACAACACACCCGTCACGATCGCAAACGTGCTGACGTCGTTTGCACTCACCTCAAAGAGCAACGTGCTCAACAAACGCATCAGTCCAACCGCCGCCAACACTCCAATCCCAACACCCAACAACGCCAGCAACACCCCCTGCTTCAACACCATCCTGAGAATGTCCCAGGGGCGCGCGCCGAGCGCCATGCGCACGCCGATGTAATGCGTCTGCTGACTGACGGAATAAGAAACGACGCCATAGATGCCGATGGACGCAAGCAACAGAGCCATGCCTGCGAAGATGCTGATCAGCAACGCCGGAAAACGTCGCATAAACGACGCCGGCGTCTGCGAGATCATCTCGTCCATCGTGAGCACGTTGAGGATCGCCGCGTCCGGTTCGAGATTCCGAACCTCGTTGCGAATCGAACCGGCAAGCGCATTTGGATCACTGCCGGTGCGAACCACGAGATTCGCAAATATCGATGGGTTCTGCCGGAACGGATAGTAGAGCACCGGCTTCACTGCTTCATCCAATCCCGTGATCTTCACGTCGCCAACCACACCGACGATCAAATCCGGTGGACCAGGATACGAGGAATAATGCAACCCCATGCCCACCGGATTTCGGCCTGCAAACATGCGGTCAGCGATTGTCTTCCCGATGATGACCACTCCTCTGCCGTTCGGGGTGTCGCTCTTGTCGAACGCGCGACCAGCAAGCAATGGCACGCCTAGCGTCTTGAAATAATCGTCGCTTACGAACCGCATATTCGCTTCAACTTCCTTGCCGGGTTCCGGAACCGGATCACCATCGACGTAAAAGCGCGTCGTGTTACCGGCATTAACCGGCAGGATGTCGACGGTCCCAGCGCCTGAAACACCCGGCAACGATTGCACGCGTTCGCGGAGTTGATCGTTGAAATTGATCTGCTGATTGTTGTCCGTGTATTTCGCTGGCGGCAGAATCACAGTCATCGTCAACACTTTTTCAGTGTTGAAGCCGATGTTGGTCCGCAACAGTCGCAGCAAACTCTTCATCATCAAACCTGCGCCGATCAAGAGCACGACCGCGAGTGCGATCTCAGTCACAACCATCGCGCTGCGCAGGCGTTGTCCAGCGCCGATCGAAGTCTGCCGGCCGCCTTCCTTAAGTGCCTCGTTCAGATCCAGCTTGGACGACTGAAGCGCCGGCGCGAGTCCGAAGATCAACCCGGTCAACAATGAGAGTCCAAAAGAGAACGCGAGCACACCGGCATTCAAATGCAACGTCTTGAGAAACGGCATCGCATTCAACTGGCTCTGCGGCAACACTGACACGAGCGCGGGCACGCCCCAGTAAGCAATGAACAAACCCGCCAGGCCTCCGACAAGCGAAAGCAGCATCGACTCAGTCAATAGCTGTCGCACGACTCGCGAACGACTCGCGCCGAGAGCTGAGCGAATCGCGACTTCTTTCTGTCGTGATAGCGATCGCGTTAACAAAAGACTCGCGACGTTCGCGCACGCGATGAGAAGCACAAAGCCGACAGCGCCGAGTAACACCAGAAGTATCGGCCTGACGTTTCCGATCACTTCTTCCTGCAACGGAACGACGCGGGCTTTCACTCCGGCGTGAGACTCGTGGTACTGCTGCTCGATGCGCGCGGCAATCAGGTTCATCTCTGATTGCGCGTCTTCGACGGTTTTACCGTCCTTGAGCCGCCCGATCACGTTCGTGCCGTGCATGAAGCGGCGCGTGAGTTGGTTTTGAGTTGGTTGATACGGCACCCAGAGATCCGCGGGCCTGAGTGCAAACTGAAAACTCGCAGGCAACACACCGATGACCGTGTAGCTCTCCCCGTTTAGCGTGAGTGCGCGACCGAGGACTCCGGGATCGCCGCCAAATCTTCTTTGCCATAGACCGTATGTCAGAACCGTTACTTTAGGACCATTCTGAGCATCGTCGCCGGGTTGAAAAGTTCGTCCGAGGATCGGCTCGACGCCGAGCACGTTGAAGAAATTCGCGGTGGCTCGTGGCGCATTCAGATTCTCCGGATCACCGACACCGCTCAGAATCATGCCGCCGCCGGTGTAACCCGCAAGGCCGTCGAAGACGTTGTTCTGTTGGTAATCCTGGTAGTCGGGATAAGAGAACTCACGTTTCGGATAAGCCTGCTGCGGAGTCTGTTCCCAAAGATGGTAGAGACGATCGGAGGACCGGTACGGCAGTCCGCGCAACAGCGCGGCATCAACAACCGTGAAGATCGATGTGCTGCCACCGATGCCCAATGCCAAAGTGACAACGGCAATAGCCGTAAACGCCGGATGCTTCAGCAACCCACGCAACGCGAAACGAATGTCTTTGATTATTGAATTCATCATTTTATTTCCAATTCCCTCATTCGTATCTGAGGGCGATCAGTGGATCGACGCGCGTCGCTCGAAGCGCCGGAATCAACGCCGCCACAATCGCAATCACGAAAAACACCGCCGACACGACCGCGAACGTCACGCCATCTGTCGGCTCGACGCCAAACAACAAGCTCGCGAGAAACCGCGTCAGCACGAGCGCACTGCCAACGCCGATCGCGATGCCGGCCACCACGAGTGTCAGACCATTCTTCATGATCAAACTCAGCACGTTTGCAGCTCTCGCGCCGAGCGCCATGCGAATGCCGATTTCGTGTGTTCGCTGTGTGACGGAGTAAGATACGATGCCGTAGATGCCGACTGAGCCAAGGATCAAACCCAGCAACGCGAACGCGGTAAACAAAAGCGTCAGCGAGCGCGAAACCGCCATAGTCTCGTCAACGCGTTCGGCGAGTGTTTTCATCTCGTAGACGGGCTGATTCTTGTCGATCGCGAGCACTGCACTACGCATTGATCGCGCAAGACTATGAGGATCCGAAGTGGTCCGAACCATCAAGGTCATGCCGTTCATGCGCATTTGGGCGAACGGCAGGTATATCTCCGGCGCCACCTTATCGGTAATACTTTCCTGACGAATGTTTCCGACAACTCCGACAATCGTGCGGCATAGTCCTTCAGTTTGCTTACATCCGAACCCGACTCGCTTGCCAAGCGGCTCACTATTCGCGAAGAAACGATTCACAAATGCCTGATTGACGATTGCGACTTTCTGCCCATCCGCGCCATCGCGCGTGTCGTAAGTTCGACCACTCAACAGCGGAATCTTCATCGTTTGAAAGTAGTCGGACGAAACACTACCGATTCCGAGTGGTGAATCTTTCTCGCGGTCCAAGTGCGGATTGTCTTCGATTTGAGTGAAAGCAATGATCCCGAAGCCTGAGAGCGGCGTGTGGTTGATCATTCCCGCCGACTCAATTCCCGGTAATGATTTCAAACGCTGCAACAGGTCGTCGTAGAACGCTTGTGTCTGCGTCGGATCTTTATAAGTCGAGCGTGGCAGACTGATGCGCGCAGTGAGTACGTTGTCACGATTGAAACCGAGATCGATATTGACGAGTTTGTTAAAGCTGCGCACCAGCAAACCTGCGGCGAGCAGCAACACAACTGCGAGTGCGAGTTCGGTAACCACCAGCCAGCCACGAAAGCTGCGCAATCCAAAACTCATCAGTCCCTGTGAACGGCTATTGCGCAACGCCTGGATCAGATCCGGCTTTGAAGCAGTCAGCGCGGGCGCTAACCCAAATACGATTCCGGTCAGGACCGAGAGACCAAACGTGAATGCAAACACGCGCCAGTCAAGTCGAATGCTGTTCAGGTCGTAAACGGAGGTTGCGAATCCTTTCGGCACGAGACTGGCGATGGCTCGTGTACCCCAGATGGCGATAAGTAATCCCATAAGACCGCCGGCGAGACCGATGAGAACACTCTCCGTGAGTAGTTGGCGGATCAGTTGCCAACGACGCGCGCCCACAGCCGCGCGCACGGCAATCTCACGTTGGCGCGCGAAAGTGCGCGAGACCATCAGGCTCGCGACATTCACGCAAGCGAGCAACATCACGAGGGCAACTGCGCCCCACAATATGAAGACGGTCGAACGAACACCGGCGGTGAGCTGTTTGTGAAGCGGCGTCACTTCAACCGCCGCGAAGGGTAAAGGTTCCTTGCTCTGCAGGGATGCTCTTTGGGCGATGAGACCCAATTCGGTTTGTGCGTTAGCGAGAGTCGCGTTCGGTTTAAGGCGGCCTACAACTTCAACGAGTGCAAAATACTCGCCGTGCGTTTCCTTGTAAGGATCGAGTGCGAGTGGCAGCCAGATATCAAACTCACCCGGAAAGCGAAAGTTGTTTGGCATCACTCCGACGATCGAGTAAGGCTTATTGTCGAGTGTCAGCGTGTGCTGGAGAATTTTTTCATCGCTGCCAAAACGAGTTTGCCAGAAACGTTCGCTGACAATGACGACGTTGTTCGCGCCGGGCCTATCTTCCTCAGAAAGAAAAAAGCGGCCGCGCACTGGTTGCACGCCGAGCGTGGTGAAGAGACTCGCAGTGACTTGCGCGCACGGAATGCGCTCCGGTTCACCGATGCCAGTGAGATTGATGTTGTCGTCGCTGAAGGCGGCGAGATCGTCAAAGCTCTTGCTCTGATCTTTCCAGGCGAGATACTGGTAGCCCGCAACGCCCGGGAAATCGCTGGGGGACGCAGTCTTGTGAACCGAAACGAGTTGCTGCGGATCACGAAAGGGCAGCGCTTTCAGCAACACCGCATTGACGACGCTGAAGATCGTGGTATTCACACCGATCGCTAACATCAGTGTGATCACAGCGACTGCCGTAAAGCCCGGGTTCCGCAACAAGCTGCGAATGCTGTGCAAGAAATCTTTAGTCATGATCAATCTATATGGGTCCTACAGGACCAATTCGTCCTATTCATAGCGCAGTGCGACGAGTGGATCGACCTTGGTCGCGCGGCGCGCCGGAATGAAGCACGCCAGCAACGCGACTCCGATCAAAACCCCCGACACCACACCGATCGTCCACGCATCCGTCGGCGTCACGCCGAACAGCAACGACGTCATCAAACGCGTCAACGCGAAAGCGCCCGCCAACCCGATCGCCACACCAATGATCACCAACGTCAGCCCGTTGCGAATGACTAGTTTCAGCACATCAATCGACCGCGCACCCAACGCCAGGCGAATTCCAATCTCCTGCGTTCGTTGGGTTACTGCATTCGACATCACGCCGTAAATTCCGATCGCAGCCAGCACCAACGCGAGACCCGCAAACAGTGACAACAGCGACATGTTGAATCGCCTTGCCGCAAACGAAAGCGCCGCAACCTCGCTCATCGTTTCGACTTTGGTTATGGGCAGTTGTGAATCGACTTTCCAGATCTCTTTCTTCAATGCCTGCGCAGCGCCCGCTGCGTCGCCTTGCGTTCGCGCGGCGATCGACATCCATCTCTTCCACGGATTAATTTGCGTGTACGGAGTGTAGAGAGCCGGTTCCTCGGGTAAGTCGAGACCGAAATGCTTCACGTCGCCAACAACGCCGACGATCGTGATCCACTGGATCTGCGAATCGCGCGCCCAGCGAATTCGTTTGCCGAGTGGTTCTTCATTTTGAAAATACTCGCGCACGAGGGCATCGTTCGCGATCCCGACACGGGGCGCGCGATCGTCAAAGTCCTGTGGACCAAAATCCCGACCGCGCCGCAGCGGGATCTGCATGACTTTGAAATAGTCGCCGATGACGCTGCGAGTTTCCAGGCTCGGTTCGTCGCCGGGTGCGATTGGCGGACGACCATCGATCAGAAAGTCGTGATTGAGTGAATCGCCGCTGAGTGGCAACTCGCTGATCATCGCGGCCTGCACGCCCGGCAATGAATTCATGCCGTCGAGCACTTGCTTGCGAAAGCGTGTTTGCGGCGCAACCTCTTTGTAGCGAGTCTCAGGTAGCGCGACCCGCATCGTGATCACGTGATCGGGATTGAAACCCGGTTCGACTGAACGCAGCTTCCAGAACGTTTTGACGAGCAAGCCGGCGCCGACGAGAAGCACGAGGGCCACCGCGAGCTCGACAACCACAAACGTGCTGCGCAGTCGTTGTCGCGCACCGCCGGCCGTAGCGCTGCGGCCACCTTCCTTGAGTGCGTCACCGACTCGTCCGCGGGACGCAGCCCACGCGGGAACGAGTCCAAAGATCAAACCGGTCAACACCGAAACGCCGAGTGTGAAAACAAGCACTCGCGCATCGACATTGATCTCTGATAATCGTGGCAAATTCTCCGGCTTGAATGAGACCAAAAGCTTCGTGCCCCAAAGCGCGAGCACCACGGCGGCGGCGCCTCCGGCAAGCGATAACAGAAGACTTTCGGTCAGCAACTGCCGCATCAAGCGCCAGCGGCCGGCGCCCAGCGCGCCACGGATCACGAATTCGCGGTGACGCTCAGCGGCGCGAGCGAGCAGCAGGTTCGCGAAGTTTGCGCATGCGATCAGCAACACAAAAGTGACTGCCGCAAACAGGATGTACAACGAGCGTCGCGTTTCACCGACGATGCGCTCGTACAACGGAAACAGTACCGTGGTCCGGTTCTTGGTATCAGCGGGATACTGTGCGGCGAGGTTTTCATCGATGACGTGCATCTCCGCGCGCGCCTGCTCGAGAGTGACGCCCGGCGCCAGCCGTCCGTACGTCTTCAGGAAATGAACGCCGCGAAAATTTGCGGCGAGAGGATCCGAAACGTGTACCGGCGTCCACGCCTCCGTCTCGATTCTTGGTGTGACAAACGACTTGGGCATCACGCCGATAATGGTGTACATGTTGCCGCTGAGTGCAATGGCTTTGCCGAGAATCTGCTCGTCGTGGCTGAACTGCTTGACCCACAATTCATGACTCAACACGACGACGTGGGGACCACCGTTCCTATCGTCGTCGCTTGTGATGAAGCGTCCGCGCTCGGGCTTGACGCCGAGCGTTTCAAAGAAGCCGCCAGTCACTTGTCCAATCTGAAACTCAACGGGCTCAGCACCGGCCGTGTAGGCCAGCGGCTGCACGACCATGCCGCCAAGCCTGCTGAACGTTTTGCTCTGCGCCTCAACATCAGCGAGATCGGGCCCAGACTGATTGGATCTGAAACTGATCAACCGCGACGGATCGTCGTAAGGCAACGGTCGCAGCAACACCGCATTGATGACACTGAAGATCGCGGTGTTCACTCCGATACCCAGGGCAATCGTGATCACAGCCACAGCCGTGAAAGCCGGACGCTTTGCGAGACTGCGGAGACCGTAGCGGATGTCTTTGATTAGGGAATCCATTTTGTGCCTTTTGTGCCTTTTTTGGCCCTATTCAGCTCTCAGCGCTTCGAGTGGATCAACCTTCGTCGCGCGGCGCGCCGGGATGTAGCACGCAATCAGTGCCACGATCAGCAGCACGAAAGTGATTGCCACAAACGTCAGCAGATCATTCTCACCGACACCAAACAGCAGACTCCGTAGCAGTCGCATCAACCAAAACGCCGCCACGAGTCCGAGCACGAGTCCCACACCAATCACTGCCATTCCCTGCCCCAGGATCATCTTCAACACGTCACCGACCTGCGCGCCGAGCGCGAGGCGAATGCCGAGCTCGTGTGTGCGCTGTGTAACTGTGTAGGCGGTGACACCGTAAATTCCTGCTGCCGATAACAACATCGCGACCGTGCCGAACAATCCGAGCAGGAAAAGATTGAAACGCGGCTGCGTGATGGATTCGCTGACGACGTGTTCCATCGTCTTCACTTCCGAAACCGGAACAGACTTGTCGACTTCATTGACAACCTGTCGCACTGAGCCGGCTAAGCTCGACGGCTCGACAGTCGAGCGCACTACGAGCGACATGGCGGGCCAGTAATCCTGCAAAGACGAAAAATAAATTTCCGCCTGCGATTCCTCACGCAGCTCGAGGCTGCGGACATCAGCGACCACGCCGACGATCTCAAACCAAACCGGCTGCTTGTTTTGGTCAGTGTTACCGAAGGTGATCCTTTTTCCGATCGGGTTCTCGTCCGGAAATATTTCGCGCGCTGTTTGTTGGTTGATGATCATCACGAGCGGCGCGCTCAAGTTATCGCGGTCCGTGTAAGCGCGACCCTGGACCACCGGAATACTCATCGCCCGAAAATAATTCGGACTGACAGTTCGATAGTTCACCATCGGCCACTTGTCCGGAGTCGTAATCGGACGACCCTCAACACGGAAGCCTGTCGTTGGTCCTGAGTCGAGTGGCAGGTTGTTGATGATGCCCGCATCCGTCACGCCAGGAACTGCGCTGAGCTTTTCGAGCACCTGGGTGTAAAACTTGTTGAAGTCAGCTTGTTGCGTAAAGTTAGTTCCCGAAGGCGTCAGCCGCGCGGTCAACACCTGTTCCGCAACGAATCCGGTGTTGACTGACTGGAGGCGCAGGAAGCTCCTGAAGAGCAATCCCGCGCCGGCAAGCAGTACAACGCACAGCGCCACTTCACCTACGATCAAAGCCTGGCGAAAACGATTCTGACGACGGCTTCCGGACGCTCCACGTCCCGTTTCTCGGATTGATTCCTGAACGTCGCGATGTGACACCTGAAGCGCCGGCGCAAGTCCGAAAAGTATTCCCGTAAGGATCGAAGCAGCGAACGTGAAACCAAGAATGCGCAAGTCGAGATGAATCTCGTTCAGGCGTGGAAAATTCGCGGGCAAGAGTCTCGTGATGGCAGCGAGTCCCCAGAATGCGACCAACACACCAACAGCACCGCCAGTCAGCGCGAGGATCGTGCTTTCGGTAAACAACTGCCGCATCACGCGCCAGCGCGAAGCGCCGAGCGCAGTGCGAATCGCCATCTCTTTCTGTCGCGCAGCGCCGCTCGCGAGCAGCAGGTTCGCGACGTTCGCACATCCGATCAGCAACACGAACGTCACCGCGCCAAGCAACAACCAGAGCACCTTGTTCGTGTCGCCGATGAGATCGTCGTGAAGTGAGACCACGCGATTGAAACGACGGTTGTTGGTGTTCGGATACTGCTGTCGCAACCGAGCGGTGATCGTCTCCATTTCCGCTGCGGCCTGTTTCAGCGACACGCCGGGTTTCAAAAGCGCGATGGCGGAGAGGTAGCCCATGCCGCGCGTTTGCGTCACGTCCTGGTTCGCATACAACTCAGGCACGAGTCGCAAAGGCGGCACCCAGAGCTCGGTCTTTTTGGGATATTCAAAACCCGGAGGCGTGATACCGATGACCGTGTAGTTTCGTCCGTCGAGTGTGATCGGTTTTCCGACCAGCGATGGGTCGGAGCCGAAGCGTCGTTGCCACAGCGTGTTGCTCACGACTACGACGGGGTCGTGTCCGGCCTGTTCGTCCTGCGGAATGAATAAGCGGCCGTATTGCGGTATGACTCCGAGGACGTCGAAAAAGTTGGCGTTTGTTTGAGCGAGATCGATGCGCTCGGCATGGTCTGAGAGCGCGAGGTTCGATGTCGTTGTCTTGATGGCGGTGAGCTGTTCGAAGACTGTGTTCTGCGCGCGCCAGTCGAGAAAGTTTGCGGAGGTGACCTGACCGCGCGTGCCTTCGCTATTGAACTCCTCAATTGCGACGATGCGTTCAGCGTTTCGATACGGTAAATGCCGCAGCAGGACGTTATCGACGACACTGAAGATCGCAGTGCTGGCGCCGATGCCGAGTGCGAGCGTGATCACAACGATGCCGGTGAATCCCGGATGCTTCAACAACCCTCGCACGCCATAGCGAATGTCTTTAATGATTGATTCCATGATCCAGGTCCTATAACTTATTGGTTCTATTCGTAACGGAGCGCGACCAGCGGATCGACTTTCGTCGCGCGACGCGCCGGTATAAAGCAGGCGACGAAAGCGACCGCAACCAACAACGCCGCGACCACCGCAAACGTAAACGGATCCTTCGCCGTCACTTCAAATAACAACGACGCCATCACGCGCGTCAGTGCAAACGCACCGAGCAGTCCCAAAACAACTCCAACGATCGTGAGCAACATCCCCTGTTGCACCATGAGCTTCAACACATCGCGCTGGCGTGCGCCCAAAGCCATGTGCACGCCGATCTCATGCGTACGCTGCGCAACCGAGTAAGACATCACACCGTAAATTCCCGTGGCCGCAAGAATCATCGCGAGCGCCGCAAACATCCCCAGCAACGTCGTGCGATAACGCGGCTCGGCAACCGACGAATCAACCCAGTCGCTCATCTTCTTGACCGCGGCGATCGGTTGGTCCGGATCCAGCGCTTTCACTTCGTTGCGCACCGCGCCCACGATGCTTAGCGGATCGACCTGCGTGCGAATCACGAGATTCGTCCGCCCGGTATTGCGAGTCGGGAAGTACATCG
>DATDFT010000116.1:0-9462 GCA_036522475.1 Pyrinomonadaceae bacterium | reverse complement strand
CTTCTCGACGCTCGGAATCTTTTCGTACTCGATTTACCTGACGCACGAGCTGGTGATCATGCAATCGTGGCAATGGACCAATCCGAGATGGTTACAACTCGTGAACGTAGTGTTGGTGATGATACCGGCGGTGATAATTTGCGCGTGGGTCTTCTTCTGGTTCTGCGAGAAGCCGTTCATGGTGAAGCGAGCGGCGAAGGATCATCCGCAGATTCCACAGATTACACAGATCCTGCAGGAAGAATCTGTGTAATCTGTGGTTAAACTCTGCTCGTTCTAGATTCCTTCCGCCGCCTTTTTTAAATCCTCGATATCGAGTTTCTTCATTGACATCACGGCGCGCATCACCCGGTCAGTCCTGGCGGTATCGCCCGACGTAAGCAGATCCAGCAAGTGATTCGGAACGATCTGCCATGCCAATCCGAATTTGTCCTTGAGCCAGCCGCACTCGACCTTCTGTCCGCCTTCGGAAAGCTTCTCCCAGAAGTAATCGATTTCTTCCTGACTCTCGCAATGGACCACGAGTGAAATCGCTTCGGTGAACTTAAACGTTGGACCACCATTCAGCGCCGTGAATCGCTCGCCGTCCAGTTCAAACTCAATGGTCATCACCGTTCCTTTTGGACCAGCTCCGATGTCACCATAGTGGGACGTACCCAGGATTCTCGAGTTCTTGAAAACGGAGGTGTAGAAATTCACTGCCTCTTCGGCGTTATTGTCAAACCACAGAAACGTCGTGATCTTCTGCGGCTGGGGTTGCGTGCGGGTCGGATTCGTCGCTGACATAACAATCTCCTTACAATTTAGTTTCTCTTCTTTGATTAATCGAATCAGGGGGCTCGAAATCGACAGCTTGACGAAATTTTTTTCGGAAAGTTTGTCGCCTAAGTTAAACTGCGGGATGTTCTCATTTACCGCCACAAAAAACCGGGAGGGACTGCCGCGCGTGCATTGCTTAAAACTGTTCGCACTCGTTTCTACACTCATTCTTCCACTCGTTTTCACATCGTTCCAGGGCCAACAAACTTCACCGGCAACACCTCCACGCGCGCAGCCTGCGGCTTCAGCCACGCCCTTCGTGCCGGCGCCGCCGGCGACTGTGAACATCGATAACTATCGCGCGGCGGCGGCACGGATCATCGGGGCCGCACTCACGAGTGACCGCGCTTACACTCGTCTCGCGCACCTGACGGATGCAATCGGAAATCGTCTGAGCGGTTCAGAAAATCTCAACCGCGCGATCGAGTGGGCCGCAGCGGAGATGAAACGCGACGGTCTCGACAACGTGCGGAAAGAGAAAGTCATGGTGCCACACTGGGTACGCGGCGAAGAGAGTTTGGAACTGCTGACGCCTGTTCCCAGAAAGCTCCAGATGCTGGGGTTGGGAAACAGCATTGCCACACCGGCTGAAGGAATCACCGCCGAGGCGATCGTGGTGCGCAACTTCTTCGAGCTCGAGCGTCTCGGCGAGCAGGTACGCGGAAAGATTGTGGTCTATAACGCGCCTTACGTCGATTACGGAGCAACAGTTACATATCGATTGGAGGGCGCTTCACGCGCTGCTCGTTTCGGCGCGGTGGCGGCGCTTGTGCGCTCAATCACGCCCGTTAGCTTGCAGACGCCGCACACCGGCGCGATGAATTACGATCCAAGTCAACCAAAAATTCCAACCGCAGCGATCACGATCGAAGCCGCGGAGTTTTTGCAACGCATGAACGATCGTGGCGAGCATCCGATGCTCAGGCTCAAAATGGAAGCAAAGTTTTTGCCTGACGCTGAGGCGGCCAACGTGATCGGTGAGTTGCGCGGCTCAAAGAAGCCGGACGAGATCGTGCTCATTGGTGGCCATCTCGATTCGTGGGATGTGGGCCAGGGCGCACACGATGATGGCGGCGGTTGTATCGTCGCGTGGGAAGCAGTGCGTCTGCTGAAAGAGCTCGGGCTGAAACCGCGTCGCACTATCCGCGTCGTGCTCTTCGTTAACGAAGAAAACGGCCTGCGCGGCGGCACCGCTTATCACGACGCGCACCGTGCCGAAATCGCAAAGCACGTTCTTGCGATCGAATCGGATTCAGGAGTCTATCGGCCGGAAGGATTTGGGCTGGCGGGCACCGCGCCTTTACAGGTAAGGTCCAATCTCATGGAAATTGGGAAACTACTCTCTGGAATCGGCGCCGACAACATTGCGATAAACGGCGGCGGCGCAGATATTGGACCACTCATGCGCGAAGGAGTGCCCGGCGCAAGCCTGGATGTTGACGGCGCACACTACTTCGACATTCATCACACCCAGGCCGATACCCTCGACAAAGTAAACCCGCGCGAGCTCGCTCTCTGCGTCGCGACCATGGCAGTGATGGCGTATACGGTTGCGGATCTTCCGGAATCGTTGGAAGAATCGTTGAAATAGGACCAATAGGACGTATTTTTCTTAATCTAACTGGTAAGTGGCGACGCTCGTCGGCGTCTCGAAGCAACGCACTTTGTAGATCTGCACGCGATCGTCGCTCACACGCTTCGACACACGCTCCAGCACATACTTCGCGAGGTTCTCAGCCGACGGCTGTAACTCATCAAACGGCGGCAGCTCGTTGATGTTGCGGTGGTCCAGGTAGGTGACAACTTCGTCCGCGGCCGCTTTGAGTTCCACAAAGTCGACCAACAGCCCGTTATCCAGCTCACGGCCACGCGCGTAGATCTCGATCTTGTAGTTGTGGCCATGCAAATTCTCACACTTCCCTTTGTAACCGCGCAGTTGATGCGCGCTCGAGAAGTTTCGCTCAATCATTACTTCGAATTGTCCCGCCATAATCAACCTGAGGATAAGATACTCGCAAGATCGTCGATACGCGAAGTCACGCGACATGGCGGTAAACTCTGGAGGAACGTCCGCCCGTAACCTTTCGTGCGCAAGCGCGGGTCGAGTATCGCGAGCACGCCGCGATCAGTCGTGCTGCGAATCAAACGTCCGAGACCTTGTTTGAGTGAGATGATCGCCTGCGGCACGCTGTACTCGTAAAAACTCGAGCCACCGCTATCCTCGATCGCTCTCTGTCTCGCCGCCACGATTGGATCAGTGGGCACTGCGAACGGCAGCTTGTCGATAATTACACACGACAACTGCTCGCCACGCACATCAACGCCCTGCCAGAAACTCGCGGTCGCAAACAGCACGGCATTCGGCGTTTCGCGAAACTGCTTCAGCAACTGACTCTTCGAAGCACTGCCCTGGACCAAACACGGATAATCAATCTCGCTCCAAACGTTCTCAAAGAGCGACTGCATGCCGGCAAAACTCGTGGACAAGACAAACGCGCGGCCCTCGGTGGCGTTGAGTATGCGGATAACCTCGTCCGTGGCGGCGTTGGTCCATTCACGATCGCGCGGGTCCGGCATCCTCGGCGGCAGGTAGAGGATCGCCTGACTTTGATAGTCGAAACTCGACGAGGCAATGAGATCGTCCGCTGTGTCGAGTCCGAGTCGATCGCGAATGAAGCTGAAGTTGCCGCCGCTCGAAAGGGTTGCCGAAGTCAGCACGACGGTCGGCACTTCCTCAAACAGCTTGTCTTGCAGCAGCCCCGCGACGTCGATCGGTGACGCGCGCAGGAACACGCCGCGATTGCGTCGCTCGAGCCAGTAAACAAACTTCTTGTCCGTGCCGGTGACGATGAACTCAAGCTCGAAACGAATCTCGCGCAGGCGGCGAATGAGACTCTCAACTTCGGGTGGCTTTTCCTGAAGCGCGTCGAGCGTGGTCTCAGTGCGGGCGATCGCGCCTTCGAGCGCCATGTAAAGCTCGCCGAGCGGCGTTGCTTGCATTTCTCCATCTGAGTTTCTGCGCGCGAACGTTCCGGGAATAATCGGATAACGACCATCCTCGCCGCGGCCGTCGCGAAAGCCCATCCAGAAGCTGTCGGAAAAACGTGACATGCGCGCGGCGCTGTGCGTCAGTTCCTGATCTACTGCCGCGTCTTCGATCGGCAGCGCTCCCAGATCGCGGATCAGATCGTCGATCTGGTAATTCGAAACCTGTGCGCCGAAATATTCCGATGCGACTTCTTCGACAAGGTGCGCTTCGTCGAGTATGACGGCAGTGTAGTCAGGCAACACCGAGCCGTAATTGCCGTTACGCAAACTCAAATCGGCGAAGAAGAGATGATGATTGACGACGACGATGTCAGCCTCTTGCGCGCGATTGCGCATGCGCGTGATGAAGCACGCATCGAAGTCAGGACACTTTTGACCGAGGCACGACTCAGAGCGCGCATCGATGTGTCGCCAGAAAGAAAGCGACTCGGGCAAGTTGGATAGTTCGGCGCGATCGCCCGTCTCAGTTTCTCGCGACCAGTGACAAACCTCTTCGAAGTAATCGACTTCATCGAGTCCTTCGAGCACCGGCGCCGACTGCGAGCGTGCCAGACGATTGAGGCACAGATAATTGCTGCGACCTTTCATGTAGGTCGCGGAAAACGGTTTTGGCAGGATGCTCTGGAGAAACGGAATGTCCTTCTCCATCAACTGTTCCTGAAGATTCTTTGTGCCGGTGGAAACAATCACGCGACCGTTGCCACCCAAAGCAGCGGCAACCGCAGGCACAAGATAGGCAAGTGTCTTACCCGTCCCCGTTCCCGCCTCGACGATGAGATGTCGTTTCTCTTCAAACGCGCGCATCACGGCCCGCGCCATTTCAATCTGGCCCGGTCGATGCTCGTATTCCGGATGCGCCTTTGCAATCAGTCCTTCCGGACCAAAGACTTCCAACATGACTTGTATAGCGTCAGCATCGATTCACAAATAGTGAGGTTATTTTCCAACTCTCATCCGCTTTGGATACAGCGGAAATTTCGCCGTGAGATCCGCGACTTCACGCTTCACTTTGTTTCTTACTTCTTCCGACTGCGGCGCGTGAATTACCTCCGCGATCAAACGAGCGATCGCCCGCATCTCGGGTTCTTTCATGCCCCGCGTGGTAACAGCGGGCGTGCCGATTCGTAATCCGGACGCAACGAAGGGCTTGTTCTGATCGAAAGGAATCGTGTTCTTGTTGACTGTAATCAGCGCCGCTTCGAGGGCCTTCTCCGCATCCTTGCCAGTCGTGCCTTTGCCCTCCATCCAAACATCGACAAGCATCAGGTGATTGTCAGTACCGCCGGACACGAGTCTCAATCCTTGCTCCTGCAACTCAGCGGCAAGCGCTTTCGCGTTCTTCAAGACCTGTCGCTGATACTCTTTGAAATCTTCACGCAAAGCCTCGCCAAACGCCACCGCCTTCGCCGCGATGATGTGTACGAGTGGGCCACCCTGCACGCCGGGGAAGACCCGCCGATCGACTTCTTTCGCATGTTCCTCGCGGCAAAGAATCAAACCGCCGCGCGGACCACGTAAGGTTTTGTGAGTCGTCGAAGTGACGTAATCGGCATGCGGCACCGGAGACGGATGCAGCCCGGCAGCGATCGGTCCGGCGATGTGTGCGATGTCGGCGAACATCCGCGCACCGACGCTGCGCGCGATCTGTCCGATGCGTTCGAAGTCGATCGTGCGTGGATACGCTGAGGCGCCACAGACGAGCAACTTCGGTCGATGTTCTTCAGCGATCCTTTGCAGCTCGTCGTAATCGATCTGTTCGGTGTCTTTCGAAACGCCGTAATCAGCGACCTTGTAACTGAATCCCGAGAAATTCAGTGGATGACCGTGCGTCAGATGGCCGCCGTGCGAGAGATTCATGCCGAGGATCTGATCGCCGTACTGAATCGCAGCCAGGTAAACCGACATATTCGCCTGCGCCCCGCTGTGCGGCTGTACGTTCGCGTGGTCTGCACCAAACAACTCTTTCGCACGATCGATCGCCGTTTGCTCGACAACGTCTGTCCACTCACACCCGCCATAGTAACGCTTACCCGGATAACCCTCGGCATACTTGTTCGTAAACACCGAGCCAGCGGCCTCAAGCACCGCTTCACTGACAAAATTCTCGGACGCGATGAGCTCGAGCCCATTTGCCTGGCGCGCAACTTCGTTGTCGATCGCGCCCGCGATAATCGGATCAACTTCGGCGAGTGATGAGTTTCTATCCATAGTTATCTGCTTCTTTCCACCTCGCAAATCTTCTCTACACGTGCAGCGTGTCGCCCGCCTTCAAAGTCAGACGCGAACCACGCTCGCACGATCTTCGGAATGTCGGAGGGAGGCGTGGTGCGAGCGCCGATCGCAAGCACGTTCGCATCGTTGTGCTGGCGCGCGAGCCGCGCAGTCTCTTCAGACCATGCAACAGCCGCGCGCACACCCGGAACTTTGTTTGCAGTGATCGCCATGCCCGTGCCCGAACCACAGACGAGCAAGCCCTGTTCAACGTGTCCCTGCGCCACCTGCTCGGCCACCTTGCGCGCATAGTCAGGGTAGTCAACCGACTCTTCCGAGACTGTGCCGAGATCGTCAAACTCGACGCCCAATTCGCCGAGCACACGCTTCAAGCGCTCCTTCTCGGCATAACCAGCGTGATCGCTTGCGAGTGCAATTCGCATCTTTGAGAACCTTCGAAAAGTGGTGTTTTTAAAGAAGCGCGATGGTAACACTATCCGCGTTTATTCGCGATAATCCGCGGCTGCGGTTTGCGTAAGTCGCAGTTGCTAAGCGAGAATGCCAAACCTATGCGCTGGTCACGATACTTTATCCCAACTCTCCGCGAAGACCCGGCTGATGCCGACGTTGTTTCGCATAAGCTACTCCTCCGTGCCGGGTTGATCCGGCAGTTGTCGGCCGGAATTTACTCGTTTTTACCGCTGGGCCAACGCGTCGCAATCAAAGTGATGCAGATCCTGCGCGAAGAGATGAACGCGATCGGCGGTCAGGAATTCTTCCTGCCGGCACTTCATCCGGCGGAGATCTGGCAGGAATCGGGTCGCTGGTACGCGATCGGCGACGAGATGTTTCGTCTGAAAGATCGCAAAGGCACGGACATGGTTCTCGGTATGACGCACGAAGAAGTCTTCACGACGATCGCGCGCAACGAGATTCGCTCGTACAAACAACTGCCGCAGGTGTGGTATCAGATCCAGCTCAAGCATCGCGATGAGGCGCGGCCGAAGTCAGGTCTGATCCGCATCCGCTCGTTCATCATGAAAGACGCGTACACGTTTGACGTGGATCGCGCGGGACTCGACAAGTCGTTCCTCGATCAACGCGAAGCATACAAGAAGATCTTCACGCGTTGCGGACTGCAATTCTTGATCGTCGAAGCATCGTCGGGCGCGATGGGTGGCACGGAATCGAACGAGTTCATGGCGCGCACGCCGGCCGGCGAAGATCTGATCGTCAGTTGCGAGAATTGCGGCTACGCAGCCAATCTCGAAAAGGCGACTTCACGACTCGCTGAGATCAAGGATGAAGCTGGACCAGACGCGCCCGAAGAGTTTCCGACTCCCGGCGTGCGCACGATCGAAGACTTGACTACTTTTCCGGGCGGCGCGGAAGCGTCGCGACAGATCAAATCACTCGTGTTCTTCGCGACCATCGATGGCGAACCACGCCCGGTGCTGGTGCTGCTCCGCGGCGATCATCAGCTTCACGAAACGAAGCTCGGTGACAGTTTGCGTGCGACTGCCGTTCGGCCCGCACAGCCGGAAGAAATACGCGAACTGCTTGGCGCGAGCGCCGGTAGTCTCGGTGGCGTCGGAGCCAAAACAAAGTCGCGCGATCTCCGCATCGTCGCCGACTCAGCTTTGAAGAACCGGCGCAACATGACGACTGGCGCGAACAAAGACGATCACCACCTCCGCGGCGTCGACATCGCGCGCGACATTCCGGTCGACGATTGGTTCGAGTTGCGCACCGTCGAAGCCGGTGAAGGCTGTCCGCATTGCGAAACGGGCGTGCTCGAAATCTTCAAAGGAATGGAGATTGGACACATTTTTAAACTGGGTACGAAGTACTCCGAATCGATGGGCGCAACCGTGCTGACACAGGACGGCAAAGAAGTGCCGATCGTCATGGGCAGTTACGGCATCGGTGTTGAAAGAATAATGGCCGCAGCTGTCGAGCAACATCACGACGACGACGGCATCATCTGGCCGCGATCGCTTGCGCCTTTCGACGTCGTAGTCACGATCACAAACATGAAGCAGGACGAGCTGCGTACCGCGGGCGAGAAGTTGTACGAAGAATTGCAGCGCGCCGGTCTCAAGGTCTTGCTCGACGATCGCGACGAACGCGCTGGGGTGAAGTTTAAGGACGCGGATCTGATCGGAATTCCTTTCCGCATCACCATCGGCAAGAAAATCTCGGACGGCGTCGTCGAGCTATTCGACCGGAGCGCAAAGCAGAGCGAAGATGTTAAAATCACGGAGGTCGTGACGCAGGTGCAGAGGCTAACATCAGTACAACAATGAAATCGTTTTGGCTTTTGTTACTGCTATTCCTCCCGGCTCCCCTTCGAGCGTCACAGGATCTTCTCCCGGATCTGGTTCGCCGCATCAAACCTTCAGCAGTCGCGATAGAAACTTTTGACTCACGCGGCGAGAAACTCTCGCGCGGCAGCGGGTTCTTCGTTGACACTGATCGCATCGTCACGAACCGCCACGTTATCGAAGGCGCGTATCGCGCCGAAATTCACTCGTCAACCGGCGCCGTCTTTCCAGTAAAGGGCGTGCTCGCAGTCGATGCTGAAGGCGACCTCGCCCTCTTGAAGATCGACGTTCCCGCCAGCCAGGTTCGTCCTTTGCCACTCGACAAAACTTCACCGCAGGAAGGTGAGAGCGTTGTTGTCATCGGTAACCCGCTGGGCTTGGAAGGCAGCGTTACGAACGGCATCGTCTCGGCAGTGCGCGACATTCCGACTTTCGGACGCATCATTCAGATCACGGCGCCGATATCTGCCGGTTCGAGTGGCAGCCCGGTAGTGAACATGCAGGGCCAGGTGATCGGCATCGCGACGTTACAGATAACCGGCGGCCAGAGTGTCAACTTTGCGATTCCTTCGGAACGCATCTCGCAACTTCAAGTCGCGACCATGATGTCGTTGTCGGATCTCGTAGTTGCTTCGGGGCGAAACAAGCGCGCGAAAGCGGTGCAGCTTTTCCGCGATGGCTTGAGTTTTCTTTCCAAAGACGACTGCGAGAAAGCGCTGCCTTATTTCGAGAAGGCGGTCGAGTCAGACAGTAATTACGCGGAAGCGTGGGCGCAAACTGGTTTCTGCAACGAGAAACTCGGCAAGCATGCGGAGGCGCTCGAGGCTTCGAAGAAGGCTGTCGTGTTGAGGCCTTCCGCGGAGTCGTACTTCAACATCGGACTCGCCAACTTTTATCTGAAGCAGTACAAGGAAGCGTCGGAAGCGTATCGCCAGTCGATCAAACTCGATCCGTACAACGCCGCCGATGCGTATTACGCGCTCGGCCTCGTCTATCGCGACTGGGGCAAGGCTGACGACGAGATCCAGGCGTACAAGGCTGCGATTCGCTTGCGACCCGA
>DATDFT010000115.1:0-11229 GCA_036522475.1 Pyrinomonadaceae bacterium | reverse complement strand
AACGATCTCAATCTGGCTGCGACGCAGTTGCGGTTCGAGCAGTTGCAAAGTGTCGTCGAGCACGCGCGCTACATCAGTTTCCGCGAACTCAGTCGCGCTGCCGGTGCGTGAAAAGTTGAGCAGGTTGTTGACGATGTTCGTCGCGCGTTCCGCCTGGGTGCGCACTTTTTGCAGCAGCGCATGCTTCGGATCGTTTTCGTTGAGCATGCCGAGCAGCATCTGCGTGTACGACGAAACGCCCGTCAAAGGCGTGTTCACTTCGTGCGCGACGCCCGCCGCGAGCAAACCAATCGACGAGAGCTTCTCGCGCTGTTGCAGTTGCTCCTCGAGAGTGATGCGGGCGGTAACGTCTTCGAGCACAACGAGCGCGCCCGTTTGTCCCTGAACGTCCTGCAACGGAGCGAGAGCGATATTCATAACGAGCGCGCGATTTGCGCGCGTTGCGGTGTGGAGCTTGTAGATGTTGCGGATCTCTTTGAGGCGCCAGCCTTCCTTGCCCAAAACCTGTTTGAGTGTGTCGGCAAAGTCTTCTGAGAACAGTTCCTCAACCCGGCGACCGACAGCAGCGTCGCGACGTAGATCGAGGATGTGTTCGAGCGCTGAATTCAAACGCGTCACGCGCCCTTCGAGATCCACGGCCAACAGGCCAACGTTGATCGATTCGATGATCGACTCGTTGAATTCCTTCAGCAGCTTCAACTCGGCGGCGCGTTCCTGTTGGTCCTTGTACAGCAAACTGTTTTCAATCGCGACCGCGACGTAACCCGAGACGGTGCGCAGGATCTCAACGTCTTCCGACGAAAGTAGTCCGCCGTCAACAGAACGGCCGAGACCAATCACTGCCACCATTCGACCGCGAACGACGCACGGAACGAAGTAGTGCAATACCTGTCGCACCGATTCCGAGTTGAGATCCAGATCGTCCGCACGCACAACACCGGTTTCGGCCGAGCGCACGCGAATCATTTCGCGAAAGTCAGGTGGAACGACAAACGGCGCCGGCAAGCTCGCAGCACGCGCAACCACGTAACCCGATTTCGCACTCCTCGACTCGATAAAGATCGCGACGCGCTCGACGTTCAGCACTTCCTGCAACCTGCTGACTAACGAATCGAGCAACGGATCGAGCGCGGTCGTCGCGGAAAGTGTGCGCCCAAAATCTAGCAGGCTGTTGCGCAGGTCGTAACGTTCACCGTAGAACACGCGATCGACCTGTTCCTGGAGAAAGTTCTTAACCGGCGCTGCAACCATCACGATGGCGGCCATCGCCAACACAACGACGACAACGCGCAACGTGATCTCACCGGATGTAAATGTTTGATCGGAGCCAAAGGCATACAGACCGGCGGTGTAAACCACGATGCCGATGAGCAGCGAGACCGCAAGAGTCGTGAGGGCATAAACGAAAACTCTGCGCACCACGAGCTCGACGTCCATCAGCCGATAACGCAGAACCGAATAGCCAAACGCAAACGGAATTATTGCTAACGGCAGGAACGCAACGTCAGTTAGCCAGCGATCGGTGGGTGCGCCAAACAGGTAAACCGCGGCATAGAGCAGCACGAAAGGAGCGACGGCGAGCAGCGTGCCCCACAGCACCCATTTAACCTGCTGACGAACGACAGTGCTCTTTGCGATTACGAAAGTGGTTATCAACAGCCCGAGGCTCACAACCAAGCCGACCGTGAAATGGAGAAAACTGATCCAGTAAAAGAAGCCGACCATCGGTTCGGTCACAGGAATTTTCTCGAAGACAGGAATCCCCTTCGCCAGTTCATCGCGCAGGAAAACGACAACTTCAAATGCCAACAGCAACAACGCCGGAATGTAAAGCAAAACCGCCCGCCAGCGACGCGTCGCGAAGAGTTGTTGGCGCGAAGGATAGAGCGCGCAGAAGTGCACGAACAACGGCGCGAAGAGAATCAACGCTGCGTTGTCCAAAAACGCAACAGCCAGATCGAGGTCACGATAACTGCCGACCGGCGTGTAGAAAAGAAATACGAATGCGGCGAGACAGAACGTCGCAAAGTGAAGGGCGTACGGCGCGCGACCACCTTGCTTGAAGAGCACGAAGAAACCGACGCACAAGAAGATTACGCCGATAAGATTGATGTAGAGCACACGCGGCGTCCATTTGTGAATGGCGCCCAAGTCGTCCAGGTCAGCCCAGTAAGCGCCCACTTCGGGAGAGTAGGACGGCCGCTTCATCAGGTAATGCAGTTTGCCACCAACGCGCGCCTGGTCGAGGTAAATCTGGACATCGCGCGCGGAAGTAATCTCTTCGGCCCGGCCGCGGCCATCGAGGCTGATGCCGAGCAACTGATCGCCCGGCAGTAACCAGGCGCGGTCCGCTGCGGAACCTTTTTCAATGCTTTTCGCGATGATACCGTTATGAGTGTCGACCCACTCGACCCCGTCCCAGGGCGGTGTTTCGTGTCTGACGCGTTGGCGGAAGTTGAGAAGGCCGGCACTGATCAATAGCGCCGCGCCAATCAGCAGAAACCAGGTCTTAGTTGTGAGTATCGAGCCCTTCACTGCTTCCTCAACTGTTGCCGCTTGATTCTGCTCACGGCAGATCCGACTCTTTTAGGCAAGGAATGTTCCGGTCACGGGTTTTGCAGATTGACACGGATTAGCAGATTGATTCGCGCTAATCCATGGTCCAGATCAAAAGATCCATCCATCTTTTCGGAATTTCCGAGAATTTGGAAGATCTATATCGGGGCGAAGGGGGCAGAACGAGCGAGATAAGAGGGTATCTTTTAACGGTCTGCTCTCTTCATCTCGCCCTTAAAACCTGACCGAGATTCCACCACGAACAGACCGTCGATTGTTGCCGATGAAAGTCAGGATCTCTCCGTTTTCAGAACTTGTCTGCGCGTCCAATAAGTTGCGCGCGTCGAGAATCGCTTCGGCTCGTAAAGGCAAACCGAAGCTCGGCAACTCCTGAGTGACTTGAATGCTCAACGACGGATCGTAAACACCTAAGCGCCCGGCAAACGGATCGATTGCGAAGACCGTTGCCTCGGGCGAGAACCGCAAGACGGTGCGCACCTGCGTACCGGTTCGAAATCCTGCTGCTAACTGAAACGCCGCGGTTTGAAAGAGACCACTCTCAAACAACTCCGCCGGCGTCGAGTATTTTTCGGTAGAAAGCTGTTGGCCGCGACCGAAGGCGTAACCGGCTGACGCGGTCCAAACGCGATTCAAGCGGCGCGTATAAACCACCCGCATGCCGCGCGAGGATCCCTGCTGGTTGGCGATGTCGAGAAACGCATCTCCACTGTGGCCTGAGAAAGCGCTCGCCGGTGCGCTCAATAAACCCACGCCGCGCCCGCTGGTCGTGTCGAAGAATGCGGTCGCTTCAACGTTTGAATTGTTATCGAGAACTCGCTCGATTCCGAGCTCGAGGCGATGACTTCGTTCCAGCACTGCCTGTCCATCGACAAACGCAACCGGTCGCGCCGCCTGGTGACGGAAAACCACCTGCCCGTCTTCGAACGTCGCGACGCTCTGGATGCCATCTTCATCTCCACCTGAAGCGAAAGCGGCCTTCACTCGCGTGCGGGCGTTAGCGTCGTATTGAACTCCGAATCTCGGCGTTATGGCATGCGCGCCGCCGGCGCCGACAAAACGTGAATAATCGAGCCCCATCACGATCACGATGCCGTCGCGCACGATCCACTCGTCAACGGCTCGCAACGAGACCTGGCCTTGCAGGTTCGCGTGATCGTTTAGTCTGCTTGTCCAAACAGGATTGGCGAAACGCACGCCCGCAGCACTGACGCCAACGCGATGACGATTGCCGGCGTGAAAACGTGTCGTCGCTTCAAGCCGCTGCGGAGCATCACCAACTCCGGTCTGGCCCGCGAAGATCAGTTCGACCTGATCCGAAACGGGTGTGGCGACAGCGAAGTTGAGTCCAGCGTATGACGAGCCGTACGCATTGCTTGCGAAGTAGCTTTCGAGAACGCCGTGAGTTTTGGATCTGGAGTCTGAAGTTGCTTCGGTTGGAACCTCCGGCGCACTTTCCATCGCAGTGTTGTCGGCGCTCTCAGTTGCAGCCTTGATGCTCTGGTCTTCGCCCTCTCGCACCTGGAGAACTGAGCGGCGCGTTTGCGCTGATCGCAGAGTCCATTTGACGTCGTCGCGATCGCGGCGACGTTCGGGCAGAGTGTTGCCATAACCAACCGGCTCGAGATTGAAGCGGTAGACGAGCTCCTGTTGCGGCCTCACGTCAACGGAAGTGAAGACTACATCGCTAAAACCGTTTGCGATCGCTTTGATTGCATAGCGCCCGGGAATCACGCGCGCGAGGAAGTTGCCCTGCTTGTCTGTTCTAGCTTCTTTGACTGTCTTCGCACCTTCACGCATCAGCGACACGAGTGCGCCCGCAAGCGGGTTCCCATGATTGTCGACAACTGTTCCGGTGATCGTAGCGAGTGATTTGTGGGAGCCTGTAGCACCTGCCTCGCTGGTGATGAATGACATCAGCGCGATCAGAGACAATCCAAAACCAAATGCTCTTCTCATGCGAAGACCTCCGCAACCAAAGTTCCTTTGGAAGCCGTAGACAAACGAACTGGTTCAGGCGAGGAGACTTTACCGGAACCGGCAAAAACAGCCCATTATTTTCCGCTACGAGCCGAATCGATGTCAAGTAAATGGGCGTAAAAACGGCCAATTTGCCGCGGGTTTGCCGCCACTTTTAGGCCGTGCTAGGATTCCAACTCCCCTTCTCCACCACGGTGCAAAATTTGCCCCTTTTTGGTCTCCAACGAATGATAGACGAAGTCAAATCGACGAAACTCCCGAACGGCATCGCCGTCCTGACAGAACACATGCCTGGGCTCCGCTCCGTCACCGCCGGCATCTGGGTTCGCAGGGGATCTCGGCACGAATCGCCGGAACTAAACGGTATTTGCCACTTTATCGAGCATGCTGTTTTCAAGGGTACCAGGCACCGGAGCGCGAGGGATATAGCCGTTGAAACTGATCGTCTGGGCGGAAACCTGGATGCTTATACAACCCATGAGATGACGGGTTTCACTACGAAGGTTGCGGACACCTCCCTCGCCGAGGCCATGAATTTGCTGGCTGATCTGGTTTCGAACCCGCGTTTTGAGCAGGAAGACCTGGAACGCGAGCAGAAGGTGATCCTCGAAGAGATGAAGATGGTCGAAGACACGCCGGACGAGCTCCTCGGCGAGCTCTTCAACGCCGCTTACTTCCCGAATCAACCGCTTGGCCGTCCGATCGAGGGCACACGAGAAACAGTTCCGACTTTCGATCACAAAACTACCGTGGGTTTTCACGCTCGCGAGTTCTCTTACAGCAATCTCGTCGTGGCTGCGGCTGGAAACGTCGATCACAACAGGCTCATAGAACTCGTTGGCGCTGCGTTCGATGGGTGCGAGAGTGGCGCCGGTGTTCGACCACAGACGCTTGACCCTGGCAAGCCGCGACCCGCGGCGCCGATCCTGATCGAGCAGAAGAATGAACTCGAACAAGCTCATCTGGTGATTGCGACGCCATGGCCTGACGCGCTCAGCAACGATCGCTACGCTGCGAGTTTGTTGAGCTCGATCATCGGCGGCGGCACATCGAGCAGGCTCTGGCAGAAGATCAGAGAAGAACGTGGACTCGCGTATTCGGTCGGCGCCGCGGGCAGTGCTTTCTCCGACGTCGGCGTCTTCAACGTTTATGCGGGAACGTCGCCGGAGTATCTGGATCAGGTTTTGGAACTCTCACTCGCTGAGCTGCGCGAAACAGTACGCAACAACGTTACGGAAGAAGAGTTGCGCATCGCGAAAGATCAGGCCATCTCGTCAATCCTGCTTGGGCTCGAGTCGTCGAGTGCACGAGCAGGCACACTCGCGCGCCAGGAGATCATTCACGGCCGCCGCATCTCGCCGGATGAGGTCATCGAAAAGGTGCGCGCGATCACAGTCGATGAGCTTCAGGAAGTCGCACGCACTTACTTCACGTCAGAAACGATCGCACTCGGCGCGTTGGGAAATCTGAACGGCTTCAACATCGATCGTTCCCGTCTGGAAATCTAGCCACAAAAAAGCACCAAAGGCACATAGGCTTTGATATAGTGAGCAGTCAACTTTTGATTGGCTCTTTTTTAATTTCTGTTTTGTGCCTTTTGTGCTTTTTTGTGGCTCCTTTTAGTGGCCTATGAAACTTACGGTACTTGGCAGCGGCTCGACTGGTAATGCAGTACTGATCGTTGCCGGTAACACTCGCGTGCTCGTCGATGCGGGATTAAGCGCGAAAGAGATCGCGCGCCGGCTCGCGATGGTCGGCGAGGACGCGCAACGTCTCGATGGGGTGCTCGTAACTCACGAACACGGCGATCACGCCGGCGGCTTACGCGTGTTGCTCGGCTCTGTTGATTGTCCTGTCTACATCTCACCCCAAACACTCGACGCATACGTGAGCGAACGCTTCAACGTCACCAACGACGAACCACGCCGCCGTGCCAAAGCCTTGCGCGATCGCGTGGAACAGATCGAGTCGAGCAAAGACTTCAAAATCGGCGAGATCGATTTTCATCCGTTCACCATTCCACACGACGCTGTCGACAACTTCGGTTTCACCGCGACGCACCAGGGCGTCAAGATCGCCACGGTAATGGACTTCGGTCACATCACGACGCTCATCACCGAACGCCTGCGCGGCTGTGCCGCGATCGTGATCGAGTCGAACCACAGCCGCGACATGCTAAAAGCCTGCGACAACTATCCGTGGGAACTGAAGCAACGCATCCTCTCGCGCCTGGGCCACCTCTCGAATGAAGATCTGGCTGACTGGATCCAGCGCGGCTTTGACGGGTGCGCGAAGTACATCGTGCTCGCACACCTTTCACAACGCGCCAACAATCCATACCTCGCGAAAATCAACGCCGAAGTCGCGCTCCAGGAGCGCGCGCCGCTGTTTGTTGGTTACACTGAGGTCAGTCTTTCCTATCCCAAGGAGCCAACGCCCTGGATAGAGGTATGAGCGAATCTCGGCGCACGCGCGGCCTTTACCTGTCTGTCTTTCTTATCGCCTTTTTACCTGTGTTGACAGTCTCGGCCTGCCGCCGGTACGTCGAACGCCCGCGCGTGCCGATCGAAGTGCAGGAAGTGGTCACGAATGTCGGCGATCAAATTGACCAGGAGCGTTACGAAGAGATCTACAACGAATCATCCGAGCTCTGGAGAAAAGAAGTCACGCTCGAGCAGTCAAATGCGGTGTTTAAGACCTTGCGCACAAAGCTCGGCAAGGTTAAATCGCGTTCGCTGAACTCGGCCACGGAACAGCAGAATTCAGGCGGCGTTTTGAAGGGACACGCCTTCATACTCAGTTATGAAACCAGCTTCGAACGCGGCGAAGCCATGGAGACTTTTACTTTAATAGAAGAGAATGGGCGGTGGGAACTGGCCCGTTACTTCGTGAATTCGACGGCACTTAAATGATCGAACGTTACACGCTGCCCGAAATGGGCGCGCTCTGGTCAGAGCAAAACAAGTTTCAGAAATGGCTGGACGTCGAGATCGCGGTCTGCGAAGTCCACGCCGAGATGGGCACGATTCCGCGCGCCGCACTCGAGCAGATCAAAGCGCGCGCAAAGTTTTCCGTCGAGCGCATCAATGAGATCGAAAAGACGACGAATCACGACGTCATCGCGTTTACAACCAACCTCGCCGAGTCGATCGGTGAAGCCAGCCGCTTCGTACATTACGGTCTAACTTCGTCCGACGTCGTCGACACCGCGAACGCGCTCCTGCTGCGAGATGCGGCTGACATCCTGTTGAAAAAAGTCGAGACGCTAATTGAGACGTTGAAGCGTCGCGCGCGCGAGTTCAAGAACACCCCGCAAGTCGGACGCACGCACGGTATTCATGCTGAGCCGACATCGTTTGGATTGACTTTCGCGCTCTGGTTTGACGAGATGCGCCGCAATCGCGAGCGTTTGCTGCGCGCGCGTGAAGCGGTTGCGGTGGGGAAGATCAGTGGCGCGGTGGGCGCGTTTGCACACCTCGATCCGTCAGTCGAAGAAAGCGTTTGTGCGCGTCTCGGACTGAAGCCTGCTCCAGTTTCGACGCAGGTCATTCAGCGAGACATTTACGCAGAGTATCTGACGACGCTCGCGATAGTTGCATCGTCGTTGGAGAAGTTTGCTTTGAACGTTCGTCACTGGCAGCGCACCGAGGTTCGCGAGGCGCAGGAGCGTTTCACGAAGGGGCAGAAGGGCTCGAGCGCGATGCCACACAAACGCAACCCGATAATTTCCGAGCGCATCTGCGGCATCGCGCGTGTGATCCGCGCGAACAGTGTCGTGGGTCTCGAGAATGTCGCTTTGTGGCATGAGCGCGACATCTCACACTCTTCAGCGGAACGCGTAGTCCTGCCTGACTCGAGTATCGCGCTGGATTACATTCTGCAAAAAGCGATCGGGTTGATCGACGGTCTCGTCGTGTATCCGGAGCGAATGCTCGAGAACCTCGGCGCCACCAAAGGGTTGATCTTCAGCGGCCAGTTGTTGCTCGCGTTAACTAATAAAGGACTGTCGCGTGAAGACGCTTACGAGCTGGTGCAACGAAATGCGATGAGAGTTTGGGACGAGGATCGCGACTTCCGCGAGTTGGTAAAAGCCGACACGGACATCCAAAAGAATTTGTCGGGTGAAGAAATTGATCGCGTCTTCTCGCTGGAGCACTATCTGCGAAACGTCGACGCGATCTATCGAAGAGTGGGACTGAAATAGGTCCTATAGGAGTTATAGGACCTATTCTTTGCTACTTCTGCGAGAACTTCTCAGCGAAATTACCAATCACGGGCAGCTTGAAGTACTGGCACTGGTAAGCCTTGATCATACAAAAGATCCACGCGCCGACAATCGCGAGGAAGAAAACCAAACCGACCAAAGTCATCAGCAATCCGAAAATGCTACTCAGGACTCCCGAGATTTGGCCAAGGATTATCCCGATAACGAAGATCAGAATCCATAAAACCGTGCCGACCACAATGAACGTGCCGGAAAGAAGGATTGATTGCATCGCATGGAAACGCACCAGCCGGCTGTTTTTCTCAATCAGGAAAAAGATAAGTCCGGACACCCAATGAAAGAGATAAGCCAACAGGGATGCAATATTCTCATCAAGCCCGGTGCTGGATTTGGTTGCGACTGCGGGCGACGCGGTGCTCGCTTGGACGGGCGGGTCGTTTTGCATTATAAGTTTCTCCTGTTAGAAAGCGTTTGATCCGGAAGCGACAGCTCTACGAGCCGGAGAGTTTATTTGACAACTGCTTTTTAAGCAATGCTTTGTTGATCTTAGCGCGACAGGTAACAGATGAAAGCCAAAGTTTACGTGAACCTGAAATCCGGCGTTCTTGACCCGCAGGGAAAAGCCATCCAACATTCAGTTGAGCTGCTGGGCTTTTCGGGAATATCCGACGTCCGGCAGGGCAAGTACTTCGAGATCTCGCTCGACGGTTCGATGGACCAGCAGAGCGCCCTCGAATCGGTCGAGAAAATGGCGCGCGAAGTGTTGTCGAATCCGATAATCGAGGATTACCACGTGGAGTTAGAAGCGTGAAATTCGGAGTGATAGTTTTTCCTGGTTCGAATTGCGATCACGATGCTTATCACGTGATCTCGAAGCACGTCGGCCAACCGGTAGATTTCATCTGGCACCGTGAGACAGACCTTTCCAGTTATGACGCGGTGATACTTCCCGGCGGCTTTTCTTATGGCGATTATCTTCGCGCCGGCGCCCTCGCGCGTTTTTCGCCTGTGATGAATTCGGTCAAGAAGTTTGCCGACAGCGGTCGCTTTGTGCTCGGAATATGTAACGGTTTCCAGATTTTATGTGAGGCCGGACTGCTGCCGGGCGCGTTGATTCGGAACCGCGATCTGCACTTCATCTGCGAACATATCCACGTGCGGGTCGAAACGTCTGACAGTCCTTTTACTAATGAGCTTACGAAAGGCACTGTGCTGCGAATTCCGATCGCGCACGCCGAAGGCAATTACATCTGCGACGACAACACGCTTGACGAGCTCCAGCACGAAGACCGCATCGTCTTTCGTTATTGCGAGCCCAACGGAACCATCACTGACGCCGCGAATCCAAACGGATCGCGCGACAACATCGCGGGGATCTGCAATCGCGGCCGCAACGTCGTTGGGCTGATGCCGCATCCGGAACGCGCGTGCGAGGACCTGCTCGGATCCAGCGACGGTCGCGATATCTTCCGATCGCTGGCAGCCACAGTGGCCGCCGCAGTTTGATCACTCTTCAGTTATATGAAACGAATACTACCGTTCATCATCATTCTCGTAGTGCTCGGTTTAGCACTCGGGAGCGCGTGGTACTTAACGCGCTCGACACCCGCGACACCGACTGTAGCCGGTCAGCCGACAACAGCCTCGCCCGGATCACAGGCTTCGCCAGGGCAGCAGGCTGTCGTGAATCCTGGCGTGCCTGGCGCCGAGCCCGCGCATACTCGTGGACCAGCAAACGCGCCCGTGCACATCGAAGAGTTTGGTGATTTTGAATGCCCGCCCTGCGGTCTGTTTCATCCTGTCCTGGAACAGATGGAGGCAGAGTTTGGTGATAAGATCCAGGTAACGTTTCGCGAGTTTCCGCTCGTTCCCACGCACCAGCACGCTCTTGCCGCTGCATCAGCAGCCGAAGCTGCCGGACTCCAGGGTAAGTTCTGGGAGATGCACAAACTCCTCTACGACCGTCAGAACTCCTGGAAAGGACAGTTCGACGTGCGGCCGGTTTTTGAAGGCTACGCGAGAGAGATCGGACTCGACGTCGATCGTTACAATCGCGATACCGGTAGTGACCTCGTGCAACAAAGGATTTTCCAGGACGGAAAACGCGGACACTCACTCGGTGTGAAAGGCACGCCAACCGTCTTCATGAACGGCCGCGAAGTGCCGTTTGAGCAACTGCCGGCCGAACAATTCCGCGTTGTCATTCAGAAGGAGCTTCAAGCAAAGAAGTGATTGCCGATTGCCGATTTCCAATTGCCGATTTTGGAAGACCTTCGGCATCGGCAATCGGCAATCGGCAATCGGCAATCGGCAATGAAAAAGGTCTACATCACGTCAGCGCTACTCTCACTGCTCGGACTCGCTGACGCACTCTATCTCACCGTCGAGCACCTCACCGGCCAAACGGTTCGTTGCACCATTCTTTCCGGCTGTTCCGAAGTGCTCAGTAG
>DATDFT010000114.1:0-5881 GCA_036522475.1 Pyrinomonadaceae bacterium | reverse complement strand
GTGGTTCAGGGTTTACCCATGGATGTGACGGTCGCTGTCTGTGGTTATCAACGTGCTTGCCGGCCCGGGTCCTCTGGATCATACCGGTATATAGATCCAACAACACAGGCAGGACCGCTGCGGGCGTGAAGAGTTGTTCATACTTCCGTCGTGCTGCTGCTCCCATCCGTCGCCGCAGCTCGACGTCTACTGCCATCCGAGTCATCGCAGCGGCGAGTGCTCGGGTGTCATCCGGCGCCACGAGTATGCCTACATCCTCAGTTACGAGATCCGGTACTCCTCCCACAGCAGTTGCTATGATTGGCTTCTCATGTGCCATGGCTTCGATGATTACGTTTGGTGTGCCTTCGGTAAGTGAAGGCAGAACAAAAGCGTCAATGCTCTTCATGAATTCACTGCGTTCTTCGAGCGACTGATATACGCCCACGAGTTCACATTTGTCTTTCACTCCGAGCCTGTGACTGCCGGCTATAAACTCCCGTCGTTGTGATCCCTCTCCGGCAATGCATAGTTTCATCTGGCTATGCGTTTGCTGTGCAACACTGAAAGCCTCCAGCAGTCTCAGCGGACCCTTCAAATGTTCGAGCCGGGCCGCAAAGCCAAAAGTCACCACTTCGCTGGTCGACTGCGATTTCCCAAAACCATTGTGGTCGGGCGAAATTAGTGGCAACACCTTCGCTGGAGAACTCTGTGTTGATACGCGACGCAACTCCTGCGCGAGATAAGGAGAAAGGGCTGTGACTTCAGCACACAATGGCAACACTGAGACAAATCGTTCATATACGTCTTCAAAGCCCGGCGGGTGAAAAGGAATTCCGACTTCCTGATAAACAACCGGAATTTTGCTTTCGTGCGCCGCCCGAACGAGCATGACTGCACCGGGATCAGGTGTTAAGACATGAACGATGTCCGGCTGCTTCCGCTTCAGGTACTCGCAACATGCAACGTGATACTGCTGTAAGAGATTGAAAACGATCTTGCGCGAGTTGGAAAGGATGAGGCCACTGACGGGCGGAAACGTTTGCATGGCACGAATCGCGAACCGCCGAGCAGCAGCAAGAGAAGTACTGAAGGCCGTGGAAGCCAGTGTGTCCAACGGCACCTCTGTAGCCCGTAGACGCGCGGCCAGCGGATCATCTTTCGAAGGCGGCTGCACGAGCAAGACGCCGGTGTCATGACCGGCTGCTCTTAATTCGATCGCATACGTCAGCGCGATCTCGTCAGCTCCACTGATAGGTCCCGCGAAATTGTTCTTGCAGAAAAGAATCTTCATCCGGGCCAGAGGACTGCGCTGAAGGTTCACAAGATGTCAGAGCGTTTCCAGACAGAATTTATCAAGACACGTCGTACTGGTTCTCCTAAAACTGTTGGTGCTTCTTTGTAACAGTTCAAACCTCCTGGCGGCGATCCGAAAGTTTACGCAGCAGCCGCCATGCAATCCCATGCGAGTGATTGCGCAGGGCAGCGACAACGCAATGATTCGCGCGCATCACTTGCCCGCATGAAAGCGACCGGACCGCCTCGCTTACCAGGTGGCTTGCCATGTTTTGAGAAAAACGCCGTGCCGCTCTACGTCTAACCACCGGTGACGCCTGAGCAGCACGTGACATCCTCATCCAATGTCGCCGGAATTGTCTGGTACTCAGCGCGACCATCTCGACGGCTCGGGCGCTACTTTGATCAGAATCGGGCGCCGGCCTGCGCCAAATCACGACTGGTTCGTCCAGGGCGACAACTGGATATAGCGCGGCAACGCGAACCCACAAGTCCCAATCGTCAATACCTGCGATGGAGCGATCCAGCAGTCCGGTGCTGGATAGGCATGACCGACGAAATAATACCGAGCCGCTCGGGATGAAGTTTTGCGTCACGACTTGCCAGAAGACATCGCCTTCGGGGCAAGGCTGGGGATATCGATCGTGGGCGAAGCGATCGGTTGCGCCGCCAATAAGCGCCTGACCGTAAATCAACGCAGCACCTGGCGTGTTTCGGAGGATGGCGAGCTGACGGTCCAGTGAGCCGGGCAGTCGCAGATCGTCGTCGTCAAGAAACGCAATGTACTCCGCTGAACTTGTAAGCACACCTGCGTTGCGTGCTCCTGCAACACCCTGACGGTGCGCGAGTCGTATGTAGTTGATGCCCTTCATACTACGACATACGTCTGCGGTGTCATCGGTCGAAGCATCGTCGACAACAACGACTTCCACATCCGTGCCCGCAGCAAGCGCACTCTCGACCGCACGTGGCAACAGGTGTGGACGGCTGTGTGTTGGAATGATAAGGCTGATGCTTGCCATAAGACGTTTAGTGGATGCGCCCATTGCGTCGCGCCCAGCGCGCCAACGGCTTCACGAGTGTTTCCATTAGCGGGAGCCGGCCAATTCGATTCCTTAACCGCAATGTTGGAGAGTTCGCGAGCATCGACTCATGCTGCGCTTGCTTTCGCCGCACAGCCAGAGTCATCCAACGCAGGTATTCGGCCACGGCGTGATTCTCCTCAATCGGATCTGACACAGGACGGCGGCGAAACTCTTCGATCACTCGATGGTAGAGGACGACATTATCATCGACTGCCGATCCCAGATCGATAGTACGTACCCGCCGCGACACTTCCGCAGCGTCTTTGGGATCGTACCGGCGGATTTCACGCAGGAGCAGCTCGGCATCAAGGTTCTCGCTGAGAGTACGGATGCCGAAATTACTTCCTCTCAAACGATCGAACTCTGCTGTTGTCACCATTGGTCCACTTCCGCCGGCATCACAAAGAATTACCGCAGCACCAACAGCCAGCGCCTCGAGTGCACAACGAGCTTTGGCGAACACCAGATCGTAATTCGACAATAAAGACTCCGGATTCAAGGTTGAAGCGTTCACGCCGGCTCCGATGACGTCAAGCTCGATTCCAGCACGCTTGCATGCTTCACGAACGGCGTTGAGGTGCGTCCAGTGGTTTGCATTGTTGCTGAAGACGACCGCGCGAGCAGGTTTCTCCGGGAGAGGTTCGCGAGGTGTGAAGCGTTCAAGGTCGACCGCATGCAGTAATACGTGCACGCGATCTTGTGGAACAGCGTTTTCGAGCACGAGCCGGTCGCGACATGTTTCATCAACTGCAACGTAAGCCAAAATGCGCGGATGCGAAGGCGGCGCTGATATCCAATCTGTCCAACTATGACAGAAAAACACTGACGGTACGTTTTCGAAGTGCAAGAGGGATGTTATAAGTTCGGTGTTGTGGTTGCCGTGAATGATGTCGGGAACTGTTCCAACGCGGTTCAGGTTATCCACCACCGGCACCGTGCGGCGCTGCAACTCCTGCGCGATGGAACCCAAGTCTGGTGCGTACACTATCGGCGTGTGTCCCTTATGCAAAAGTCCCAACGCGAGATCGCGAACGTAGGTTTCAGTTCCTGTGAGTGTCGCAAGCGTTGCGTTTGCAATTAGGACCTTGAGGCCCGGCATTGACTGTTCCTCTCAACGTATGAATCGAGAGCCCTGGCTAATGGCAGCATGTGTTTACTGTAACGTAGCACCTGCTTGTAATAGCCGGACTTTACTTGTTTCTCTCCATACTGTTCGTAGTACGGTGGATCGTCTTCTAATGATCTGATCGCGAGCGAGTGTGATTTGACGGGCCGAAGACACTCCACACGAAATTGGTTCTCAGTATTACTTCGGCCGCCATTCAGCGCCGTCTCCACCTCAGCCTGCAACTCGGGATAATTGCGTGCCGCCGAGAGTTTTCGAGCGAATGCTTCATCGTCAAGATTTAACCGGAGCGAATGATCCCGCAGATCCTCGGGGCACTGATCGGGCGGACCGACTAATGTGAAATCGTAGTTGCGGATCGGCTTGCTTGACTTGTGCTGGACCAACTGGACTGCTGCGTTGATGATTAAGCGGCAGATGTCATGCCCAGGGTTGTAGCCTTCTTCGGCATCGCCGGCAATATAGTCAACCTGCTCGTGTAGTATAGCCGCAGCAAGATTATCCGCGAGGTCCAAAAATGGCCGGTGATTAAAGCCGAGCACAGTATTGTAGAGATCCGCATCACTCATGGACCCATACACAGGGCCCTGCACGGCACCGGCAGATTCCAGGACGCGAGTGGTAGAATCAAGACGCGAACGTCCTGTGTGGCCGGAACCATCTGTAAGGATCCAAACCGCAGGAACCATCGCCTCGAGCCAGCCATGCACTCGCAATTCGTGTCCGGGATGTGCGATGACTAAGATCGCGCGCTGTTCGGTCATAGAGTTTCAGATTCGAATTACATGAATACGTCGCGAGCAGTCAAGTCCTTTATGAAGTCGCGCCTTTCCCAAGCGTTGCGACGCACTTCGCTTGCGACCGTCTTCTCTGAAATTCACCGGACGAATGCATGGCGGGATCCTGAATCAGTTTCCGGTCGAGGGTCTACCTTGGCAAGGACGAAGGTCATCACGTCTCGACTGCCGGTGCTGCTTCAGGAATTAAATGCCGATTCTCTAATTGACGCTGCCTGCGGCGATTTCAACTGGATGAGGTATGTCGATCTCGGTTCAATCAAATATACAGGCGTGGACATTGTTCCGGCTCTGGTAGTTCGCAATCGGCAGCTCTACCAAACGGACCAAAGGACGTTCGCAGTGCAGGACATTACAAAAGATCGGCTGCCCAACGCTGATGTTATTTTGTGCCGCGACTGTCTAATTCACCTTTCGTTCAAGAGTATCAAAGCTGCGATCTCAAACTTCAAGAAGACGAGCGCAACACACCTCCTCTGCACCACACATTCGACTGTTACGGAAAATACCGATTGCGCGGACGGAAGTTGGAGGAATATTAACTTGCTGTTGCCGCCCTTCAACTTCCCACAGCCGGTTAAGTTGTTGATCGAGGACGGGGAGTTGAGTAAGTGCCTGGGAGTCTGGCGGCTCGCAGACCTATGATTGCAGAATCAGACGATCGATATTGCCGGCGAAAGTCTCTCTGCTAAACCGCTTGCTGGAGAGAACCGCCTGGTTTGCTAATTCGGAGCGCAAAGCAGCGTTGTTCGCCAATCTTCGCGTCTGATTCACAAGTCGATCAATGTCAGCCCACCAATATCCGTCGACTTCATGCGTCACGATCTCTTTCTGGCCGCCAGTGGCATAAACAACCGGCACAGCCCCTGCCGACATCGCTTCAACGGTCGAAATACCAAAGTGTTCTTGTTTAGAGGGATACTCATCGGCGCCAAACCCATATCCGCTCGCATGCCAGTAAATCGCTGCGCTACGGTATAGCTTCCGCAATTCTTTGCTCGCGGAATTAAAGTGAAAGAACACTGGCAACCCTTCTGCCGCGCGCATGAGTGTGCCGGCAAACGTTTTCGACTTTCCGTCAGGGCTGAGGCTGCCAGTGAAATGGAGTTCCCATCCTTGCTGGTGAAGATCCGTCATGCGCTTGAATGTCTCCAACAAAATGTCCTGTCCCTTGTGGTGCCGCTCATCCTCGATACTGTTGGAGATGAATCTTCCTACATGCAGAATGATCTTTTCTTTAGCGGACGGTGGCGGCCCCATGTCGTCGCACGGCGGATAAAGAACTTCAGAGTGACGATCCCACCTCTTCCAAACCCAGTGACAGGTGTAACGAGAAATAGCGACAATCGTCGAATACGAATTGACGAAATCGTTTGCAACCCGAGGGGCCTGATGTGGGAACATGCACATGAAGATCCCGTGAGTAGTTGGACACGTCAATGCACTCGCGTAGCTATTGTTGATAAACAGATCGAGTTCGAATGCGCGGAGTTGACGTTCATGATGAAGTGAGACGGACGTTCCGTTACTGCCACTTATTCTGGCGCGGACGCGGGAAAGCGAACCAGGGGTTTTGAGGCAGATAACTTTTACTCGAC
>DATDFT010000113.1:0-3154 GCA_036522475.1 Pyrinomonadaceae bacterium | reverse complement strand
TTCTTCTCCTTCACTAACTACGGCAAACCATGGGTAGCTCACGAGTGGCTCTCCGAGGTCATCTTCTACCTGATCTACTCGCGTTTTGGATTCAACGTACTGATCGTCGTCTTCGCAATCCTCACGGCACTCGCATTCTGGGTTGTGTATCAACGTACGGGAAGTCATCCACTGATCGGTAGCGTCGCGACACTGCTCGGCGTTTGGACGGTGTTGCCGACGATCGGAGTTAGACCACGCGTTTTCACGTTGCTGCTGAGTAGCGTTTATTTGGAGCTGCTGACGCGTTACCTGAAGCGTGGAAAGGGTGGTGAGATCTGGTGGCTGGTCCCGTTGATGGCGATCTGGGTGAACCTGCACGGCGGTTTTCTGATCGGGCTGGTACTGATCGGACTCACGCTCATTGGTCTTCCACTCGACGCGTGGCTCAGCCGTGAAAGACTCATGGCAGCGTGGCCGCGTGTGCGGATTTTGAGCCTCGTACTGGTTGGTTGTCTGTTGGCGGTACTGCTCAATCCGCACGGCATCGGTATTTACAAGTTTCCATTCGAGATTTTTCTCTCACCCGTTCAGCAGGAAGCGATTGTCGACTGGCAGTCTCCTGACTTCCATCAATCGGAAGCCGTGCCTCTGATGTTGCTGATCTTTTTGACAATTTGGGCACTGACTCTCTCGCCGAGACGCGTGCGGGCGAGTGAGCTGCTCTTTTTCATTGCCACTCTCTACATGACTTTGAAATCAGGTCGTCACGTCGCAATTCTCGCGCTCGTTGCTGTTCCTTTGTTGGCGGACAATCTACAGATCTGGATTACAGAAACGTCGAAGGGCAAATTGTTCAGCATTACTCCTATCGATTCTGAGCGTAGTAATCGCATGGCGCTGATACTCTCCGTCATGTTCCTCGTTCCTTTGATTGCATTCGCAGCGAAGTTGAAGAGTCGAGTTTTCGACGAGTGGCGCCAGGAAGTTCTCAAGGTGCCGTTGAGTGCGGTCGCCTATTTGAAGGACCATCAGATCACGGGCAACACTTTTACCGATCCAAACATTTGGGGCGGCTACGTGATCTGGGCGCTGCCGTCGAATCCCGTGTACATCGATGGGCGCATCGATATGTACGGCGACGAGTTTGTCAAACAATATCTCAACATAATCTGGAACGGCGCCGACTGGCGCGAACCGTTCGATCGTTACGGCGTCTGCGTCGTCATCATTGAACCCAAATCAGCCTTGAGTCGCGAACTGCTCGCGAGCGGACAATGGTCGAAGGTATTTGAAGACGATATCTCAGTTGTATTCGTAAGGTCATAATGAATGTTTCTCTCAAACGAGTCTTCGAGATCTACGTCTTCGCCTTCGTCTTTTTTCTCGCGTCGAAGCCGCTGAACGATCCCGATTTCTGGTTTCACCTGAAATCCGGCGAGTACATCCTTCGCAACCACACTTTCCCGACGACCGATCCGTTCTCGTTTACTTTCTACGGCCAACACTGGATCGTTCATGGCTGGTTATCGACCGTACTCTTCTACCTCGTCCAATCGCGGCTTGGATACAGGGCTCTCATCTTCTTGTTTGCGTTGCTGGTCACGCTGACATTCTGGTTTGTGTTTCGGCGATGCCGTGCGCATCCGTTTGTCACCGGCTTTGCGATGCTGCTCGGCGTGTTGAGTATGTCGACAAACATCGGCGTGCGACCGCGAGTTTTTACGTTTCTGCTGACGAGCGTGTTTCTGCTGGTCCTCGAGAAGTATGCGCGTCGTGGCGGCCGAACGATCTGGATATTGGTCCCATTGACGGCACTGTGGGCCAACCTGCACGGCGGATTCTTTTTTGGACCGGCGTTTATTGTCCTGGCTATGGTTGGCATGGTTCTCGACAAGTGGATCGGCGGTGTGAAGGTAGATCTTTGGCCGCGTCTTCGTGTGATGGGCGTTGTGGCCTTGATCTCAGTGTTGGCAATCGTAGCGAACCCTTACGGCGTCGAGATGTTGTTCGTTCCGATACGCGTGTTGCAAACGTCAGTCTACAAAGAAGTGGTAGTTGACTGGCTGTCGCCGGACTTTCATCGTCCGGAAATCTTTCCTTTCCTCGTTCTATTTCTGTTGACGACAGCAGCGCTCGCCCTTTCGCCCGTTAGACCAAAACCCAGTGAGCTGCTCTTCTTCATTGTCACGCTTTATTTATCTTTCAACTCGCAGCGCAACATCGCGATCTTCGCACTCGTCGCTGTACCTCTGTTAGCCAACTATGCGCAACACTGGTTGAGCGCAAACGAGCTGCGAAGATTTTTTCAGAACTCTTTGTTGGCGCGCCGCAGTGCATTCGGGTTGGTATTGCTGCTGCCGCTGATCGTGTTTGCAGTGAAACTGAAGTCGACGGTTTATGGAGAATTCCGCCAGCAAACGATGGACGTCCCGATCAAAGCGGTCGAGTATCTGAAGCAGAAACAGATCACTGGAAACACGTTTACGGACCCAAACATCTGGAGTAACTATCTGCTCTGGGCGCTGCCATCGAATCCGATCTTTATCGACGGGCGCGATGTGTACACGGAACCATTCACTCGTGAATATCTCAGCGTCACGAGCGGACGCAGCGACTGGCACGAGGCCTTCGATCGCTACGGCGTGCGCGTCGCGATTGTTGGTCCAAGATCGTTGCTGGCGCGCAAGCTGCGCGCCGCGGCTGATTGGCAGGAAGTTTATGAAGACGAAATGAGCGTGGTGTTCACAAAAGGAACCTGAATCAAGAATAGAGTCAGTCAAGCATCATCCATCGTATTTTAGTAGACATCCGAAAATCGCTGCGCTAGAGTGCTCGCACTCCACCAACAAAGAAGCGGGCCGACTTGTGCAGGAACACAAAGCCGACCCTAGACCCTCAACCTTCTAGTGAAAGGATGAAGATCATGGCCAATGATAGTAGCGCAAGCATGCGCGATGAAGCACCTCACCTAACCAACACATCCAACATTACCACCTCGATCAAACGACGTGCGCAAGCCGTCATACACGACGAATCGATCGATGGTCCAAGCCGAGCCATCATTCGTTACGGCTTGGAAATAAACGATCCGTGTCTTCCCGAACTCGTTCGGCGCATCGATGCAGGCGAAACCTTCAGCGATGATTTTTTCGATTCAACTCCACAAACTTTC
>DATDFT010000112.1:0-22749 GCA_036522475.1 Pyrinomonadaceae bacterium | reverse complement strand
TCCATCCCGCGCGACCGCATGGTTGCGCGCCTACGCGAACATTACGGCATCAACGATCCGAGAGTGCTCGACGCAATGCGCCGAGTGCCGCGCCACTTCTTCGTGCCCGAGGCTTTGCAGAGTCGAGCTTACGGCGATCATGCCCTTCCGATCAGTGCAAACCAAACCATCTCGCAACCTTTCATCGTGGCGAAGATGACCGAGCTGCTCGAGCTCGACGAGAACAGTCGTGTGTTGGAGATTGGCGCGGGCTCCGGTTATCAGACGGCTGTGCTCTCACAGATCGCTGCACAGGTTTATTCGATCGAACGCATCGGCGATCTTGCACGCGAAGCGCAGGCAAGAATTCGAGAGCTCGGAATCTACAACGCCACCGTTAAATGTTTTGACGGCACACTCGGTTGGGCGGCAAACGCGCCTTACGATGCGATACTCGTTGCTGCGGGTGGTCCAACAATTCCGGACCCGTTGATTGCGCAACTCAAGATGGGCGGGCGTCTCGTGGTGCCCGTTGGAGACTCGCGTGAGAGTCAACGACTGATTCGCGTCATCAAGACTGAGCGCGGACCGAAAGAAGAAGATCATGGAGGTTGTGCTTTTGTACCGTTAATCGGACAGCATGGCTGGTCCGATCGTTAACTATGATCGCAAAAATCATCACCATACTTTCCCACTTTATCGTCGCCACCATTTCCGCTTTAGGTTATGGCGGCATCGTTCTTTTAATGGCGATCGAATCGGCGTGCATACCGTTACCGTCGGAGATCATCATGCCGTTCTCGGGTTATCTCGTCTCAACCGGCGAGTTGAATCTGTGGGGTGTGGCGACCGCCGGCGCGATTGGTTGCGTGCTCGGATCGTTGGTGGCGTACTGGGTTGGGATGTACGGCGGCCGACCGTTCATTGAAAAGTACGGGCGTTACATTCTGCTGTCGCGACACGATCTCGATATCGCTGATCGCTGGTTTGCGAAGTATGGGGAAGTGATCGTGTTTGTGAGTCGATTGCTGCCGGCGATTCGTACGTTCATTGCGTTTCCGGCGGGCGTCGCGCGAATGAATCTCACGCGGTTCGTGATCTACACATTTGCCGGATCGTTGCCGTGGTGTTTAGCGTTGGCGTATGTCGGACAGAAGCTCGGTGAGCAGTGGGATCAGGATCCGAGATTGAAGATGTGGTTTCACCGGTTTGATTTTCTCATCGGAATTGCGGCCGTGCTCTTCGTAGGTTGGTGGATCTGGAGACACGTCAAACACTCACGTCCCACGACGCATCCGTAAACAGTTTCACGCAAAGGCGTAAAGAAAGAATAATCTTTGGGCCTTTATGTTTTACCTTTGTGCCTTTGTGTGAAACTGAACGTGTGAAACTGAACGTTGACACAGGTTAATTCCCGGACTACTCTCAAGCCGCATCAGTTGAGATTTCGTAAATCCGTTCTCAAGTTGGATCTGCCATGTCTCAAACAACTCGATCTCTTCGCACCTTAGCGCTCTTCGCAACCATCATTTGTTTGTCAACAGGATTGACGAACGGGCAGGCTGGGACCGGCAGCATACGAGGAAGAGTGGTCCAACCAAACGGCAACCCGCTCGACCAGGCTGTTCAAGTCCGCTTGGAAAGTATTCGCGGTGTGAAGTCGACGGCCTTCACCGACAATCAGGGCAACTTCGGTTTCGCCGCTCTAACTCCCGGACTTTATGAAGTCATTGTTGATGGCGACAGTCGCCGCGATGGCGGAAAAGAAGACGTCGAAGTGTTTCCCAACCTTCCGTCAGTCGTGACGCTAATCCTGCGAGAGAGGGACATCAAACCTCCAAAGGAAGCAACTGCTGTTAGCGCCGGCGAGTTGAATCAGAATGTTCCTCCAGCGGCACGAAAAGAATTCGAGCGCGCTGTAACAGCTTCAAAGGAAGGAAAAACAGAACTGGCAATAAGTCACTACCGAAAGGCGATCGAGATCTTTCCCAACTTCCTGATGGCGCGAAATGATCTTGGGGCGCAACTAATGACGCTGGACAAGTTGGACGAGGCTGCGGAACAGCTCCGCATAGCAATCTCGATTGAGCCCAAAGCGTTCAATCCGCGATTGAACATGGGGATGGTGCTCGTAAAGCAACATAACTTTGTTGACGGCGCCGCCGAATTGAGAACTGCCTTGTCGTTGGATGCAACTTCAGCCTCAGCCCATTTTTATTTAGGCTTAGCCCTTGTCGGAATTGATGACCCGGAGCACGCCGAGAAGGAATTCAAGGCGGCTTACAACATCGGCGAAGCACAGTATGTGATCGCGCTGTATCATTTAGGTGAGCTCTATTTGAATCGCGGAGAACGCGAGGCAGCTCTGAAAATGTTTGAGAAGTATTTGAGCGAAGCTCCCAACGCAAGCAATGCAGCTCACGTCAGACAGATGATCGCCATGCTCAAGTAACCGCACTCCGCATAACCACCCTGGGCATACGCCACCACCTACCTCCACACTATCCAATCCACGGATTTGAATAGGAATCCAAAAATTGGAATATTCAACGCTCCGTCTCTATCTCAGTTTGGCCGATTTACATGGGTTTCGTTAGGCAAACCTGCCTTACGATTAATGGCATATCCCTTGCCGTTCATATGCCGACCCACTCGGTACAGCTGAGCCGGGGACCTTCTTAATTGGCACAAAATGACTTCATTTGAAAGCGATGCCCGCTAGTCGCCGGCCGGACGCCTATTAAGAGGTTCATTCACTCGATTAAAACAACAAGACGTCAGAATACAGCAGGAGAGTCCACCTTATGACGAATGAACGTCCAAAACTGAGACCAGTATTCAGGGCCATTTGCCTTGGACTGTCAGTCTCAGCGCTTTTGCTTGTCTTCAGTGCCGCGGTATTTGGCCAAGCGACTACAGGTAACATTCGTGGCACTGTCACCGACCCTAACGATCAGGCGATTGCTGGCGCGACCGTTACCGCAAAAAATCAGGGAACAGGTATCGAAACCAAAGCCACCACCAGCGACTCTGGTCTTTATCAAATTTCTAACCTGATTCCCGGTCTTTACACCATCACGGTGGAGACGACGGGGTTCAGCAAAAAGGCTACGAAAGACGTGAATGTTAGGATTGGTACTACGATTGACGTGCCGGTCCAACTCGCGGTCGGTACACCTACTGAAACCGTCACCGTCACTAGTTCAGGTGAAGACATTATTTCTCGAGATCAATCCCAGGTCTCTACGACCATTGATTCTCGAAGAGTCCAGGATCTGCCGTCCAATGGCGCCGGCAACGGTCTGGATACACTTGCCCTACTTGCACCGGGTGTTGTTTCGAACCGCTCGGGCGGCACCAACACGAACGGCACTGGCCTCTCGGTCAACGGTAATCGCGGCCGTTCAAATAACTTTCAGATCGACGGCGCCGATAACAACGACCTGAGCGTCGGCGGTCCTGCGTTATTCGTCGATTTCCAGGACTCGGTTCAAGAGTTCCAGATCATCACAAACAATTTTTCCGCTGAGTACGGCCGCAATCAAGGCGCCGTCGTGAATATCGTCGGAAGGTCCGGCACGAACGACTACCACGGTACAGGATTTTGGCACCACCAGGATGCAGCCGTTCTTAACTCTCTCGACAATATCTCAAAACGTAGCGGTGTCACACGAAACGATCCGAGCCTTTATAACGTCTTCGGAGGCACCATCGGCGGAAGGTTTCCGCTGCCACGTTTCGGAGAGGGCGGACCGTCAATTTACAACGGCAGGGATCGCTACTTCTTCTTCTTCGGTTACCAGGGTATTCGTAACCCGGCGACATTCACTTCGCGTTCGAGCAGCCTGGGAATCTTTCCCACTGAGTTCGGGCGGTTACAAAGCACCTTCCCAGGTAACGCGGTAATCAACACCATCGTGAACTTCAGTCCGTGGGCGATTCCCGGCGCACAACTCAATGCCAACTCGGCAGGCACCACAGTTCAGAGTAAGTTCAATCTGGCCCCGCCGAGCGGTTGCCCACGTGCGCTGGCGGTGACTGCAACACCAGCCCCCGGATGTGGCGTGTACACGACGTTCATCAATCCGGCGACTGGCAATCCATTCCTGACTGGTGGACCATTCGATACCATCAATCTCGGTACTGCTGCTGCTCCGCAACTGTTCCAGGCTGCGCAGTATCAACGCACCCGGCCAGTCGGTTTTAATGAAGACTACTACACCATTCGTTTGGATTTACGAGTCACCGACAAGGACAATATCACCCTTCGTCACATCAGGCAGACGAGTGCATCCCAAAACGCCGTCGGAACTATCTCCAGCGGTTTTACGGGTGACCTGCCGGCTAACAGCAAGCATTATCACGCACAATGGACGCGGACATTTACTTCCCTCGTCAACGAACTCCGCACCAACTATCAACGGATCGGCGTAGAGTTCGGCGGCGGCTGTAACCCGTCGACTCCGGGATGCATTCCCGGCCCGAGCCAAATTGATGTCGCTTTCGCGAACATTTCCTTTAGTCCAGCGCTGGGTCTTTCAAAGAGCAACGCGCTGCCGACAATCGGCCCGGCTACAAACCTTCCACAAGGGCGCATCGGTAAGGTCTATCAGTTTGCCGATACGGTGCGTTGGGCCAAGGGTAAAAACTCCTGGGTCTTCGGCGCGGAGTACAAGTACCTGGATACTATTGTTCCGTTCCTACCGAACTTCAACGGCACCTTCTCCTACAACTCGGCTACTCGCATCGTGAATAACGCTCCTTCGGGAGTGTCAATCACGCTTGGGGATCCGCTGTTGGCATTTAAGGAGCACGATTGGTACTTCTTCGGTCAGAACGATTTCAAAGTCCGTCCCAACCTGACTTTGAACCTCGGTGTCCGTTATGAATATACCGGCCAGCCGATCAATCAATTGCACGATGTAACTGTGGCGCGCGAAAGCAACGCCAGCACGGCCTTCTTCAATCCGTCACTGCCATTGGACATTCGCACCGTCCCGGAAATACCGGCGGATAAAAACAACTTTGCCCCACGGCTGGGCTTTGCCTACACTCCGCGTTTTTGGAAAAAGCTGTTTGGTGAAGACGCCACGGTAATTCGCGGTGGGTTCTCCATTGCATACGACCCCGCTTTCTACAACATTCTCTTGAACGTTCAGAATGCGGCGCCGTTCTCAGTTGCGCTTACCGTTCCGACTTCGTCATTGCCGTCATCAGGTTCACCTGCTCCGCTGCCGAACAACCCGTTCGGTAATGTAGTGCGTGACGCGGCTGCCGCGTCAGGCATTCTGCCGCGAGGCGTGCTTAATCCGATCTTCCTGGCCCAAACCAGAGTAGGTAAGGATTTTCACTCTCCGTTCTCTCGACAGTTCTCGTTCGGCATCCAGCGTCAGATGGGTCGAAACCACGTTGGTGAGGTTCGCTATGTAGGAACTCAAGGACGAGATCTGTTCCAGAACATCAACGGCAACTTCTTTATCGGACCGCTCGTCAATGGCATAACGAACTGGTTTGGGACCGGCATCAATATGCCGTCATTCGCAAGCCTGCTGCCGGCGGGAACTACAGCTCAAGTGTGTACCGATAACCCGGCTACTCTGGACCGTGAGGATGCGTGTAATCAACGTCAATTCCGCCAGGGCGGCATTACCGATCGTCTGAACACGGCGTCGTCTGACTACCACGCGTTGCAGGCACGATACAACGGCAGGTTCCTGAAGAACTCGTTGTCGCTACAAGCCTCTTATACGTGGAGCAAGACGATTGACACAGCGAGCGAAATCTTTGCTGAGTCTGATGTACTTTCACCAAACGCTCAGAATCCGTTCTGTATCTCATCGTGCGAGCGTGCTCTTTCGGCGCTCGATCGTCCACAGGCGTTCGCGATGAGCTTCATCTACGATGTTCCCTTCTTTAAGGAGCAACGTGGCTGGGTCGGACACGTCGCAGGCGGATGGCAACTAAACGGCACCTACATTCTGACCTCCGGGGCGACGTTTACTCCAGGCCAAACGTTTAATGGAAACTTTGGTCTCGGTAACACGTACCTGACTGCCGGCGATCGTCCGTTCATTGGCAATCCCAATGCGGACCGGCGCCAGGTGGCAATCAGCCAACCGGATGCCGCGGTGTTGTTCGGTTGTCCGTTAACCAACATCAACGGCTTCTACTCGCTTAACCAAATCAACGGCGCCGGTCAGTGCGTCGCGACGACGCCCAGTGCCGTGCGATTCATTTTCAACGGCCCGGGTGCTGCACGAATCTTCGGTACACCGTTTGGTGATTCGCCACGCAACTATCTGCGTGGTCCCGCGTTCAATCAACTCAACATGAGTCTATTCAAGAGCATCAGGCTTTTTGAGAACGTCAAGTTGGAGTTGCGTGGGGAGGCTTTCAACGTCTTGAATCATCCGCAACCGGGATTTGGTATCGCCGGAGGTGGTTACTTGCCGAGCATTAATATCGGGACGGCCGGAAACGCGACCGGAGCTTTTGCTGATAACGGCGAAATTTCTCTGGCGAATCGCGTTGTCCAGGTCGGGTTCCGTTTTGTGTTCTAACTTTCCGAAACCGTTCGTCAGAACAGTTTCAGTTTTCGGGGAGGGTTCTTCCGAGCCCTCCCCTTTTTCAACAACCTCTCTTGTGATGTACAGCAGCCAAAATTTTTATCCAGGCACACCGGTTGGTCATATAATCTCCCCTCAAGTCATAAAGCATCTGACAACAAAACTGAGGAATTACGTCATGAGATATTTCAGCAGAGCTTTGCTCGTGTTGCTTCTCTCCTTTGCGTCAGCTTTCTCTCAAACGCAAACGCCACCGGCGCAGAAGCCTAACAATGAACTTGATCAAGACGACGTCATCAGAATTACCACTGATTTGGTCCAGACCAACGTAGTTGTTGTCGATAGCAAAGATCGCGTCATCCCCGATCTTTCAATGGCTGATTTTGAACTCTATGACAATGGTAAGAAACAGGAATTAAAGTTTCTGGAATTCGTCAGCGTCGATACAGGTCGACGCACTGAGGGTAAACGTCCTGCTTCGGACGTTCCGGCTTCGGCGATTGAGAACGACAATATCAAAGGTGTATCTGCAAAAGACGTGAAGCGAGTGATCGCTTTCGTTGTCGATGACTTAACTATTCCGATTAATGACCTGACCAGCATTCGCAATCTTCTGCTCGATTACGTAAACAATCAGATGCTGGACGGAGACCTGGTCGCAGTCATTCGCGTAATCGGTGGCAAGGGCCTGTTGCAACAGTTCACTTCAGACCGCACTATCTTGAGAAAGGCGATTGCCGGAATCACAGCGGTTGCGCATCCGTTATCGACAACAGGTGGGCCGGAACCCAAGCGGTTTGATCCGCCGACCCAGTCAAGTGCGGGCGTGGCGAGTTCCGTTGAAGATATGGCCGAAGCAGAGACATCATCGGATATTTTTAGTCCCACTGATGCTGCAAACCAATACGTTCGCGGCCTGTTGACGTTGTCTACTGCGGGTTACGTGCTCGAAAGTCTGAAGGAGATTCCCGGTCACAAGAACATGGTGATCATCTCGGGTGGCGTCCCGATATTCAACGCTCAAACCGGCGGCACGAACTACAGCAACGTAACCTATCTTCTTCAGCGTATGAGCGACGCGGCTCTGAGGGCCGGAGTCACCATTAATACCCTCGACCCGCGCGGACTTAACGCTTCCCCCGGTACAGTCAGCTTTACCGATACCGAAGGTCGGTCAAATTATCAGGCGGAAATCATGGGCGGCAGCAGGGGATTTGGACGCGGTGGTGCTGCCGACCAGGAAACGCTTAGTCCATTGCTCGCCGGAGCATCCGAGCGGTTGGGCCTGAACACGATCGCAAAAATTACGGGTGGCGTCTCAGTGCAGAATACTAATGATTTCGCCGCCGGCATGAATAAGATCCTCGCGCGCAGCAAAGGCTATTACACACTGGCTTACAAGCCAACCGAAAAATTCGATCGCAAATTTCACAAGCTCGAAGTAAGAGTAAAACGACCCGATGTTCGCGTTTTCCATCATGAGGGATATGCGGCAAGAGAGGATCGTCCGGTCGCGGAGCGTACGAAAGAAGAGCAAATTGTGGCTGCTGCACGATCACCGCTGGCAAGAAGAGACATCGAAGTCTCACCTAACGTTGCCGTAAAACTCTTACCGGAAGCAAACAAGGCTACGGTCGAGGTCCATCTCCTGATCGATCCCACGAAGCTGAACTTCAGCCAGGAAAACGGAACATACAACACGTCGTTGGATGTCGTTGGTTTTGTGTTGGATGAGCTGGGAAAACAGCGCGGCGGGTTCAGTGAGACCCTGGATCTGAAGTTGTCCAAAGAGAATTATGAGAAAGCGCAGAGTGGACTCATTTACACGGCCGCGATTGATCTACCACCGGGCAACTTCCAACTTCGTTCCGTGATCCGCGAGCGTTCTACAGGAGCGCTTGGAACTTTCTCAAAGTATCTCGAGATTCCCGATCTCAAGAAAGACATGATGGCTTTGAGTAGCGTCTTCCTCTTTTCAGTGGAGGGGAGTCAGACGCCGGCTCCGTTGACGGCTATTCGTAAGGTCTCCCGGAATCAGGACGTGCGTTACGCAGTTCTCGTTTACAACCCGAAATTGAAAGACGGTAAGGCCCAACTTACGTCGCAGTTAGTCATTAGCCAGGGTGACAAGGTCTTGCTACGTGAGCCTGAAGAACCAGTGCAGGCAGTAGCGAACAACCAGTACGCGAAGATTGGACAGTTTGGCGTTTCGAAAATGCAACCCGGACGTTACGTTTTAACGGTGACGATAACGGATACGTTAGCTGACAAGAAGCGCCAGGCGCTATCGCGCAGTCTCGACTTTACTGTGTTGCCCTGATCAATTGGCTGCCACACAGTTTGCACAAAAGATCGAGATGCCATGGCCTTGTCCCGTGGAGCCTTATGTTTGTTGCTAATTAGCTGGAAATGTGAAACCTCCACGGCCCAAAGGCCGTGGCATCTCCGGAAACTTACGTCGCTGGTGAGCAGATGCGGCAGGGTTTGAAGCCGTGCGCTTTGGCTTCGCCGGCGGTTGAGAAGCCGACGCGGTTCTTGAGGGAGATGGTGTCGACCCAGTGACAGTTCTCCAGGTGAAAAATTCCCAACACCAAATTTCCGACAAACGGATCTGACGCGGCATTCGCCGCGGCTGTGGGTGGGAGTCCAGGTTGCGGTGCGCCCCATGACGGGGGGAGATGCGGCTGAGCAAGCGGAGGCGCCGCCGCTACTGCCGCATGCTGTCGGCCCGGCGTCAAAGTCGCCCGCGTCGTCTTGCGCGATTCCTCGATCGCCCGAATCAAACCAAACGTAAAACATCCAATCGCCAGGCAAACCAGCGCCGCGAACATCGACAAGAAGAATCCAATCCCGAAAAACTTGAGCAGCAGGTAAGCAGCCCAGTACCAGGCCAGAAAATATCTCCGCACAAACTCCTTCGTGAACACAAACGTGTTCTCCATTATCGCCTGCGGATTTTTGATCAAAACGTCCGGCGGCGGTGAACCACCAAATAGAGTTTGAACGGTCGCTGATGCAGGGGTAGCAGGAACAGTCGACGAACGGCCCCTGTCTTGCCACGGAATCCAACGAATACCTCTGCCATCATGCGGCAGATTGGCATGCTTCACTTCACGTGTCTTCGTTGGCGCGTCAATATCCTCCGGTGCGGTCATCCAGGTCGGCAGAGTCGATTTAGTCTTCACGAGATCCAGCAGTGACGGCACGTACTCCGGCGGTCCAACTGCGGCGGCGGCAAGTGCCTCAGCGAGTCGCGCGTGTTCCGCACCGATATCCCTGATCTTCTGAAAGAGAATCGATGAATCGGGATCGACGAAATCCGCCTTAGTGAACAGCAGGTTTTCGTCGTGATACTCCTGCCACAGCTCCGGCTTCTCTGCGAGTGCGAGTAATGACAGGTAGATCACGAGAGAGGAGAAGTGGTCCAACTTCTCGTCAAAGTGGTGAGCGGCTCGTTTCGGATGCTGATAGTGCTGATGTCCGATTTCACTCGCGGTCCAATCGGCCATTTTGGGCACAAAGATTCCGTCGTGATCGACGAGGCGCAACTGCCCGTGCTCGACGATGATGTTGCCGTGTTGCAAATCGCCGTGTGCAACCTGCGCCACTCGCAACGCGTGAACCAGCCTTAACCACTCCTCCGAAAGATGCAGCAGCACCTCGCGACGGTGCAGCATCTCGCCGATGTACAGATCGAGCGTTGGCCCATCGATCCATTTCATGAACAGAATCGGGAATCTGTTGCCACCAACCAGAATCCCTTCCGCTGCATAACTAAATTCCGATAGATACGAGACCGGCGTTTCCCAGAGATGTTCCTGGATGGCGCGATAACGTTGGTCGCGGTCGCCGAGATAACCGCGAAAACACCGCACCGCGAAATCATTATCACCATTCGTCGATTTCAGTTTGTAGACGTACGCAAACTGGCCCGAGGTGACGAGCGGCATCCCCAAACGATCGACGGCAGGCAGTGTGTTGCGCAGAGCCGGGTGCGCAAAACAGACCGCGGGACACTGAATAGCCTCGGTGAAATACCTTGCCGACGGCCAGTACTTTTGAGTGGTCCCTTTCTTTGAAGTAGAAACTGCCACTAACCCATGCTCCGCTCTTTGATCTCGATCCTGACAATCGCGAGATCGTCGTTTCGTATTCTGCCAGCCAATCGCTCCTCGTCAAAGAATTCGATCAGCTCGTTGACCGGACGCGTGAAGAAACAATTCTCAATAACTAGATCGTCATTCTCAAAACATTGCAAGTACCACGACGCGACGGCATCTGACATCAACAACAGCACGTCGCCACTCTCGCAGTTCCCGGAGTCGATCACGACTGACTTCATGCTGCTCTCGTGCAGCGCAGAATTCGAAGCCACGAGGATCGGCGCGTTATTGAAACTTTCTGATCTCGCCAGCGGCAAGCTCTTTACCAGCACGTTGCCACGACGATGCAACAGACAAGCGTCCCCTAAAGCGATCGCCTTCCACGAAGGTAACTCGCTCTTCAGGTCCAGCTCGACGCCGACAAAAGCAGCAAACGATCCGGTACGCGCCTTCGTTTCCGCATACCACGACAGGTTTAGACCGTTCCACGAGTCTTGAAGTTCCCGTCCTTCCGCGGCCACCCAGTTTCGAAACTCCTCCGACGTTAACGTTGACTCGCGTCGCACCCATTGTTGCGCCAGCCGTTCGGCCCACTTGCGTGCATCGAATGCCTCGGTAGCGCCGTCCGCAACTGCGAACCTGCATTTGTCCGTATCGACAGCGATGACGTCCTCACACTCAGACACTTCCTGGCCCAACTTGGGCAGGAGCAACTGCCGCAGTTGCAGTTCCAAATTCACGCTCTGTTTGACAGAACTCAAGCGGTCTCCGTTCTATCGTCCATCCATCTGTAAGGAGTCATGCCGGTAAGGCTCGTACCAATTTCGTAGAACTGAACGATGGATGACGGATCTCCGTTGAAGACAAACCCTCTGGAACCTTCCACTGCGTTGACTCCGAGTTGGGCTGCGGCCGCGAGAAAGTTGCTCGGCAGTTTGCTTGAGATTTCAAACAGCGAGCGTGCGAATCCATCAGGCAGGGAACTTTCTTCAGTGGGATACTCGATCTTCGCAGATCGACGTGTAGATATGTGGCAGTTGAACAAGAGCACTGCGCCGTCGTCAGTGCCGAGCGACATGATCTGGCGCCCGATTTCATTTGGATCGCCGTCACTCGATTCACCGTCAGTGAGATGTAGAACTGTCGGCGGAAATCCGCGAGGGTGTTCCAGGAGCCATGCGTGCAGAATGTCTTTTGCGCGCGCGAGTGCCTCGCACATCGGCGTCTTTCCATCCGATGCGGGATGGATCCAAACCGGATAACGCACGGGGATCTCGACCCAACCGCCGACGCCGTCCGCAACTCTCTTGTAACTGCTTTTCACCTGCAACGGATAGTCAGCGACCTCTGCGATAGGAACGATATTGCGCGCGCTCAACGGTCCTGCGAAAGAACTTCCCACGTGACGTCCATAACCGATCACGGAGACGTGGTAGTAGTTTCTGACTTCCTCCGTTTTGGTGCAGCGAATCACGAGGTCGTGAAGTGTGTGATTAACGACCTCAGCGACAAAGTCAGACTTCTTCCGCGCCGAGTCGCCACTGAAGGGATCGGCCATCGAGCCCGACTGGTCTATCAGAAGGATGATGCACGTAGGATTAGCACGCGTGATCTGGGCTGAATACATTGACCTATTCTATTACCGACTGTCCTGACTCCAAAGTCCGCAGAATGCCGACATAAATGACCAGGGAGAGGACAGTTAATGCTCTTGCAAAAATGTCGCTAACGATTAGCGCTGCGACATTCAACGGCCAAAAGGTGATGCCATTCAGGGTGAAAATGCCGACAGCTCCAGTCATAGCAGCGCTGATAGCTGATATGAGGATTCCGATCACGAAGCTCGCTCCAAGGATATTCCAACGGTGTCCTTTGGTAAGTTCCCAACTGCGTCGCAGCGCGTCAGTTGGCGACACGTTCTCGAAGATGGCGACGGGAGCTACCACAAAAAACGCGAGGCTCGCGATAATTCCCGGCACGATCAACAGCACCAGGCCGGCGAGGGTTAATACCCACGCAAGGAATGATGCCAACGCGAGTTTCGGAATCTTGTTCAAGCTCCAACGATAGGCTTCATTGACGCCCGGTGCGGTGCCGGTCTGCATCACCTTCAACAACGCATAAAACAACGCCGGTGTGATAAGGACGTCGGTCACACGCTCCAACGCGAACAGACCGAAAGTTGTTTGCCAATCAAGCGCCTCGTGGCCAACGCTGATTGCTCTGAACACTTCGAACGGAGCAACGATGACGAAAACGATCTTCGCGATTAGCCATAGGTTCTTTCTGAACAGATGGAAAGTTGGTCCGATTCCGTCGCTCGGTCCGATGAACGGTGGAATGTCGTTCGTATAAACACGCGGGCTCGGATCACCGCCGGCTTGCGGTCCGGAATCCTCTTCGGAAAATCCCGGGTGCAACTCAGCTCCGCAGATTTTACAGCTTTCGTCAGCGACGAGATTTAGAGTTCCACACCGGATGCACCTGGCGTTAGTCATAAAATCTTTCGATTGCAGTCAGTCAGCGATACCGATGAGCAAGAGAGAGTTGGTTGCGAGGCGAGTCGCAACACCGGAAATCTAGCCTAGAAGCACCGGTAAGGCAAGGAGAAGTTTACGCTCAGTTGTGATACCCGCGGAACTGAAACGTTTGTGGCTTGGTGGCGAATTTTGTGATGTACAATCCGTCCTGACTTTACCATTTCTCACCGCATCGAGGGTTCAATGAGAGTAGCCGTCAGTTTGCTGTTATTAATATTGGCCTGTGTGTCCGTGGTCTATAGCGCAGAGGATGTGCGTCCGGATGGCTGGGCCGGAATGGTGCTGGATACCAGCACTCCGGAAGACGCCGTACGGCTCTTTGGTCCAGCAGCCAAGGACAAAGACAAAATGGCGCTTGACTTACCGCGTCCGCTGAGCTGGCTGTCAGACAAATGGAAGCAGAAGACCTTCCGAACTCTCACGTACAAAAAACTACGGGAATACAACGAAGTGCGGTTTTCATTTCTTGACGGCAAGCTTGTGCTTATCTCGATGGAGGCTCCTGACGCTGAGTACGAAGAAAAGTGGATTGATCCCGACGATCTCGAAACTCTTTTTGGAGTCTCTTTCAAACCGCATCAACGGACGACAAAGAAGCTCGTTTCGCCTGCTGAGTTTCTTGCCAACGCACCCGCCGAGCTGAAGAAGGATGAATACGATTACTGGTACGACATGATCGCCATCAGCGATAAGAGTTTCGTTGTTGCGGTGGCTGACAACTACAAATACATCTCCGGACTATTCGAAAAGCCCGAAGCGAAGCGCCGTAAAAAGATCAACGCGCATGGTGCGAAGTATCCGGGCTACGTCTCCGACATCGAGATCATCAGCCGCACTCTTGCCGCGTCGTGAGTTCAAGGACGCTGCATAACTTCACTTCCGAGGAATAGAGTTACAAAAAAACAGAACAAGTCAGGAAGGGTGGCTTGCCCCCGCTCGTCGAAGTGCGGGGGCAAGCCCCTCTTCCTGACTTGTTCTGTTTTTGTTCCTGACTTCCCCGTACTGACTTGTTCTATCCTGTTCGCAAAGGCTCCACGGGACAAGCCCGTGGTATCCACGCCGCTACTTTTGTACCCAGCATTTCCACGCGGCGTTGGCGATCTTGGCGATTACTTCCTCGCGGGTTTTCTGGTCCGCCTTGGTGTCGGAAACAAAGACGGCGATTGCGAGTTGACGACTGTCGGGCAGGGTGATGATGCCGATGTCGTTGGTGGCGCTCGTCACGCCATTGATCGTCGCGCTGGTGCCGGTCTTGTGAGCGACAACCGTACCGGCAGGTAACAAACCCTTGATGCGTTTCGGTCCCGGCCGGCTGTTGATCATCAGGTCCAGCAACAAATCGTGACTCGCTTTTGCAAGCACATTCCCTTCCTGAAACATCTTAAGCAACTGAATCGCCGTTTCGGGCGTGGTCCAGTTTTCATACGACACCGGCGGCTTCTCAGCCATCTCCTTTTCGTACCGCGCAATAATGATGTTTTCGACACCCAGTTCGCGTAACACCTGCGTTGCTTTCTCGGGTCCGCCGATCAATCGCAACAGCACGTCGCACGCAGTCCCGTCGCTCTCGGAGATCATGTAACGCAACAACTCGCGCAGGCTGAGTTCCGCACCTTGCGGATAATTTCTCTGGATTGTGAACTCGCGATCGAAAATAAAGTCGGCAGGCGTGACCGCAAGGCGCTGATCGAGATTCAACTTCCCGGCATCCACCTGTCGCAGCACAAGGATCGCGATCGGAAACTTGTAAACACTCTGCATCGGAAAGTGCCGCTGTCCTTCGATGAACGCAGATTCGTTCGTTCCCAGCAGCTCGAAGGCGGCGCCTACGGATCCTTTCGTAATCGCGGCAATCTCGCGAACTTCAGTAGCCAACTGCTCTGTGTGGCAGACGGGCTTCGGTGCAGTAACCGTGCTCGAAACCTCGATAGCGCGATATTTGCTGCAGCTGATTGTCAGTACCACCAGGAGAATGAAGCTGAGAGTTCTCATTAGCTGCCTTCGGATGACAGGCGAAAAGCGGCCATCTCGTGATCGTTGCGAACCAACAACACGTTACCCACGAGCACCGGATGATTCCATGTCTTGCCTTCGAGTGCAGGGAAGTGGGCCAACTCCGTAAACTGGTCCGGCGTCGCCTTTGCGAGCGCGATCTCGCCCTGCTCAGACACTATCAACAAGACATCGTCATCGGGCAGGAGAATAAGCTGGCCGTAGCCGTAGCGTTTGCCTTTCCACTTGAGCTTGCCGTCTTCAAGATTGACGCAAACGAGCGAGCTGCCGTTGAAGCCAAAAGCGTAACCTTTATGAACGACAAAATCGTTGAACCAGGGATATATGTCTTCGGAAGTCCAACGCTCCTGCACCGTCCAGCCGCCGGCCGCCTGGGCCACTGCAAGACGCCGCAAGCCACTGCTCTCACTCACGCTCACCAGCAAGTCGCCGTTGGGCGCAACACCCGGTTGCACGATCGGAACGCCTTCCCACTTGTGTTCCCACAGAAGTTTTCCGTCAGCAAGTGAGACGCTGATCGCGCCATTCGAATTCAGCAGCACAACCTGCTGAACTCCAGCTATGGTCACGAGCTGTGGCGAACTATAGCCAACGCCCCCCGTGGGACCGAGCCAACGCGGGTTGCCGTTCGCGACGTCGTACGCGACCAGGGTACCGGACGCCGCAACGATTACGAGATCGTTGACAACCAAAGGCGATCCGGCGATGCCCCAGCCCGGCACTTTCGCACCCGTGTCGGACACTGAATTACGCGTCCAGACTACAGCGCCTGTCGTCGCGTCGAGCACGTTCACGATTCCGGTTGCGCCCTGCGCGTAAACGCGACCGTTGTTGAGCGTTGGTGTCGCGCGTGGGCCAGGTCCGCCATTTGACTCGTAGAATCGCGCTGCGTCGCTGTGTTTCCAAACGGGCTTGCCTGTGTTTAGATCGTAGCAGGCAACGTCCTCTTCTTCGCCGCGCTGTTCCTGTGTGTACAAGCGACCGTTGTAGACGGCGAACGAAGACCATGCTGGTCCAACCGGACGGCGCCACATCTGAACGGGCGGAGTTGCAGACCAGTCAGTCTTGATCTTAACGCCGTGTACGACACTGTCGCGTTGCGGTCCGCGAAATCCGGACCAACCGGTTTCAGTGCTTGTTGCCGCAGGAACGCTCGAAGATGCGGGCGATTCGGCAGTTGCCTGGGCCAGAAGTCTTTGTTCCGGAGTCTTGGACCAACGCCAGTGAAAGTCGTTATCGAACTCCGCCGTTAGACCGCCGGTGCGGATAACCATGAATACTGAACACCCGAGCACGATTGCTACTATCAACGCCAGTCTGCGCGCGGCGGTAGTGAAACGACGTGTTACGACTGCCCACGCAACGAGCGCGAGTCCAAACACGGGGATGGCATAGACGTAAAGCAGCATCCCCATTGCGCCACCCGCAATCGACGGGTGTACTACGCGCTTTGTGAGGATAACTGCGCCGACGATCAGCACCGGCGCGCCGATGCGTTCAACCCATGGAGCGCGACTGAACAACAGCCACCACAACAGGATGGCGAGTCCGCCCAGCACCCCCACCAGCAATCCAATGAAGGGGGCTTGTGACCACGGCAGGACTGCGGGGACTACGAACCAACCGATCCATTGCAGCACGACGGCAACGATGCCAGGCCACAAACGAAACGGTTTCCTGGGAGCTGGGAGCGCAATTTGTGTGGTAGCCATGTTGTGACCGTACGCGTCTGAGCGACACTTTGTTCAAATTTCTGGAATAATAGTGATTACCATTCCTAACAAGTCAGGGGAGGCTTGCCCCCGCTCGTTGAAGTGCGGGGGCAAGCCCCTCTTCCTGACTTGTTCGTTGTTAGAGGCCCTCAACAAAGGTGACGTTTTACTCTTACTGCGCGTAACGTAAATAAACCGTCCGCGTTTCGGAATAAAAATCGATCGCCTGTGGGCCCTGTTCGCGCATACCGAAACTCGACTCCTTCGTGCCACCAAACGGTAACTGATACTCCACCCCCGCGGTCGGCAGGTTTACCGTTATCAGCCCCGCTTCGATCCTGTTGATGAACTCGTGAACACGCGTCAGATCCTTCGAAACGATTGACGCCGAAAGTCCAAAACGCACGCTGTTCGCAATCTCCATCGCGTGTTCGAAATCTTCAGCAACCATCAAAGCCAGCACTGGTCCAAAAACCTCTTCCTGCGCGATGCGCATCTTCGTCGTGACGTCTGCAAAGATCGACGGCTCGATGAAGTAACCCTTGTCGTACTCGCTTCCCGAAAGTCGATTGCCGCCGCACAACAACGTCGCACCTTCATCTTTTGCGATCTTGATGTACTCGAGATCCGTTTCGAGTTGATGCGAATCGACGGCCGGACCGATCTGAACACCCGCGTTCAGCCCGTTTCCGATCTTGAGCGCGCGTGTTTTTTCGAGCAGGAGTTGGACCACCGATTCGTAAATCGGACGCTCGATAATCGCGCGACTACACGCCGTACACTTCTGACCCGTGGAGAAGAACGCGCCGTTGATGAGAATATCCGCTGCGTAATTCAGATCCGCATCGCGCAGAACGATTGTCGGATTCTTCCCGCCCATCTCGAGCTGTACGCGCAGCTTTCGGTCCGACACCTTGCGATAAAGCGCATCGCCCACCGAAGTCGAACCCGTGAACGAAATGCCGTTGATTGCGGGATGGCTCGTCAACGCATCACCAACCGAGCCGCCGCTACCGGTGATGTAATTAATGACACCCTTCGGAATCTTCGCCTCGTGCAACGCCTCAACCAAGCGGAACGCGCTCAACGGCGCGAGCGATGCAGGTTTGAGCACGACGGTGTTTCCCGCAATCAACGCCGGTGCGAGTTTCCACGCCGGAATCGCGGAGGGAAAATTCCACGGAGTGATTAATGCAACCGGGCCGAGCGGCTTTCTGATGGTGTAGCAGAGCACCTGCGGGCGTTCGGACGGAACCTGATAAGTGAATTGTCTCGCGCCTTCGCCACCGAAGTAACGAAAGATGTTGATGGCGCGAGTGACTTCGCCGATCGCTTCAGGCAGAGTCTTGCCTTCTTCGCGCGTCATGTCCTCGCCCAGTTGCGTCAGTTTCTCCGTGAGCAGCTCGGCGGCCTTAAAGAGATACTCACCTCGCTTCGTTGCGGGTGTGTTGGACCACTCACGCTGTGCGGCCACTGCAGCCGCACACGCAGCTTCTACATCTTCTTCGTTGGACGATTGAAACGTGCCGACAACATCGTCGAAGTTCGCGGGATTGATGTTCTGAAAGGTTCGACCCGATTTGCTCTCAACAAATTCACCATTGATATAGTTCCCAAACGCCGTCACCTTGCGCTCCTTCTTGGTTCAGATTTGTTGCGCGTAATTGTACTCTCACGCGCGGACCATTGCGCAGTGGCCGCGCGATGAGTATTTTCTCTTACTAAACAAGGACGGAGATCGCGATCATGGCTAAAAATAATCCGGACGATTCGATACGAAAGCACGTGCTCTACCTGCTGCGAGGCGGCGGCGCTCACCTTTCATTTGACGACTTCGTCGACAGCTTCCCGCCGGATCTCTGCAATCGTCAGCTTGAAGGTTTGCCCTACACACCGTGGCAGATTCTCGACCACATGCGCATCGCGCAGTGGGACATACTCGAGTTCAGCCGCGATGCGGATCACGTCTCACCTGAGTTTCCAAAAGGTTATTGGCCCACATCGAACGAGCTCGGCACGCCGACGCTCTGGCAGAAGACGATCGAAGAATTTCGTAGAGACGGTCAACAAATGGAAGCACTCGTCGAGGATCCGTCGACAGACCTGTACGCGAAGATACCCCACGGTGACGGGCAAACGATCCTGCGTGAAGCGCTTTTGATCGCAGACCACAATGCCTACCATCTCGGCGCACTCGCCGTGATGGCGCGCATAGTGAAAGCTGTTCCGAATGATTAACTGACGGCGCTCAACACGCGTAACGATCGTTCAATGCCATCAAACGCCTTGCCGAGCAACTGCTCGTCAGCAAGGTACACGAGGCGAAAGTAGCCTTCCTGCGGATACGAACCGAATCCGGAGCCATGGACCACGAGGACATTCGACGCTTCTAGTAGGTCGAGCACAAACTGCTCATCACCGCGATCGCCCATGTCGTCGACGTGAACCATCAAGTAGAAAGCCGCATCCGGCAACGTACAACTTAGACCATCGATCTGCGACACGCGCGCTGCTGCGAGATCGCGTCGAACACGAATCTCCTCTCGAAACTTCCGGACTGACTCTTGATCGCCCTGCAACGCCGGTTGTATCGCATACTGCGCGAGCGTCGACGAACAAAGTCGCCCACTGGCCAGACGCGTAACTCCGCTAATCAACTCGCGCATACTTGCGGCCGGAGTAAATCGCATCCAACCCACTCGCCAGCCGGAAAGCATGTGCGTCTTCGAGAGACTCTCAAGCACGACCACGCACGCACCCGAGTCATGCGCCAGGACCGAAGCGGACGTTGGCGCTTGTTGGAAACAGAGATCTCGATAAACCTCGTCGCTGATCACGAGCAGATCGTGTTCGGCAGCGAGCTCGAGCAATTGCTTCGTTGTTTCGTCAGGCGTGATCGCGCCGGTCGGGTTGCTGGGATTGATCAAGAGTAGCGCTCGCGTGCGTTCGTTGATGAGCGATCTGATCTCAGCGACCGGTGGTTGCCAGTTCGTCTGGTGACTCAACCGATAGTAACGGGTGATCGCATCGAGCTTGTTGATGATCGCCGGGTAGACGGGGTAACAGGGAGCAGGCAGCAACACCTCGTCACCCGGATTGAGCAGAGCAGTTAACAGGAGCTCTGCGCCTTCAGATGCGCCTGCCGTCGTGAGAACGTCATCAGGCGAAGTCTCAGCGCCCAACTCGGTAGCGTATTGCGCGATCACCTCGCGCGCCTCGCGCAAGCCGGCCGAGTGCGAGTAGCCGGTAAACTGATCGCGTGCGGCGCGTACAATCGCCTCGACCACTTCCGGCGGAGGTTTGAATCCGAAAGCTTGCGGGTCGCCGATGTTCAGATGAATGATCTGGCGGCCCTGCCGTTCGAGAACCTCCGCGGCATTAACGACGTTGCGAATCGCATAATGAAAATTCGTGGCACGTTCGGAAGAGTGAATCATGCGGCGCATTATAGTTCACTGGACCGTTTCTGCTAACTCCTCCTCGCGCGAATTTATTGCAAACGCACGTTCGAGGTCCAAGATCAGGTCGTCGACGTCCTCGATTCCGACTGAAAGCCGCACGAGATCTCGCGGCGGCGCCAGCCTGTCCCTTAGCGCGCTCGGAATGCTTGCGTGCGACATTCGACACGGCAGACTGATCGTTGAACCAACGGACCCAAAACTGACCGCGATCTTGAATAGCCTTGTCGTCTCGACGATCTGGGCCGATAGTTTCTCGTCGCCGGTTGTGAAACTGATCACCGCGCCGTTGCCGCTGGCCTGTTTGTTATGGATCTCGCGGCCGGGATGATCCTCCAGTCCGGGATAAAACACCTGTGTGACTTCTACTCGGGTCTTCAGGAAACGTGCGATTTTCTGGGCTGAGGCGTTTTGACGTTCAACTCTGACGGCGAGCGTCTTTAGTCCGCGCAGCAAGAGCCACGATTCAAATGGACTCAAGCCGGCGCCTTCTGCGTTCTGTTGAAATGCAATCTGCTGATGAAGCGTCGGATTGTTTGTGATCAACGCCCCGGCAGTGACGTCGCTGTGACCGCAGAGAAATTTGGTCGCCGAATGAACGACGATGTCGGCGCCGAGAGTCAGTGGTTGTTGAAACACTGGCGACAGCATCGAGTTATCAACCGCTAAAAATGAGCCTGCGTCTCTTGCGACCGACGCGAGCGTGCGTATGTCGGAGATGCGAAACAGCGGATTACTCGGCGTTTCGATCAAGATCAAACGCGTGCGACTGGTCAGAGCGTTCTTTAGTTGGTCCATGTCTGTAGTGTCGACGTACCGAACGGAAATATTTTGATGCGAGGCAATGCGGTCCAGGAGTCTCACGGTCCCGCCGTACAGATCGTCACCTGCGATGATTTCTTCGCCCGCTTTGAGGATTCGCGTGAGTGCGGTCAGAGCAGCCATGCCACTCGAAAACACACGCGCGTGAGCAGCATTTTCAAGAGCGGCGAGTTGTGCTTCGAGAATCGTGCGCGTCGGATTACCGCTGCGGCTGTAGTCATACTCGCCAAACTCCGTCGCGGTTGGTTGTTCGAAAGTCGCAGTCTGATAGATCGGCGGAACGATGGCGCCGTGCGTGTCATCACCGCGTCCGAGCTGAACGCATTGAGTGGATAGCTTCATGCTACACACTCCTGTTCTTCCGCTGTTTCGTTGCGGATTAGCTCGCGCCGTAGATCTAACAGATCAGCCATAACGGCTTCGGTTGTGGGCCAGCGACCCGCGCCGTGACCCGAGATCTCCCAGCGCTTCCCGGTTTGAGACTGAATCAGCAGGCGATTTTCAACACCACTCACGCGCGCTAGGGGATGATCAGGAGGTAACTCGACCGGAGAGACTGTTGCGACAAAGCCGTCAGCTTCACGGCGGCATTCGGCAACGAGGCGTGTTACACGTCCGGTGTTGTTTGGCTGCGCATTTTCAATGCCGCGTTTGTGGATTGAGCTGAGTGGCAGATCGACACCAAAAGCGGCCCGGGCTAAGAGCATCAATTTCTGCGCCGCGTCTGTTCCGTCGAGATCGAGTTGTGGATTGCGTTCCGCATAACCGTGCTGTCTCGCAGCCTCCACTGCGTCTGAAAGTGAATGACCATCCGCCAACTGATCGAGAATGAAGTTCGTGGTGCCGTTCAGCACACCCGAGATCGAATGTAAAGGCCCGCTACTCCGCGCTCGACTGATCGTCTCCAGCGCAGGCAACACACCGCCAACGGCGGCGCTGCATTTCAGCGTGACACCATTCAAGGCGGCCAGCTTCTGCAGGTCTGCGATGTCCGTCGCAAGCAAGGCTTTGTTAGCAGTGACTACATGTAAGCCCAGTCGGAGTGCTTTTGAAATCAATGTCCGAGCCGGCTCTTCGCCTCCAAGCAGCTCGACTACGACATCGAGACGCTCTTCGAGCAAAGCTGCGAGCCTCGTCGTATTCCGCGTCCCCACGGCCACCACCTTGAAAAACTTCGGTAGTGCGGTGAGGCGTTGATGCACACCGCCGCCAACCGTGCCGCAACCGAGTAGCGCAACGCGCAAAGGCTCAGCCTTAACCGCTGATAGTGCGATCGAATCGGCGTATGGTCCAATCTCTGTTGCGCAAGAGGAAGCCACCCTCGAGACCGAAAACTTCAACCGGTGGCGTTCCGCAAAGTCAATCGCTTTCCGTTGCACAACCGCGCCACCAACGCGAGCGGCAGTCGCATAACCCACGCGCACAAAACGCGCCGCCGATGATCCAGCATTCGGATCGCTAGTGTAGAGGCCGTCGACATCTTTGATGAGCCGGCACACGCCGCCGAGACGTTGCGCCAGGAATAGGGCAGTGAGATCCGAGCCGCCACGGCCAAG
>DATDFT010000111.1:0-7983 GCA_036522475.1 Pyrinomonadaceae bacterium | reverse complement strand
GCGAGTTGGCGTGATCCTGATTTTTCCATCTTCACAACAGCCCGCACGAGAGTGTCGTCTGGTTGAACGTGAGGTGCGGATTCGGTAATGGCACTCACGTTTTGAGGCACTCCACCTTCAGCGACAGTACGACGTAATCGAGCTTCAGTGATGAAACCAATGAAGGCATCACTTTCATCGACGACCGGATAAGTTGAGTACTCATCGTTTTCAACTTGTCGCAACGCTTCGTTTACGGGCGCATTCGCGGAAATTGTGATCGGCTTGGTGGTCATCGCGCTTCCAACACGTAGCTGTTCGAGTGCATGTGACAAACGTCCGCGGCGCGGCAGGTAAATACGGTCCTGATGCAGGAGTGCTTCATAGATCGGTGTGGGTCGAAAATGCCGCGCCAGTGCGTATGCAATCGTATTCGAAATCATCAAAGGAAGGATGAGGCCATAGCTTCCCGTCATTTCAAATATGATAAGCACCGACGTGATAGGAGCGCGAACGATTCCTGCGAATGCGGCTCCCATGCCTACCAGCGCAAACGCACCAATGTCGACACTGTTGTGATGAAGCAATGCCTTGTCGACGTAACCGAAGACCCCGCCGAGCATTCCCCCAATGAATAGCGCGGGAGCAAAAATGCCGCCGGCGCCGCCGCTCGCGTAGGAAAAGACAGTGGCCACTAACTTCAAAGCACACAGGACCAGCAGCGCGCGAATCGCGATACTTCCTGAAAGCGCTTCGGAAAGAGTTGCATAACCTCCGCCGGTGATGCCCTCACTGTGAAGCAGTCGCAGTGCGACAACAGCGAGAATGCCGGTAACCAGACCGCCAATCGCAGGTCGCAGCCACAGCGGCACTACCTTCATGCGCTGGAAGCGATTGCGCAATCCAAGTAGCGACTCACTAAACATCAACGATACAGCGGCCGCGGCGACGCCCAGCACTGCATACGAAAGCAGCGATGACGCATGGGCCAACCCGTAATTCCTGGTAATCGTAAAAACCGGATGCTCGCCCAGTATCGCGCGCTCAACCGCAGCAGCTATCGCAGCGGCCACGACGATCCATGCGAGCACTGCCTGGTCCAGATCGCCCACGACTTCTTCAATCGTAAACGTGACTGCCGCGATGGGAGCATTAAACGCGGCGGCAATTCCGGCCGCGGCGCCGACCGGCAAAAGCCGTCTGAGATTATCGCGCGAGAGTGCCGCGGCGTGCCCCAGGCTGTTGGCGATGCCGGCGCAAATCTGCACCGTCGGCCCTTCACGACCAAGCGATGATCCGGAACCGATTTGTAGTACGCCGACGAGAAACTTACCGACCGATTCCTTTAAAGGCACGCGGCCGCCTCTCACCGCGTAAGCGACCTTGACCTGCGGCACACCACTTCCGCGTGCGCCGGGCACGATGAACTGAAGAATCAGCCCACAAAGTAGCGCACCGAGAGTCGGAATCAGAATTATGAGCCAGGTCGTTAATGGTCCCGATGATTGAAGAGCGGGTTCGATGAGTTTGTTTTCAGTCGCGATAATTGCGAGGTGAAAGGAGACTGCGGCAAGACCGCAAAAAGCACCGGCTGCAAGAGCGACTGCAAAGACGCGGTGGTTCTCCGATGGAACCACTCGTAAAAAAAGCCGCAGCAGCCTCAGATTTATATTCCGGCCGCGCTGCCGCAATTCGCGCAAGAGTTTGCCGACTTTCATTGATGTTTGCTTCGAAAGTACGTGGGAACCACCTCAAAAGCAAACGGGAGTCCTATTGCTTTTCGAACTTGAGGGCAAGCGAGTTCATGCAATAACGGAGGCCGGTAGGTTGTGGACCATCGTCGAAGACGTGGCCCAGGTGAGAACCACAGCGATGACATCGTACCTCGGTTCGCACCATTCCAAGACTGCGATCCGTGTCTTCAATGACATTCGCTTTGGAGATCGGTTCATAGAAGCTGGGCCAACCAGTTCCCGAATCAAACTTCGTTTCGGATTTGAATAACGCGAGCCCACAGGCGGCGCAGTAGTAGACGCCGTGTTCGTGATTGTTCCAGTAAGCACCAGTGAAAGCTCGCTCGGTTCCTGCTTGTCGCAAGACGTAATACTGGTCAGCAGTTAATTCCTTCTTCCACTGCTCGTCTGTTTTCTCGATTGTATCTGTCATCTTTTCGCCGTTCTCAGCCAAAAGCTTCTTGATGAGCTGTTCCGTTTCCTCGTAGGCGCCCTCGCCGACGTGCATCCAGCGCACGCGTCCTTGTTTGTCGATTACAAACCACGTCGGCCACGCTCCTACTTTATAAGCATCCCACGTTGCGTTGTCATTGTCGGTGACGACCGGATAATGGATGTCGAGTTTGGCAATTTCCTGACGCACAACGTCGATGTTCCTTTCGATGTCGAGCTCAGGTGTGTGAACACCGATGATCGTCAGGCCTTTATCGCGGTAACGCGCGTCCCAACTCTTCACTGAAGGCAAGGTGTTGCGACAGTTGTAGCAACCGAACGTCCAGAAATCGACGATGACGACCCGACCACGCAAGCTCTTCAGCGTAAGCGGAGTTGAGTTGATCCATGTACCGTTGCCAATCTCCGGAGCGATAGGAGCTTTGACCGCGTCAACCATCTGCGCGTCACCTCCGCGTGTCAGTCGCGAAACTCCGATGTTCAGTGCGCCGAGCGGCCCCCAACCTTTCGCATATCCGGTCGCGACGATCGCGACGCCAACAACAACCAGCAGCACAGCAGTGATGATACTTTGTCTATGCATCGAATAACTCCGCAGCTTTCCTAATCACTTCGATCAGAATCCATAGGGCCACGCACTCCGCTATGATCATTCCTCCATACCACGGGACGGCGACTGTCATTACCAGTACCGTGAAAAATACACCGCAGGCGAAACCAATGGCAAAGGCGCGAGCCTGTTGCGGATCGGTGCGACGCAGGGCTAGCCAAATCAGATAGCCGGCGGCGATGAAGACTGCGCAGGGTATGCCATACGCAATGATGGAATAGTAGATCAGTGGAGCGAACAGGCAGAAGCTAACGATGGTGGTCAGAATTAAACTCAGTGCAAATTTCACTCTGGTATGTCCCAGGTCGGCGTTCGATCGCCGAGCAGCCGCTGACACACGCCAGTTTTCGAGATCCGAGTCGCTGTAGCCGCGCTTGTACAACTCATCACGCGCGAGATCTAACGCCTCGACTTTATAATCAGAGACATCGAAGGCTACGAGGTCAAGCAACTCGTCCGCTGGCAGCGTAGCCACACGACGCTTCAGGTCCTGGAAGTCAGTCTTCATTGAAACACAATCGAAAATGGGACTCATCGATCCCACAAACGAAAATCGATTGCCAGCCTTCTTCGACAAAGCTGTCGAAACATTCGGCTACTTGCTGGCACGCGGCTTGAAGGCTCGGCGGATGATCTCCGCACTCAATATAGGTGGTCTACTCAACCATGCAAAGTCTAATTCAGGACTTCCGTTACGGCGCGCGGATGCTCATCAAGCACAAAGGCTTCACACTCGTAGCTGTGCTTTCACTCGCACTCGGCATCGGCGCCAACACTGCGATCTTCAGCGTGGTCGATGCCGTGCTGCTGAAAACCTTACCCGTCGCTGAACCCGAGCGACTCGTGTTGTTTGAATGGCAAGCAGGACGCGCGTTCAGACTCAGCGGCATGAGCGGATCATCGAACGTGCCGGCGCCGGAAGGTACACGAGCGCTTTCGCTCTTTCGTTACGATGTTTTTCAAAGGATGGACCAGACGCGGGTGCAAAGTTCAGACAGCCCTCTGAGCGATCTCTTTGCCTTTGCTCCACTCCGTGAGGTGACGGCCGTGGTGGGCGATCAGGCGGAGGTTGTTGATGGACAAGCTGTGTCCGGTGATTACTATTCAGGCTTGCGAGTGCAACCAATCCTCGGACGCGCGATCACCGCTGAAGATGATAAGCCGGGCGCGACGCCCGTAGTGGTTTTGAGCCATCAATTCTGGCAAGAACGATTCGCCGCTAATCCTGCCGTCATCGGCCAACAACTCAAACTCAATAAGACGTCTTTCACCATCCTCGGCGTTACTTCTGCGACATTCACCGGCACATCGCAAGTTGATTACCATCCGGCAGTGACGATTGCGCTCTCCATCGAGCCTTTGCTGCGAGGCGAAGCGAGCACGTTGGGCACGGCGAACAAGCCCGGCGTCTGGTGGCTGAATGTGATGGGACGGCTAAAACCGAACGCCTCCTACGAATCTGCGCGCGAGAGTTTGAACGGCGCCTTTCAAGCCGCGTCGCTTGAAGCGATGCCGCCGCCCCGCAAACAGAACCAAACGGCGCAGATCGATCCGAAAGACTATCCTCGCCTGATTGCAGAATCCGGCGGACGTGGAATGTTGGACCATCGCAGGACATACTCGGGCGCGATCTACGGACTGTTTATCGTCGTGGCGCTCGTGCTGCTGATTGCCTGTGCCAACGTCGCGAATCTGCTGTTGTCTAGAGCGGCAGTTCGCAGGGCTGAAATCAATGTGCGACTCGCGGTAGGCGCGGGTCGTTGGCGTCTGGTCCGTCAACTGCTAACCGAGAGCATGATGCTCGCGATATTGGGCGGTGTAGTCGGCGTGATTTTTGCCGTCTGGGCCAAGAACGCGTTGGCCTCGTTAACCAGTAAAGAGACCGGACTCGTGCCCAACGGCGTCGAGCTGAGTCTGAATTGGCGCGTGTTGTCGTTCACGCTGTTAGTGTCGCTTCTAACCGGCGTGCTGTTCGGATTAGCGCCGGCTTTGCGCGCGACGAGTTTGGATCTTGCAACCTCACTCAAACAAAGCCGCCGCACGACCGGCGTAGTATCGCGGCTCAGCAAAGGGCTCATCGTTCTTCAGGTCGCGCTCTCACTGTTGTTACTGATGGGCGCAACCTTATTCATCCGCACTCTCTATAACCTGCAACACATCAACCTCGGCTTCAATGAAGACAATCTCCTACTGTTCAGGTTGCAGCCGCAACAGGCTGGATACGAAGACGAACGACTGACGAAGTTTTATCAGCAACTCTTCGCGCGTTTGGATCATTTACCCGGCGTAAGCTCGGCGACGTTTGCAAGCGTGCCGCTCATCGCGGATGACAACTTGCTCCATGACATCTTGCTGCCCGGTGAAACGGAAACAACTGCCCAATCGCACGAGACCAACCGGCAAGTCGCGCGCGAGAACTACTTTGAAACGATGGAGATTCCGTTACTGCGCGGCCGCGGCTTTACCTCGCAGGATGATCAACATGCTCCACGAGTCGGCGTCGTGAGTGAGGTCTTCGCTCGCAAGTTCTTCCCGAACCAGGAAGTCCTCGGGAAGCATGTCACGATTATCGACGGCAAGCGTGATCTCGAGATCGTCGGTGTCGTAGCCGATACCAAGTACATGACGCAGCGCGAAGAGATCAAGCCGCTGCTCTACACACCGTGGCAACAGGAAGGCGAACAAATCGGCACGATGCATTTCGCTTTGCGCACCACCGGCGAACCGACCGCACTCGCTGCGACAGTGCGACAGGTCGTGCGCGAACTGGACCAAAACCTTCCAGTCACGGAGATCTCTTCGCAAACTGCTCGCTCGCAAGTCACGTTGGGCCAGGAACGTCTGACCGCGCGGCTGTTGAGTTTCTTTGGCGTCTTAGCGCTTTTGCTTGCCGCGATCGGGTTGTCAGGAGTGTTGGCCCACTCAGTCGCGCAGCGTACGAACGAGATCGGCATTCGCATGGCCCTTGGCGCACAATCGTCGAACGTTCTTCGCCTCGTGATCCGGCAGGGAATGAAATTCGTGTTGTTGGGTGTCGCGCTAGGCACGTTGAGCGGGTATGTCTTGACGCGACTGCTCGCGAGCCAACAAGTCGCGAGTCTCTCCTGGCTGCGACAAACTGCTGAGTTGCTTTACGGCGTGAAGGAAACTGATCCCGCGACTCTTCTCATCGTCGCATCGTTACTCGTCAGTATCGCGCTCATTGCTTGTTGGCTGCCGGCGCGCAGAGCGTCGCGCGTCGATCCGATCGTCGCGTTGCGTGAGGAATGATGAATCGGCACTGGGTTTGCTTCAGTCGCGTAGAGAGAAGTCCAAATTGCATGGAAACAGAACAGGTACACTGTTCACGCGCGAACGGAGGTGAGATGTCATGGGGTTAATCCTGTTGATAGTGTTGATTATCCTTTTAATTGGCGCAGTCCCATCCTGGCCGTATAGCAGGAATTGGGGATATTGGCCGAGCGGCGGCCTCGGGCTCGTCGTTCTGATCGTATTGATTCTCTTTCTTCTCGGGCGCATTTAACATCGGCATGACTGTTTAATCTTTCGACGCGATGCCGAAGACATGATTCTGTCCGCGAATGATGATCATCTTGCCTGCGATGGCGGGAGTGGCCATCATGACCTCGCCCACTGCATTGCGTGCGAGTAATTCGAACGTTGGACCAGCCTTGACGACAAATACATCGCCATCCTCACTGGCGAAGTAGACTTTCCCATTCGCTGCGACAGGCGAAGCGCTGAACGAGCCGCCACCGCCAAGCCGGGTACGAAATGTTGGCTCGCCGGTTTTGGCCTGGTACTGAGACAAGATGCCGTTGTCTGTGCAGACGTACAAATAATCGCCGTAGACAATCGGCGTGACGATGTGTGGTCTGATTTGTGAACTCTGCCACGCGATGCCATCTTCTCCGGGTTTGATCTCTCCTTTGACTCCGGCGCGCAACGCGTAGAACGCGCGTCGCGAGTTCGTGCCGCCACCGCCGAGAAAATACAAATCATTGGTGGCAATCGGAGTCGGGATCTTGACGTCAACTCCGTCAGCCATTCGCCACCGCTCTTTGCCCGTCAGAGGATCGTAACCGCGATAGTATTTCGTACCGCTCGTGATTAGCTCTGCGCCGTTCTTGCTTTCGTAGATCGTGGGAGTGCTCCACGAACTGTCTTCTTCACGCGCGGTTTGCCAGACGCGTTTGCCATCGGCGAGATTGAAAGCCGCAACGAAGGACTGGGTTTGCGTGTCGCACTGTACGATCGCGAGCTGTTTGTAGATAACCGGAGAACTGCCAAAGCCCCAATGAGCACCAGTGTCAGCACTCCAACCCCCGTCGAGGATTCCCAGATCCTGTTTCCACAAAAGTTTTCCTTCGAGGTCAAAACAATAGAGTCCTTCCGAGCCGAAGGAGATCACGAGATGCTTACCGTCGGTAGCCGGAGTCGGGTTCGCGTAGCTCGCTTTGACGTGGCGTTTGACTTTCGGCACACCTTCGTAAATCGCTTTCTCCCAGATGATGCGTCCGGTGTTCTTATCGAGGCAGTAGACACGCCAACTGTGTTTCGAATTATCGTCGGCGGAAGCGGCTGTCTCTGTTAACCCGTGCACGAACTCTGAATTTGCAGCGCTGCTGATCGCAGTCGTAACGAAGATGCGTTCTCCCCAGACGACGGGGCTCGAATGGCCCAGGCCTGGGATCGGAGTCTTCCACACGATGTTAATTGATTTCTGTACGTCCCACGCGGTCGGCGGATCGTTACCGTCACCGACGCCCGTTCCGTTTTGTCCGCGAAACGAGGGCCAGTTCTGCGCCTGGGCCACCGAGACGAACGCGAGGCAAAGTGCGAGCACCAGCAAAGACTTCATAGACTTACTTCTTCTTTCGTTTTTCGATGTAGGCCTTCGCGAACTCGATGAGTTGAGATTGATTGCTGCGAAGACCGATGCGATTGGCTTCTTCCAACGCCTTGTCGTAATCCCAGTTGTCACGCAGTACGCGACGAATCATCCAGAACGCACCGACACGACTGCCCACTGCGCAGTGAATGAACACTGGTCCATTTTTGAGTTGCTCGTCAGTGAGCTTCAGGAAATCATCTACGTCCAACTCGTCCGGCTCATTGAATGAAACGGGAATGTTGAAGTAGTTCATTCCGAGTTCCTTCACTTTGGCCGCCTCGCGCTCACTGTTCCATTCGGAGGGTTGGCGCAGG
>DATDFT010000110.1:0-5550 GCA_036522475.1 Pyrinomonadaceae bacterium | reverse complement strand
AATATCGACTTTCGCAACTACAAATCGTCGACGATCATGCGCCGCATTGGCCGGCGCATGGCCGTTACTCATAATGCGAACATCCGGGATTATGCCGACTTCCTGCGTGGCCATCCTGAAGAGGTTCGGGAACTCGTCAGGGCATTTCTGATCAAGGTGACCGGTTTTTTCCGCGATCCGGAAGCGTTCGAATTTATCAAGCTCCACGTCGTTCCCGAATTGATCGAACGCGGTAAGGAAAATGGACGCACGCTGCGACTCTGGTCCGCCGGCTGCGCGACGGGCGAAGAAGCCTATTCGCTCGCACTGCTGATTGCAGATCATCTCGGCCCTGATTTTCCCGAATGGAATATAAAAGTGTTTGCCACGGATTTGGCCGCGGATGCCATCTCGTTCGCGCGTCGCGGGCTCTATCCTGAGAATGTTTTAAGCGATCTGCCGGACTATTACCGCAAACAGTTTTTTGAACGTATCGATCACGGATACCGCGTCTCAAAGGCACTCCGCCAGGTAGTGATCTTCGGACAACAGGACATCAGCCGCGGTGTTCCGTTTCCTCGCATCGATCTGGTTACCTGCCGCAATCTTTTGATCTACCTGAAGCCTGAGCTACAGCAGGTCGTGCTCGACCTTTTTGCCTACTCTTTGCACCAGTTGCACGGATTTCTTTTCCTGGGCAAGGCGGAAACCGCACGTCCGACAAAAGCCAACTTCGAACTCGTCAGCAAGAAGTGGAAAATATATCGCTGCCTGGGTGGTCCACTCGCTTTCCCGGTTCACGACGGCAGCGGTCAGATGGGAGCGAGCACGAATGCCTGGCACGAACCGCGCCGCCGCGCAATTGTCCCGGCCGTTAGTCCCATTCACGATCTGACCCAGGTGGACATCGAGATCACGCAACTGCGCCGCATCAATGAGACGATGCTTCGTTACACCAACGTCGCCGTCGTCATCATCGATCGCCAGTACCGCATCCTAACCATCAACTCTGCGGCACGCCGCCTTCTCGGCATCCGAGAGATCGCTTACGACCAGGATTTTCTACATACTGTGCGCGGCCTGCCTTACCAGGAAATGCGCCGGGCAATCGATACCTGTTTTCGCGAACACACCACCACGACTCTACAGGAAATGGAGTTGGACCAATCAATGGAAGGTTCCGGCAGGTATGTGACTTTTACAATCATGAGCATGCAAGGGGAGCAAGGCGCTCCGGAACTTGCAGTCATTACCGCATTCGATATGACCGACCACGTACAGCTCAAAAAACGATTCGAGGCTGTGGAGCGCGAACATGCCGAACTGGTCGGCGAGCTGAGTGCCACAAACAAACGTTTCGGCACGATGAACAAAGAGCTCCAGGATGCAAACGAGGAATTGCAGGCGGCTAATGAAGAATTGATGTTGACCCAGGAAGAGCTGCAGGCTACGAACGAGGAATTTGAAGCTACCAACGAGGAGTTACAGGCCACCAACGAAGAGCTCGAAACCAACAACGAGGAGCTGCAAGCGACCAACGAGGAGTTGCAGACTACAAACGATGAGCTGACGGCACGGACAGTGGAGCTGCAAGAGTTGACGAAGCAGTACCGCGTCGAACAAATGCAGCTCTCGGTATTGCTCGAAAGATTCCCTCATTACGTGATGGTCCTTGAGGCTGAGAACCTCACGATTCAGGCAGTCAATCCCGCTTATAAACAACTCCTGGGTACCCGCTCCGTACTCGGCCTGCCCTTAGGTGAAATTCTCAGTGGACCACAGACGGGTGAACTTATGGAAATGATCGAAAACGCAGTCACGGACGCGCAGTCGCATACCACTGGTCCAATTCTGGCGAGCGTGGATTCACAGCCCGATTCACATCGGTATGTTCACACAGTGGTCCCAATTTCCGACGCCGGCGGTACAACTGTCAGACGTTTATTCATCTATAGTGAGAGGGCGGAGTAACGTTGGGGAGGGAACGGATCAGGTTGTAGCACTCACAAACCGTCTGCTCGAGCACTTCGCGATTGTTAATGTGAAGCTGACCGCGGCGATAACCAATGCCGCCCATTTCCTGCAGCATGCCCGCAGCGACAGTTATTCCGGCGCGCCGCGCACCTACTCTGGAAGCAATCATCTCCTGGGTCAGGCTTAAGTGATTTCCCCCCACCCGGTCGTGCATCATCAATAACCAACAACTCAGCCGTTCGAGGATTGTATGCCGCGTGTTGCAAACGCAGCGCTGCGAGACTTGAGTTATCAACGCTCGATAAGCCCTGAGCAAAGCGGCGAGAGCCTTTTCATTCTGTACAAACACTCGCTCGATGAGTTTTCTGTCAAGCTGAATTGCGTTACCGCCGATCGTGACCCAGACCCATTGTCGTGAGCGGCCACTGCCAAGGATTGCCGAGATGCCCACGATACTGTCGTTACCGATCATTGCGGTCTCAATGGTGGTTCCGTCTTCCATGATGGCGAGGCCGGAAGCAACCGCGTCGAGAGGAAAATACAAGTGATCCATCTGATCACCCAGCTCATATAGAACCTGGTTGACCGTGAGCGGCACAATGCTGAGTTCACGTAATAAAGACTCCGCAATGCTGGGCACGGAGAGAAGCTCGTCGAGCAACTGGTTCTGGGAGGGTATACCTGCTCGAACTTCGTCTTTTCTGTCCAAGAAGGAATGGTAATTAATAGTCATGACGCCACACTCCAAACCGTACCAGAGTTTTTCGGGCGTTACGTCGTGATAAGGGCAACACGTAGGACTCATGAATTGTACGCTCATCGTTCTCATCCGTACAGTGCCAAACCCCGGATTTGACACCTGTTGTAAGGCATTTAGCGCTGAGTTCGCCGTCTCGGGAATTCCCTTAAGAACAGTGTGCGTGAGCGTACTGACACGACTATTTCCTGAGCGTACAGTCACGCGTACACAACAAGCAGGGTGGCCGAGGCTGGCGTATCCTTCCCGACTGACCTTGAGAAATATATGTCGGCCCCGGCTTTTTTCAGCGCTTATTAAATTCCATTGAACAATCCGGAGAGTTCTTGATAGCGAGCGAGGCTATGCAAACGAAAGATCCTCCACGTGTCCTTTATATCGAGGACCATGACGATACCCGGGAGCTGGTCACACTCGTGCTCGAACAACGAGGCTTCGAAGTGACGACCGGCGCTACGATCCGGACCGGAATCGCACTCGCCGGCTCGCAGGCTTTTGATCTTTATTTGTTGGACTCGTGGCTGCCGGACGGATCAGGTTTGGAGCTCTGCCGCCGTATTCGCGAGTTTGATCAAGCCACTCCGGTTCTCTTCTACTCCGCCGCCGCTTACGAGATCGATAAAGCACAGGCAATGAACTCGGGCGCGCAAGCGTATCTAATCAAACCGAGCCAACCGTCGGAGCTCTGTAACCTCGTCGCTTCATTGATCGAGTCACATCGTCGCTACGAGCGCATCGCCGTGTAATCCGTATTTTCGACCCGTGAAACCCGCGGCCCGTTTACAGGCCAAATACGCCACAACAGCAGACCTGAAAACCACAGCGACACAACGGTCACCAGAGTCAATACCAACCAGAAGCTCCAGTACGAATGAAACGCTCGTTCCCAGCCCGGTTGAATCGCATGGGCGAGGTTTACATTCAGCTCCGGCGGCGTAAAGAACCGCGAAGCAAGTTGGACCACTAAGTACCAACCGAATGCCCAGCGCCAGGAAGTTCGATCCATTCCGTACCTCCTCAACGCGATCATCGCCACGACAAGGCCGCCGACGTGCGCTAGAGTTGAACTGAGAAACACGCCCCAAGCCAGCACCACATAGAGTATCCAGATCACCAGACCGGGAATCGTCCAGATCGCAGCGAGCCGTACGACGATCGGTTTCTCCAGAAAGAGTCCGATGGCAAGGAGCAGGTTGCCGATATTACACATCCACATCAGATGTCCAAGCTGATCGATTTTCCAGTAATGAACGGCCTGGGTAAGGAAGAAGATCAGCGGAAGTATGCCCAGCAGGCGGAGCTTTGTGCGCGGGGAAAGGTTCATGGACAGCCTCAAGAATAACAGCTATTCGAAAAAAACAGCGAGACTGCTTTCGTCCCTGAGCGGCTTTGTGGTAAGAATCAGTCGCGAAGCACTCGGAAGTCATGAGCTCTCTGGAAAACCTCCTCAATAAATCAATTCCCGAACTGAGCGACATGTTTGTGCGGCGACAACGGCCGGTACCTAAAGGTTTACTTGAAGCTCTCGAAGTTGATAAACGGCAGGGTGCGCATCAACTCGCGAAACGCATCCGCAGTCGTTATCGAGACAATCGCGCAGAAGGTCAGCGACTACACTTCCTGCTGCGCTTCGAGATCGAACTTTGGTCGCAGGGCTACGGGCTCATCGCCGGCTGCGATGAAGCAGGCATGGCGCCACTCGCCGGACCTGTCGTCGCCGGCGCCGTCATCCTGCCGCAGAACTACAAACTCCGCGGTCTTAACGACTCGAAGAAGATTCTCGATCCTGAGAAACGAGATGAGCTCGCGCAACAGATCAAGCAGGATGCTGTCTGTTGGGCAGCGGGAATCGCGGAAGTCGAAGAGATCGACAAGATTAATATCTACCACGCCGGACTGCTCGCGATGCAACGAGCGGTGCAGGGCTTGTCGTTGCAACCTGATTTCATTCTCGTCGATGCGCGCAGGATTCCGAATACTCAAACACCGCAACGGGGCATCATTCGCGGCGACGCCCTTTCGGCCAGCATCGCGGCCGCGTCGATCATCGCGAAGACCACGCGCGACGCACTCATGCTCGAGTTGGACCAGATCTACTCCGGCTATGGCCTCGCAACTCACAAAGGCTATCCCACTCCCGAACACTGTCGCACCCTGAAAGAGCTCGGCGCCCTCCCGATTCACCGTCGCAGCTTCGCGCGCGTGCGACAGGCGTTGGGCCTCGATCCGATCCAGCCGGATCTATTCGCCGGCTCCTCTGAAGAAGAGCTCGTTGTGCAACAGATGACAATGGAAACCTCTGCGTGACAGTTAAAGAAATACTTTAGCGTTAGACTAGGGGCGATGGCTTCGTTAACCGAATACAAGAAGAAGCGGAAGTTTGATAAAACTCCGGAGCCTGGTCCAGAGAAGAAGCGCACGCGATCGGGGCGCTTGTACGTCATTCAGAAGCATCGGGCCACGCAACTGCATTACGACTTTCGTCTCGAGGTTGACGGTGTGTTGAAGTCGTGGGCCGTGCCGAAAGGACCATCGCTCGATCCGAAGGTGAAGCGGCTGGCGATGCAGGTTGAAGATCATCCGGTTGACTACGCGAAGTTTGAAGGCGTGATACCGGAAGGTGAGTATGGCGGCGGCACCGTGATGGTCTGGGATTATGGGACGTACAAGCCGGAAGAGACGGATGACGTCGAGGCGTCGCTGCGCAAAGGTGATTTCAAGTTCACGCTCGAGGGCGAGAAGTTAAAAGGTTCGTGGGTGCTGGTGCGCACGCGTGGCGAGCGACAGTGGTTGCTGATCAAGCATCGCGATTACTACACGACTGAAGAAGACGTGACGGA
>DATDFT010000109.1:0-11871 GCA_036522475.1 Pyrinomonadaceae bacterium | reverse complement strand
CGCTTTGAAATTGATCAACTCAGCCCCGCTTACCTCTCTCACCCCACGGGCAGTTTTCTCCCAACCCACTTGACCGTTGAAACCGCGTTCTACAGTTCCCTGCGGCGTCGTCACCAACAAATAGAACTTGTCAGGCGCAGCTTGCGACAGCTCGAACTGAAAGGAATTTCCGTTTGCTTGTGTGACCATGCCTTTCGCTGTTCGGGATTTCAGTTTGTCGATCGCAGTCTGTCCGCCGAGCGCCGCTGCGTACTTGTTGAAGATTTCGTCTGCTGAAGGCAATTCAGGCGTAGCGCTTGGCGATGCCTGCGGTGAGGCGGTTGGAGTTGGTCCACCAGTTCCGCCGGCATTAGGCGGCGGAGAGGGCAGCGGCAACGGCAGCACCGGGATCGATTGTGGAGACGTACGACCGCGATGGCAGGTATAACAGGATACCGGATCCAGCTTTAGCCGCTCGGTTGTCTTGTTGATATCCATGACGAGCTTAATCATTTCACGTGCGGCGGCCTTCTCCGGCTTGGCGTCTGAGGCGTAGTCCCACTGACCCTGATTGTTGACATGACAATAATTGCATCGCCGTCCCATCGAAGCGGAAAAGAAGTTCATTACAGGAATTAGTTGCGACTGCGGCATGCCGGTAAGAACCTTGATGTTCTTCTCGACTTGTTCGACGGTTTTTTCCGGTGACTGCGCTTTGGTGGCGCGCACTACTTCGCTTCGGTTGTCGAAGATTAGAAGAAGGCTGACGATCGAAAGACATAAAGTGATGGACTTCAGAAGTGTTCGTTGCATAACAGTCCCTTAACTGTGATTTCGAAAGGATTGGTGGTGCTTGACTAAAAGTGTAGTTGGCTTATGTTGGTAGCACAAGTCAGCTCGCTTCTTTAAGTATGCCACTAACCAATCCGGCGAATGTTTGTTAATATGCCTTTACTCACCAGTGGAGAAAATGACAGTGGCTAAGAATACTCACAAGAAAACTTCAAAAAAGTCTGGCCCAAGCAAAAGTACGGCGAAGCGACTCACGTCTAAGACTACGAAGCTGTCGCGTACGAAATCAGAACCTGTAGCTTCCCGAAATGGAGTCGCACAAAACGGTAACGATCTGCTGAAACACGTGGACAAAGCAAACGCGCACCTGATGAAGGCGTTAGAAATGATTCGGAAGAGTCGCGCACGCAAGGCCAATAAAACCTCACAAAAATGGCGAAAATCACTTACGACGCGAACATCTTAATAAAGTACAAACAACCTCTTCCTCGCAGTTTTTACATGTCTGTCGTAGTTCTGCAAGAGCTTTTAGCGGGGGCTAATGATGCGTCCACTATCAACCAATTGGAGCGCGTAAGACACGAATATCGAAAGACGGGCAGATTGCTTGTGCCGACAGAGGAAGATTGGTGGTATGTGGGGCTTGCTCTCAATGCGTTACAGCGCGGACGAAGATCAAAGAAGACTGGCAAAATACCCCGAATATCGGCGGCAGAGAGATATCGAATCACCAACGATGTCCTAATCGCGCGTAGCGCAAAACGAGAAGGAGTCGCGCTCGTAACCGACAATGTGAGGGATTTCCAAAAGATTCGGAATTTCTGCGATGTCAAGATAATCAGCGGCAGTAAATACTTCGCGCGACCTTGAGTCCGTCGCTGCATCCTTAAGCTTTCGTTTGTGTCTTCATATCCTTTCTGGTTAAGATTTATTGCCGAAAGTTTGAGACCTTTCCTTTCAAGGAGCCAAAGTTCAATGACCTACATCGTGGCCGAACCGTGCGTTAACTGTCGCTACACTGATTGCGCGCTTGTATGTCCGGTTGAGGCTTTTCATCTCGATGACGACATGCTGGTGATTAATCCTGAGACGTGTATCGATTGCGATGCGTGCGTGCCGGAGTGTCCGGTGGAGGCGGTGTTCTCAGAGGCTGCGTTGCCGGCCGAGTGGTCCAATTTCACTGCTATCAACGCCGAGCGAGCGCTGAGCGGATTGCCGACGATTACCGCCAGGCTCGATCCGCTCTGCGAGTAGGCGACGGTAATGAAGAAGCGTACCCGATGGCTTCTCGGCGGACTGGCGTTTGGCGCGGGAGCCATCAGCGCGGCATTTGCTTACCGAAAAAGAAATAACGTGCAACTCGAGAAGAAAAGGGGTGACGTTTGGGCCAGGCCCGGAATGCCGGTCACGTTCAGGGCTGAACTCATGCCCGGACGCGATCGCACTCAGCGCACGTTTCTAGTTAAAGAGCTACACCCGAGCGGACGCGTTTCACTTCACGGCGCAGACGGTGAACACGCCGAAAAGGAATTCGAACGCATCCAGTTTGATCGACCGCTTGTCTAAAAGACTTACCACTCGTAAATTCTGCCGGGTTCCATCGCACTTAGCTTGGGAATGTTGAGAGCGTTGAGCTGCGCGATGATCTCGTCGCGATAGGTGGCCTTGAGATGGACAGCCATAATGTCCATGCCGTTGTGATTGAGTTTCTTCAACTCCTGGCCCAACGATGCAGGCGTAAAGTGACGTGAGACTTCGGCCAGCTTTGCCATGCGATTCGGAAAAGAAGCTTCGATCAGTAACGCATCGAGATCTTTCATCTCATTCAGTATTTTCCAGAACTCGTCAGTCTCAGCAGTGTCCGAACTGAAAGCGACGCTCTTTTGACCGTCTGACACCACCAGACCAACGGTCGGCACAATATGATTCACGGGCACTGCAACCACGTTGAGATGGGCCACCGTGAATGGTTTGCCGATCGGAATCGGAACGTATTCCATCACTGGTCCATAGTCGTTTTTCAAGTCGGAAAAACGTGGATACACGTTCCAGTTAAAAACGTCGCGCTCGAGCAGTTGAATAACCTCCGGCGTCGCGTGAACCCGCATCGGCTCCTGCAAACTCGGATAAAGATCGTCGATGAATATCGGCAGACTGGCAACATGGTCCATGTGAGGGTGAGTGATGATGATGTCTTTGACTTTGGACCGTTGTTCGTTGGTCAGGGCAATCGCGATACTGCCGGCATCAACTGCCACGCAGTCGTCGATTAGGAAGCAGGTCAAACGCTGCTCCAGGTTCGCTACTCCCTGAGCATCAAACGTGCTGGGTAGAAGTTGGACTCTCACGAGCTTTCAGCTCTGATGAAATTACCCTTGCGCAATTCGCGGACAGTATAAGCCAGAACAAGACAACCAGCGAGTGTTAATAACCGAACGTGAATCGGATTAACGTCCTCTGAACTCGCTCATCAGGCCCTGTAGCGCATTAAGATAGGCCGCTTCCCGTGCGTGTACATCCTGGTCTGCCGAACATACGCCTCTGGAAACTCGACTGCGATGAAACGCGAGTTCGCTGGCCAGTTGATTGAAGCGCATGCGCGCGCGCCAACCTCTATAACCACTGCTCGAGAAGGCGTTGAACGACGAGCCCATGCGGCCGATTATCGAACCTAGTTGTTTGTATTCTTCGGGAGTTAAAAAGCCGCGTTGCAGATCGGTGACGAGAAATTCGCGCACGACTTGTCCTTCACGTCGCAGCGAGAGTGAGATGACGATCAGCATTATGAAGAACGCAGGGACCATGACGAGAATGTAAGTCAGCATGAAAACGACGCCGCCGCCTAAAACTGCGGAACCATTCCAAATGCTGTGCATGAAGATGGCCATCAACAACCCGACGATCGGAGTGATTATTTTGATCGCCAGATTGGTTGACTGCCTGGCGAGGCCGAGACCGATGCCGGTCATGCTGGTGAACAGTGGATGAGAGAATGGTGCGAAGAAGCCGCGCAGGATGAAAGTTGCTGTAAGCGCCTCACCGCCACCGGCCGCTGCTGCTTTGCCGTAGTAAAGAATATTTTCAGACATCGCAAAGCCGAGTGCAGCCATTGAGGCGTAGACCACCCCGTCGATAACGCCGTCGAACTCATCCTTTTTCCAGAAGAAGAAGATAAAAAGAATACATGCTTTTCCGCTTTCTTCGACTATCGGAGCGGAAATCACTGCGGCGAACGCTTCACCGGCGCTGGCGTTTGCGACAGCGCTGACGATCACTTGCGCGGTTGTATTAAGAAAGAATGCGGCGAAGGTTGCGATGAAAGCGCCCCATAAGAATGCGGTGGCCAGCATCCAGAGTGGTTCGCTTTCATAACGATCGATCCATAGAACGAGCGCGATATAAAGCGGGACCGGAATCGTGGCAGTTAGAAAACCGAGCACCAACGCAACGGGTCCGGTCTCGATGCCGATCAACAACAGGACCAGCAGTCCCAGGAAGATGCCTATGAAGAGCGCGACCAATGCGAGTACGACCTTGATGACGCTGATTCGAGGCGAGGTACCGATCGTGATGGCTGGTGACGGAGTCATTTGGGAGCGCAGTATAACTAGTTCGCCGCAAAAGGCACAAAACGCGGAAAAGATTTTCGATCGAACATTTCTTTATGTGACTTTGGTGCCTTTTTGTGGCTGATTATTAACGGGCGCAGGTTTGACCGCGGCCGCCGTCGATTGAGTAGGTTGCGCCTGTGATCCATGAGGCTTTGTCGGATGCGAGAAACAGGACGAGGTCCGCAATCTCCTCAGGTCGTCCCGTGCGACCGAGCGGATGTGTAGTCTTTGAGTGTTCGAGAAATGCCGCGTAGGCTTCGTCGTTCATTCCGCCGCGTTTGTGAATTTCGGTGACTACCACACCCGGATTCACGGCGTTCACTCGCACGCCTTTCGACGCCAACTCCAGCGATGCGCATCTTGTTAACTGGTCCAACGCGGCTTTGGAGACGCAGTAAGCAAGCACACCTGGAAACGCGCGCAGTCCAGTGACACTGGAAACATTCACGATATTCCCGCGACGTTCGATCAAGCTCGGCAAAGCTTTCTGCATCAGTTGAAACACTGCGCGAACGTTGACGTTCATCATGTCGTCCCACGCTTCGAGCGAGGTGTTTTCAACCGTTCCATTACTGATGTGACCGGCAGAATTCACGAGAACGTCAATGCCGCCAAAGACCTTGACGGCGTGTTCAACCACACGCGCCGATGCTTCGGTGTCGGCGAGATCTGCTTCGATTGTTAACGCATCGACGCCGATTTCAGTAATCTTCGTTTTAACTTCTTTAAGCGCGTCAGCCTTTCGGCCGACACAAACCACACTCGCTCCAGCCTGTGCAAAAGCAAGCGCACACGCGTGTCCGATTCCTGAGGTAGCGCCAGTCACCAGCGCGACCTTGCCGCTGAATTGTTTCTCGTTCATCGTTGTTCCTTGTAGATGTCTTATATTGACAGCACAATCCCAAAAAGCCGACTATTATGACCCTGAGAGCCTTGGTAGGTCATCCCCCCGGACGCTGCGGTCACAGTCGTTAGTTGAACCTTTCAATGTAGGCTAAGCGCGTGCTCGGCCTGGAGGCGATGTTGGGAGACAACCCCGCCGAACAGTTTTTCCCCAGAGGCCCGCGATCTCATTCGCGTGCCCCCACTCGTGCTCGTATGCCTTCGAGCACGGGATATTTGATCTCTGCGATCGTGATCGCGGTCGGCTTGTTCTTCGGACTGTGGTGGATTCTTGTAAGTGGGGGCGATGAAGCGCCGTGGCTGCCGGCCGGACTGGCCGCAAGCGTCGTGCTGCTCGTTGCACTATCCGCGCGCGAAGTAGTCATGCGACGCGCGTGGACTCGTTATCTTCTGGAGAACGGCATTCGCGAAAAGTCGTCGAGCCAATCGCGCGAACGAGGCCGCAGTCAGAAGAAAGGATTTTCATCCTCTTTACACTCAGCGGCGTTGCGTACCATTCAGAAACAGTCTTCCGCTGCTGATGGTCACGGTTCAACTCCCGAAATGCATCTCGACGTGGCCCATATGTGCCAGGACTATCTGGCGAGCACTGACGAGGCGATCAGGTCGGGAAGTTTTGGCAGTGAAAAAGGAATCGCGATTCGGGCTGGTCAGGAACGTGTGCGCGCGTTGCATCGCCATCATCTTTTGACATGGGCCAGAGGACACTCGCAGGTTCTGACTCACGAGGCGCAACAGCGCGCACGCACGTTCGACAAAATCGAAACTGCCACGCGCGCGATCGATTGCATCGACTCGGTTTTGCGAATCTATCCGGAAGAAGCAGAGCTCAACGAATCGAGAGTTGCGTTGCGCGAGTTCATCGCTTCAGTGAAAGTGGCCCACTGGGTAGAGTTGGCGGAACGGACTGCTTTCAAGGGACACTACCGGCGCGCTATCGATCGTTATCGCGATGCGCTTTTTTATCTGAATCAGGACGTTGTAAAAGAGGAAATACGGCTTGCCGGAACCGAAAAGATTGAGCGCGAGATCGCAAAGTTGAAGACGCGTTTGCGGCCGAATAATGGGTCGCCGCAGCGGATGCCGGAAGATTCTGGTCCAAGTCAGCAGCAATGATCGTTCAGAAGTGTCCGAAATGTGGTAGCTCGCGCATTCGCAGGGGTTACAAGAGGACTCCTCTGCTGATGCGCATGGTTGGCATCTACCACCTTTTATGCGATCATTGCAACTTACTTTTCACCGGTTTTGTGGTGCCTGGTACCTTGCGCCGCCGGAGAAGGCATCGGCGCTATAAATACACGAAAACAACGTAAGCGTTCGCCTGCTATGAACATTCAACGATCATTTTGCCTGTCTATCGCATTGGCTTGCAGTGTGGTCGGTGCCGTAAAGGTGCCTGCCCCCGATACAGGAAGATTTACGCATTGAGGTGTGAGAATGAAAGTTAAGCTATCTTTGGTTTTAGTGCTCGCGTTGATTTGTTTGTTTGCGGGCGCCGTTCATGCACAGGAGCAACCGGCTTCGGGACAGGAACAACAGACTTCGGCGCCGCGACCGTCCGAGTCGCCCGGTTTGGATGTGCAGGGAATCAAGAACTATTTGCTGGGACCCGGAGACGTGCTCGATGTGAGAGTGTTTGGACAGCCTGAATTAACAAGCAATGCCCAGGTCGACGGCGATGGTAATCTGAGCGGCTTGCCGTTCCTGGAGATTCCGATTCGCGCGAAGTGCCGCACTGAGAAAGAAGTTCAAAAAGATATCACCGCCGCTTACGCGAAGTTCATCAACAATCCGCAGGTAAGTGTACGCATCTCGGAACGAAACAGCCGGCAACCCGCTACCGTCTTTGGCGCGGTGCGCCAACCTTCTCGAGTTGAGATGAAACGAAAGGTGCGCTTGAACGAGTTGATGGCTGTGTCGGGTGGATTCACTGAACGAGCTGCCGGCACCATTCAGGTTCTTCACACCGAACCCCTGATGTGTCCTGAGCCGGGCGAAGAGGCGGAAGCAGCGCCGATTGACGGCACGCGCGTTCCACTACAAATCATCAAGATCTCGGATCTGCGTGCAGGTAAGGTTGACGCAAACCCATACATTCGACCAGGAGACTACGTGCTCGTCACGGAAGCCGAGCCTGTGTACGTTACCGGCGCAGTGCTGTCACCGGGAGGAATTTATCTTCGCGATCAGTTGATGCTAAGCCGCGCGATTGCCATGGTTGGTGGAGCGAGGAAAGAGGCGAAGCTGAATGACGTGAGAGTCTATCGCCAGGTTCCCGGTTCCGCGAATCAGGAAGTGATCCACGTCGACATGGCTGCCATTAAGAAAAACCAGAAGCCTGACTTCCTGCTACAGCCGTACGACGTCATTGAAGTAGCCGAGGCAGGGATGTTCTCCGGCCCTCGCATAGGTCAGACCTTGCTGGGCGCGATAAGCGGCGGTTTGACTGGTGCCGTTCAAAGTACAGGAACTTACTTGCCGAGTCGTATTATCTACTAAGTTTTCATGACTAAGATTAAGAGTTAACGATGAGCCGAAAAACACTAGCCGCCGATCGACGGCGCCGAAAACTATTCACGCTTCTCTGGGCCGCACTGCTCACACTCGCAGTGATCATTCTCATCTACAAAGAACTAACGGCCATCCTGTACATTCTGTGTACTTTGGGTGTTGCCATACTGATGATCATCGTAGCCTTCTCAGACCTGGCCCATGAGGATGGTCACACACAAGACATGGCCCAGGACACGGATGCACCACGTGTTGCAACTCGACAACGGTGAAAAACTGCCGGTTCTTGATGCACAATTGATGTTGCTTATGTGGTCTATAAGTTTTTGCTGAACCTTTGGTCGTGCAATGATTGTTGCGGATGCAGGCAAAAACGATAACCGGGTTGAAACTTTAAGCTGACTTATTGCATAATCCGCATGCGTTCACCTCCCCGGTGGACGAAGTGGTCGCGTGGGGTGAGGACACGTGGCCTTAGGGTGGGGGCTGTGGGAGGCCCCCGCCCGCTTTTTTTGTAAGGCAAAATTCCTGCGTGTCAGCAGAGATGATTTCTTCTTGTGAATTTTGCTAATCCTGTCTAACATCACAACCGTTGAAAATTTAATGTCTGCCGAAGTTGTTGGGCCACGCATGGCCTTGCAGCACGGGGGAACCAACGTTTCGCAGTGACGAAACACGGGGCTAATCGTTGCGCAATGTCGCCGCGACGAACACTTTCCAGTTCGAGCCCGGCAGCTAACCTCGTAGGCGAAGGGAAGGGCAGTGCCGCGATGAAGTTGGGCGCGGGGCTACATTGTCCCCGCGCCTTTAATTTTCGTGCGAGGCTGGCAGCCTGGTGCAAAAATGTTCAATCGCTCTAGTCGAAGATCCGCAGGACGACGTTTCAAACTCTGGTTATTCAAAGGTTCCACTCAAAAGGACACCGAACAGGCAACTCCTCACCGGCAACACCCCTGGTGGCAAGTAATGTGTTTGACTGGAGTCGACTATTTCTCGACTCTCGGTTATCAACCCGGAATCGCATTTCTCGCCGCGCAAGCTCTTTCGCCGATAGCCACTCTCGTGCTCGTGCTGCTCACGCTTTTCGGCGCGCTTCCTATCTACAACCGTGTCGCTGAAGAGAGCCCTCACGGTGAAGGATCGATCTCGATGCTCGAACACCAGCTCTCACGCTGGAAAGGAAAGCTCTTCGTTCTCGTTTTGCTCGGCTTCGTTGCGACCGACTTCATCATCACGATCACGCTTTCCGCGGCGGACGCTACGGCGCACATCATCGTAAACCCGTTCATGCCGGAGATACTGAAACACCAAGTCGGAGTAACGCTGGCGCTGATTACTATGCTGGGCCTGATCTTTCTGCGCGGATTCAAGGAAGCCATCGGCATCGCGGTCGGGCTGGTTGCGATCTACTTGTTTCTTAACAGCATCGTTATCACATACGGCGTGTTTCAGCTCGTAACCCATCCTTCTCATTTTCCCGAATGGAAGCTAGCGCTTTTGCAGCATCCGAAAGTGCATGGAAATACGTGGCTGATCGTCGGTGTCTCGCTGATGTTGTTTCCGCGGCTCGCGCTTGGTCTCTCGGGATTTGAGACCGGAGTTGCAGTGATGCCCCTGGTGAAAGGTGATGACGATCTGAGCGACGCCGATTGGGCCAACATTCAGGTAACCCGCACTGGTCTCAGCGAAGATCGGAAAGCACGGAAATTGTTGAGAGGCCGTATTCGCAACGCTAAAAAGCTGCTTCGCTACGCGGCTTTAATCATGAGCGTCATGCTGATCAGCAGCAGCTTTGTGACTTCCATTTTGATTCCTGCGGAGAAGTTTGCGGAAGGTGGTGAAGCGAATGGGCGTGCCATCGCGTATCTCGCTCATCAATTTTTCGGCGACATCTTCGGTACTGTATATGACCTGAGCACGATCTCGATTCTGTGGTTCGCAGGTGCTTCGGCGATGGCAGGTCTGCTGAGTATCGTGCCTCGTTACCTCCCGCGATATGGCATGGCGCCTGAGTGGGCGAGGGCAACACGGCCGCTCGCGATAGTGATTATTGTGATCGCGTTTGCGGTCACGTTGATCTTCAACGCGAACGTGGATGCACAGGGCGGAGCTTACGCCACGGGTGTGTTAGTACTGATGACTTCGGCTGCGATCGCGGTAACTCTCTCCGCACGTCGTAACCAGCAAAACTGGTATCCATATCTTTTGATCGCGCTGATCTTCATTTACACGACTCTGCAAAATATTCACGAAAGACCGGAAGGCATTAAGATCGCTTCGTTCTTTATCCTCACGATCATTCTGGCGTCGCTCTTCTCGAGGGTGTACCGTTCTACCGAACTGCGTGTGGAACGAATCGAGTTAGACGACCAGGCGCGACAGTTTATTAAAGACGCTGCAAAGGGAACCATTCGCATCATCACGAATCGCAAAGATAAGGGTGACGCTGACGAGTACGCTACCAAGGAACACGAGAAACGGACGAGTAATCACATTCCGACCGGTGAACCGATTTTGTTCTTTGAAGTAACCCCGGGTGATGCTTCTGAATTCGCAGGCACATTATCGATTCGCGGTGAGACAGTTGATGGCTATCGCATACTGCGCACGGAGTCACCCGCAGTACCGAATGCGATCGCGGCATTTCTGCTGTATTTGCGCGATGAGATGGGCAAACTGCCGCACGTCTATTTTGGTTGGAGTGAAGGAAATCCGATTTCGTACTTACTGAAGTACATCGCCTTCGGCGAAGGCGACACGGCGCCGGTTACACACGAAGTTCTACGCAAGGCGGAGAAGGACTCCAATCGACGTCCGATTGTGCATGTGGGCGGTTGATTATCGAGCTTGGGCCGGTTTCAGTCGAACTGACTTGAGTACGTAAGCATCGCCGCGCTGCTACATCTGTGCGGCTTCTGAGTTTGGGTTTCTTCCCGCGAGAAAACACGAGCGACAATATACTGGACGTCCCTGCGAAGGATAGAAAGGAACGGTAGTTTGTTGTCCGCATTGCGCGCACTGTACTGAGACCTCGATGCGTTGTCGCACTCCCGACGACTGGGCCGCTGCAATCGCAGCCAGGCGTTCATTCTTGGCTTGCTTGCACGGCTTGCATCGCTTCGGTTCGTTTTTCAAACCCTTGTCGTGAAAGAAGACCTGTTCTCCCGCAGTCCAGATGAAGTTCTCATTACAGTCGACGCACCGGATGGGGCGGTCTTGATATTCGCTCTCGTGGTTTATTTCCAATGCTTGGATGGCTTCCGTTTGTGCCATGGTTAACTCCCTCGGTCCGTTTGCCTCGAAAACATCATGCCGGCGGGTGAACTAAATTCAGTTGTATAAGTACGCTCTTCGGCTGTCACCAATGAGGTAATTAAAAGAAACCCTGCAAGGGCCACGATGTGGTCAACTGGTATATATCTATGTCGAAAATGTGTCAAGGTAAATCGCGTTAAAACAGGACGCTTGACAGCCACAGGAGTGGATGGCAGCATCCGCGCTCAAACCATGAGTAGAGTACTAGTCATCGGCTCCGGCGGTCGTGAGCACGCGATCGTCTGGGCTCTTCAACACACTGCTACAAACCCGACAGAGATTTTCTGTGTTCCGGGAAATGCAGGTATTGGGCAAATCGCCCAGGTCGTTAATGTATCGGTCGATGATCATGCAGCACTGGCGGAGTTTGCTGAGTCAGCGAAAATTGATCTGACTTTTGTTGGACCCGAAGCGCCGCTTGCTGCGGGGATCGTTGATCTCTTCAATGAGCGAGGGCTGCGTATTGTTGGTCCCACTGCCGCTGCCGCGCGCCTCGAGGGAAGCAAGATCTTCGCGAAGGATTTCATGGCGCGACACAAGATACCCACAGCTGCGTATCGGGTCGCTGAATCACCGGAAGAGGCAATCAGGCATTTGAGAAGTGGAGAGTTTGGTTCCGTACAAAGCCCAGTCGTTATCAAAGCTGATGGACTAGCAGCCGGCAAAGGTGTCGTGGTAGCCGCAGAGCACGCTGAAGCAGAAAAGGCAATCGCCGATCTGATGGTCCATCACGTCGCTGGACGTGAAGCGGCGCAACGAG
>DATDFT010000108.1:0-7245 GCA_036522475.1 Pyrinomonadaceae bacterium | reverse complement strand
CCACCACCATTGCGACACTGCGCGGCAACAGCAATCCCACTTTCACTTCCGGTCCCACGCCCAGCTCGCGCAGGTAGTGGGCCAGTTGATTCGCGCGCCGGTTCAACTCTTGATAACTGATCTGCTCGTCTCCACACATCACTGCGGTCGCTGTCGCGTTCAGTACTACTTGCGCTTCGAACAGCTTCACTACATCAGTCTCGCCCCACTCCCGCTCTTCGCCGCGACTCTGCTGCACAATCTCTTTACGCTCCGCCTCACTCAACCACGCAATGTCGCCCAGCTTCACATCCACGTTTGCGATCCAACTTTGGACCACCCGCTGGTATCGACCTGCAAGCTTCCGCACTTCCGCTTCTTCATAGACTTCCGGGTCGTAGCGCAGTTCTGCGCGAACTCGCCCATCCTGCTTCACACAGTGCAGCTTCAACTCATACGGTTCGACCTCGACCTGTTGCTCACGCACGCTGAAATGCACGCCAACAGTTTCCGCACCATCCCAACGTTTCTCGTACTCATAACCAATCGCAAAAAATCTGTTCTCGTCTTCAAGTACGAAATACTCCTGCTGCTCCGCCGCAGCCTGCACCGCTTCAGTCGCGTCTCGAACTATCTCTTGCAGGCTGCGCTCGTGTTCCACTTCGACAGCAACCGGCAGCCACTTCGCATACAGGCCTAAACCATCGTTCATCTCCTCATAACGCCGGCCCTCGCTGACGTAGCCGAGCGCAACCTGGCGCGCTCCGCTCGTGGACCACAACAGCGCCGCCCCGCAACCCAACCACGCATTCGCCGAGTAGGTCTCGATCTGCGCAACCTCGTCTGCCGTAAACGAAACCTCCACGACTGCGGGCTTGAAGTTGCTCGCAGCGTTCCTGGACCGGAACTGGTCCGATCCGAACTGTCGCCAATATTCACGACCATTTGCCGACTGCTCCACATCCAGCAACAACTCGTTTTGCCACTCAGAAAACTGAAGATAATCGAGCGGCTCATCCGTCAATGCGGTCGCTTTCGCGCAACTCTCGTAGCAGCGCATGAATTCGCGCGCGAGATTGTTCAGCGAACGAGTGTCAGCGGTCATCGACGGAAGAGTGATCCAGAGATGATGGTCTTGCGAAGAGAACGTTACCAAGAGGGCGTTTACGGGGGACGCCTCGGGCTCAGGATCCAAACAAGCCGCCTCGACTGCGAGCTGCTCGAGCGCGCTTGATTCGTCTTCCGACTCGAGTCCACTGAGATCGCAAACGTCAAAAGTGACATTCGCTTCGGGCGAGATCACTTGCAGCGTTGAAAGATAACTGGTGCGGAGAATGGAGTGTCGTGAAACGAGAAGGTGAAGCGCGTGCTCGATTAGTAGTGGACGCGGCGAACCCTGCAAGCTCAAACAAATGCGAGCAATGCCGCACGCCGGCGCGCACTGAACGACGTGCGAAAGACGAGTCTGTTGTGGCGACAGACGATATCCTTCTATAGCTTCACTTTTAGTTGCGCTCATAGCAATTGTAACCTTCGCTGATTTTGATTTATCCCTGGCGGTAGGATTCAGCCATCGCTACCAGAACTTTTCGCGGACCCGTAAACGACATACGCCCGTGAGCCGCCAACATGTTGTCGAGCATCAAGACGTCGCCTTGTTGCCACGGGAATGTGACTGCTGACTCGCGATAGACCTCGCGAATTTCATCCAGCACTGACTCCTCGAGCGCGGAGCCATCGCCGTAGTAGCTGTTGCGCGGGAGTTCTGTCTCTTCAACCAAACTGAGCAGTGATTCACGTAACGCAGGCGCCAAACTAGAGACATGAAATAAGTGCGCTTGATTGAACCAAACTGTTTCGCCTGTTACGGGATGAGTCGCGATTGCCGGTCGAATCTGGCGAGTCCTGAGGTGAGTTGCGTCCTTCCACTCAAACTCGATCGAGGCGCTGCGGCAATAATCTTCGACGGCGCGCCGATCCGTTGTCTGAAAAACTGTCTGCCATGGAAGGTCAACGCCGTCGCTGTAGTTGCGCACATACATGACCTTCTTCTCGATTAAGCGCTCTTTGATTTTCGGGTCGATTTGCTCAAACACTTTCCGGCTATCAGCGATCGGTGTCTCGCCACCCTGGACCGCAGGCTGTGCGCAGTAGAACCAGATTTTCATGGGCCAATTCGCGGAGTATGCGCTTTCGTTGTGCAAAGTGATGCACTCGTCGGCTGGATACTCGGTGGCCGTGTAGATTTCTCCGCTGACTTCAGTGCGCGGCGTCGAACGTTCGTTGTACTCCAACAACTCCGGAGAAATGAGATGAACGAATTTCTTGAACTTGTCGATTGAGTCGACGTTGAAGTTTCGGAAGAGTATCGCGCCGGTTTTCAATAATCGAGCCTGGAGATCTTGCAGATGCCCCGCGGCCCACTCGGCTAAATCAACGCCAACGACATTCGCCTCGACAACCAGGGGCCAAGCCTTCTCCGAGTCGAGTACAGTCATCTGCGCTAACGTCTGCGCCGAGATGCTGATGGTCTTCGGTTTGAGGCTGGTAAATCGTCGATGAAGAAATTCTTCGTGCTGCATAGCTTTTCAAGGTGAGATCAGTACCCGCTACCGCAGGTGGTACTGACCTCCTCCAACTTTAACGTCTGAATTCTGAAGCCAGGCTAACAGGCTTAGGTTTGATCGTCATGAACTTGTTGCGGCTTCGCTCGTCGTGCACTATGCGCGCGCGCATTTGATTCTTCTTGTCAGCTTCGATGAGGACTTGTTTGATGTCTGCGATTGAACCATTCGGCTTCGCAACGATCTGATTGATCAACGTTTTCATTTCATCCAACAGCCGGACGATGCTGTTAGTCTCGAAGCGTTGGCGCTCGTATCCCATGCGGATCAGAAGGTCCGGAACCGTTGCTCCCGTCACCGTGAGCGGATAATTATTCTGTTCCGTGAATCCGCCATTCTCCACCCGCACTCGTTTGCCACTCTCTTTCAACGAATCCCCAACCGGGTAATTGTCAAACACCACCAAAGTGTCGAATAGATTGACTCCGCGTCTTACGTCACTCCAGTTCTGTATCTTGACGAGCGGACTATACTCAAACTGCCGCGACTCCATCACCTGCGCCTGCAACTCACGTAACCATGGTCCAATCTGTGCTTCATCTCTCACTCGCACACGCACCGGCAAGCTGTTGATGAACATTCCCACGATCTTCTCGATGCCTGCGAGTTCCGCCGGACGTCCCGAAACAGTCGCTCCGAACAACACATCATCTTCACCACTGTAACGATTCAAGAGCAGCGCCCACGCTCCCTGCACAACCGTGTTCACTGTCACCTGCTGCTCGCGTGCAAAGCGCTGTAGTTGCTCGCTCTGATCTGAACTCAGCAGCATCTGCTCTTCGGCGAATCCGGTATCGGCATTCGCAGCGCGCTCGATCGTTAATCGCGTGGGAGTGCTGAAACCGGTCAAAGCCTTGCGCCAGTAAGCTTCCGCTCTGCTCATGTCCTGCCGCTTCAACCAAACGATGTAATCTCTGAAAGGACGTGGCTGCTCGAGTTCCAAAGTCTCGCTGCGACAGCCGGCTTCGTACAGCGCAAACACCTCTTGCAGTAGCAATGGCACTGACCAGCCGTCCAAAAGTAGATGGTGACTACTCCAGACGAAGTGATATGAGCCAGGCGAGAGACGCAACAAGAAGAGACGCATGAGCGGTGCTTGCGCGAAGTCAAAACCGCGCGCGCGATCGGCTAGTAACAACGCCTCGAGTTCTCTTTGTTGTTGAGTTGACGAGAGTGCCTGCCAATCGAGAATTTCGAGGGGGAGTTTGACGCTGCGGCTGACAATTTGAAGTGGGTCGTCGAGACCGTGCCAAACGAATCCGGTGCGAAGCATCGAATGGCGATTGATCATCGACTGCCATGCATGCTCGAATGCGTTGATGTCCACCGCCTCGTGTATCGTGCAGGTTATTTGCGTGATGTAAAGTGACGACTCCGGAGCATACAGAATGTGATAGAGAATGCCCTGCTGCATCGGAGTCATCGGATAAATGTCTTCGACGTCTCTATACCTGCTCACAACTTCATCAAGTTGTCGCTGGTTCAACTTTGCAAGTGCAAAGTCTGAGGGCGTGTAACCACCGGCGGCCGGGTCAGCGCAGTGCCGGATGATTTCACGTAGGTCGTCCATGTACCACTCCGCCACTCGCTCCATCTCCGCTGCTTCGATCTGCTCGCCGCTGTAGCTCCAACTCACTTGCAACTGTCCACCAGCCACACTCGCTCCAACTTCCACCCTGTAGTGCCGCGTTCCTTCTCCACTGTGAATCTCTCCCGATGACTCCGCCGCTGCGGCGAGTAATCCGTCTTCCGTCAACACCTGGTCGAACTGGCCGAGATAGTTGAAACTGATCTCGCCCTCCGCTCCCGCTCTCAGCGCCCGCTTCAGGTAACGCAACACTCCGTAACCGATGCCGTGCTGCGGTACTGCGCGCACCTGTTCCTTGATCTGCTTCAACCGCTCGCCTGTGCTTGCTCCTGCCGCTGTCTCCAGCACCACCGGATAGATGGTCGTGAACCAACCCACCGTCCGAGTCACATCCACTGCTCGGTGCAACTCTTCGCGCCCGTGGCCTTCCACCTCCACCACCACTCGCTGCACTCCACTCCAACGACTCAGCGTCTCCGCCAACGCCGTCAACAGCACTTCCTGAATCTGCGTGTGATAGATCCCCGGCACATCCTGTAACAGCGCGCGCGTGTCTTCCGCACTGAGCGCCTGCCGCACCGTGCGCATTTGCTTCACTTGATTGCCGCCACCGGCCCAACCCGGCACGCGCCACAACGGCTCCTGCCACACGCGCTCCCAGTAGCTCATCTGTTCCTGAAGTGCCGCACTCTCGCCATACTCAAGCAAACTCTCCGCCCACTGCTGGTACGAACTCGTCTTCGCGCCAAACTCCACTCGCTCGCCGCGCGCCAACTGTTCGTAGCCTCGCTGCAAGTCTTCCACCAGAATCCGCCACGACACTCCATCCACCGCGAGGTGATGGATCACCAACAACAATCGCGCTCCACGTCCCGCGCCCAACTCAAACAGCACCACTCGCAGCAACGGACCAGCACTCAGATCCAGACTGCTCTGCACGCGCGTCGCTTCCGCTTCGATCGTCGCCCGCAACTCCGCATCGCTCACACTCGCATAGTCGAGCACTGTCAGCGGCAGTGGTTCGTCAGCATCAAACGGCGCGATCTCCTGACTCCAACCTTCTTCATTGCGTGTGAACCGCAGACGCAACGCATCATGCTGTCGCAACAACGCCGTCAACAGTTGTCGCAACAGCGCTGCATTCACCGGTTGCTGTATCGACAACAACACTGCCTGGTTGAAGTGGTGTGCGTCTACTAACTCGCGCTCAAAGAACCAGTGTTGAATCGGCGTCAGTGGCAACGATCCTGACAGGTCTCCCTGCGCTGCATCGCTGGCTTCAGCGATCGTCGCGACGCTCGCGAGTTCCGCGATGGTCTGATACTGAAACACTTGCCGCGGTGAAATCGCCAAGCCCTGTTGCCGCGCGCGCGCCACGATCTGAATGCTGATGATCGAATCGCCGCCGAGCTCGAAGAAGTTGTCGTGTACTCCTACCTTCTCCACTCCCAACAACTCGGACCAGATCTTCGCGAGCACTTCTTCGACTGCATCTCGCGACGCGACGAATTCTTTTTCGAGCTCTGGCCGGCTGCCGTCAGGTTTTGGCAATGCTTTGCGATCCACTTTACCGTTTGTCGTCAGCGGTAAAGCGTCAAGCCACACGTACACGCCGGGTACCATGTATTCCGGCAGCCGCGCTTTCAAGTAGTCGCGTAACTCACCGACACTCAAGGAGCTTTCCTGATCTCGCACGACATACGCGATCAGTTGCTTGTGCCCTTCGCTCTGCTGCACCACTACTACCGCTCCACCTACACCTTCGTGCTGCTGCAACACCGTCTCTACTTCGCCCAACTCGATGCGATACCCACGCAGTTTCACCTGGCCATCGATGCGTCCTTGAAATTCAATCCACCCCTCCGCGCGCCAACGGACCAGATCACCCGTCCGGTACAACCGCTCTCCGCCACGTTGACTGTAGCCGTGCGGCACAAAGCGCTCTGCCGTCAACTCCGGACGGCCCTGATAACCACGCGCCAGTCCATCGCCGCCGATGTACAACTCTCCGAAGACTCCAACTGGCACTGCCTTTAACTCTTCATCCAGCACGTACATTTCGGTGTTCGCGATCGGTCTGCCGATCGGCACCGTCACGCTGATCTGCTCAGAACTCGTCATCGCGTAAGAAGAGGCGAAGGTCGTCGTCTCCGTTGGTCCATAGCAGGCGATCAGCCGGCACTCGGGCAGCGACCGCAGTGCTTTCTGCACGTGCTCCACCGATAGCACATCACCGCCGGTCAGCAGTTGCCGCACCGGTTGCAAATACTCCACGTGCTCTTGCACGAGCGCGTGAAACAATCCTGACGTCAGAAACAACGTGGTGACTTCATATTTCTTGAGCGCCTCACCCAACTCTTCCAGAGTCGGCGTCTGCGGCGGCATGATCGCGACCTTCCCGCCGTTGAGCAGCGGTCCCCAAATCTCAAACGTCGAGGCGTCAAAGCAAACCGGTGCAATCAGGAGAGAAGTCTGTTCCGCATTCAGTTCCGCATAAGTGTTCTCGCGCACCAGCCGCACCACGCCGCGATGCGGAACGGCCACTCCCTTCGGAGTGCCTGTCGATCCCGACGTGTACATCACGTACGCCAACTGCTGCGAGTCCACTCGCAACTGCGGATCACTCGTGCTGTAAGCCGCTAACCCACTCCACAGTTCATCTACATTCACTACCGGCGCTGCTACATCCTGCACTGCTCCCAGCAACTGCTCTTCACTGAGCAGCACGACGACCGCGCCGTCGTTTACCATGAACTGGAGTCGCTCGGCCGGGTACGCCGCGTCCAATGGCAGGTAAGTCATGCCCGCCTTCAGCACTCCCAACATCGCGATCACCAACTCCGGCGAGCGCTGCATCAACAGGCCCACACGCGCTTCTGCTCCGAGTTCAAGAGACAGCAGGTAGTGCGCCAGTTGATTAGCGCGCTCATTCAACTCTGCATAACTCAGGCTTTGATCTTCGTAACGCAGCGCCACAGCCTGCGGTGTGCGCGCCGCCTGCTGCGCAAACAATTCATGGATACTCGATTCGCGCGGATATGCGCCGGCAGTGTT
>DATDFT010000107.1:0-14359 GCA_036522475.1 Pyrinomonadaceae bacterium | reverse complement strand
AAATGTCGACTTGGACCATGATGGATTGCCTGACAACGTGGAGTTACGAAGCTTCAATGACAGAGAAAGCTTTCGCCGCCGGTTCACGTGGGGGGCGGAAATGCAGTTTTACAACCTCAGCGATCACAAACATTAGACAGGATTTACAGGATTCACAGGATTCACAGGATAATCATGAAAATCTTGTAAATCCTGTCTAAGACGCGCACTCGTTAAGTAGGATCAACGACATGTATTCAACCTCCATTAACGCCATCATTTCCGCCGCACGCTCGCTGTTTAGCAACCGCCGCTCCCGCGCTCTTCTTCGTGCTGCAAGCCGTTATCGTTGGCCCAACTACACGCGGGCTGATATGCGCGTGCGGGAGGTGTTTACCCGAGCGTTCGCGCCGCAGTCGATGTTTGTCTACGCGTGCGGCTTTCTGATCTTCGCGGTGGCTCCTTATCTGCTGTTGCAGAAATCGATACCTGCACAACGGCCGTGGATCGAAATCTCACTCGTCGTCGTCCGTCTCGGACTAAGCGCGCTCCTCATACTGCTCGGCTGGGCACTCACACTCCGCGCACTCTCGATTCTTACGGTCGCGGAGAAGCCGTGACATGTTGAAGTTCCTTCGGCCACCCTTGCGCCTCACGTTTGCGACGAGCATCGCTCTGTGTCTCATCTTTGTGCTTTTTCGTGGTGACTTTGTTGACGCTCCTGCAAAACCGGACAACACAACCGTCCCAACCGCCGAGAACGATATGGACCAGCGCCTTCAGTCCGCTGCCGAGTCTGCGCTCGGCGAACGCGACGGCGCGATCGTGGTGCTTGATCCTCAGACCGGACGCGTGCCCGCAGTTGTCAATACGCAGCTCGCGTTTGACCACGCATTTACGCCGGGTTCGACCATCAAGCCATTCGTTACTCTGGCTGCTCTACGTACTCAAGTAATAAATCGCGACACGCGCATTCGGTGTCGAGGAAAGTACAAACGCACGCGTCTGGTAGACGCCTGTGCTCACGCTCGCAATCTCGGGCCGTTCGATCCGGCTGAAGCGTTGGCCTACTCCTGCAACTATTACTTCGCGACCGTTGGCGAAAGACTCAACGAAGACGATCTCGCACAAACGCTCTCCGAGTTTGGCTTCGGCCGTACGACCGGAATCAATGATGACCAGGAATCCGCCGGTCTGCTGGCGCGTGGCCGTTGGGGATTCGAGAGCGCAGTGGGCGAAGGCGTGTTTCTGCAAGTTACGCCCATCCAAATGGCGCTTGCTTACGCAGCGTTTTTCAACGGCGGCAAACTCTTCAGACCCTTCGTCGCTGGAGCGCCCGATTTCAAGTCTCAGCTTCGCTCTGAAGTTCACGTCGACGATGGCGAAAGATCTCTTCTGCTCGAAGGCATGCGAGGCGCGGTCGAGTTCGGCACTGCGAAGAATGCACATCTCGGTTCACTGTCCGCTTACATCGTTGGGAAGACTGGAACAGCCACGCCGCTTCAGGGCTTTCGCCCGCAAGGATGGTTTGCGGGAATCGCTTTTCCGTCCGACACGAAGACCAAACGTGAGAATGCACAGCTCGCGATCGTTGTTTACCTGCGCAAGGGTCACGGAGCTGAGGCCGCTGAAGTTGCACGTTCCGTCTTCGCGGCACTTGAAGATACACGCTACACGAAGAAGGATTCGCTACAGGTTTCCGTGCACCAGGTTACGGAAAACTCTACGTATCGAATGCCGCTGGAAGATTACGTCACGGGTGTAGTGTCGACGGAAGCGAGCATTGAAGATGAACCGGAAGCGCTCAAGGCCCTTGCTGTTGCCGTTCGCACATATGCCCTAAAGAATCTGGGCCGTCACAAAAACAACGGCTACGATTTTTGCAGCACGACTCATTGCCAACGCTTTACCGCAACACAAGCGCGGCCGGCCCTGGCAACCGCAGTCAGGCAAACTTCCGGACTTGTCCTGCTCGACGATCAACATCAGATAATCGACGCGTATTTCAGCGCCTCTTGCGGCGGTATGACTGCAAATATCAAAACACTGTGGGGAGTTGATGGGCCCGCATACCTGCGCGGGGTGCGCGATGATTATTGCAACTCCGGTGCTCACTACCGCTGGACAGACGTGATCGAGTCCAACCAACTGGCGAACGCTCTCCGCAGCGATCCGCGGACAGATGTCGGCCAAACAATTCGCGACCTGTCGGTGACCAGGTACGACGACACTGGACGCGCTGAGTTGTTGTCAATTGTTGGCGATGGTGCCCGTACGATAAGTGGATGGGAATTCAAGTTGATTGTCGGTCGTGCGCTTGGCTGGAATGTCCTGAAGAGTTCCCGCTTCAGTGTTTCGCGATTTGGATCGCAATTTGTATTTCGCGGTGGAGGATTCGGTCACGGTCTCGGTTTATGTCAGGAGGGTTCGCACGCGATGGCGGAGCGCGGATTATCGTTTCAAAACATTCTCGCGCACTATTTTCCGGGCACGACTGTGGGTGACTACCGCTGAAGTCATGTATCTGAAGTGATTGACAGCGAACTTGTTTTAGTTAATCTTGCTTTACGCCGTGCAGCGCCAAAGGCGCGAAATATAATAGCCAGGGGCAAGCGCTAAGCGTAGCGAAGCGCGTCGCCCCTGGGCCATAAAACTAATTGACCAGCAAGCTCTGAAAGAGCGGAATAATTGACCCTGGTATGTCGCGCCTTCAATGCTCTTTAAATTATTCCTGTGTTATAGGGGGCGACGCGCCTCGCTGCGCTCAGCGCTTGGTCCTGGGCTATCATATTCCGCGCCTTTCGCGCTCCCGGAATAAACCTGGCGATGAGCTGAACCCATATTCCTGACAAAGGTTAGACTCACATGAACGTTATTGCACGCCTCGCAGCGCTGCTGCTGTTTTTCACGATCCTCACTGCCCCGACCGTGGCCCAGAAGCGGCAGACGCCGGCGAAGCCGCAACCAAAGCCGGCGCCTGCACCGACCCCAACGCCCACGTTCGATAACCTGCTGCCCGCTGACGAGTACGTCATTTACTTTGAAGCCAGAGACGTCGGACAAGTGATTCGCTCCAGCGCGCTCAACGACCTGCTCGAGCCCGTCATGCAGCTTGCCGGGCCACCGAGAGAATTCAAGTCGGTAGTGAAATGGATCAACGCGCACGCTGAACAGGTGATGTCTTCACGTATGTTCGTCGCCGCGTGGCCCATGGATAAGAGTCTTCCCGATACACTCGTGGTGATCGAATTTGCTTCCGCCGAGGACGCCGCGAAGTTTGCGACGCCGTTGAATGAGTTCCTGCCTACGATCGTGCCATCAGAGCAACCCGATCCTGCAGCGAAGAATGCGCCTCCAAAAACAGGCTTCCATCTCGAACGTCTCGGTTCGCTCGTAGCGATCACGCCGCGACCATGGTCCATGAAACAACTGCGACCGGCGGGCAGCAAGTCATTCGCTGACGAGTCCAACTTCCGCACGGCCCGCAACCGGTTCAACTCCGAGCCACTCTTCGCTTTCATCAATTTCAGGTTGATCGAGAAGGAAGACGAAGAATTCCGCAAACACAATGAAGAGGAACGACTCAAAGAAGAGGAGAAGCGAAAACAAGCGCAGGCTGAAGGCAAGCACAATCCCGCTGACACGAGCAACGTAGCGCTGCCCGAAGCTGAAAAAGTTATTGACGGTGTAAATGTTGCTGCCGGCCCGGTAGCTGTCCTCACTGCTCCGCCTCAGGAGGCTCCGCCGCCACCTGACCCGGTCTCGCATGCATTATCAATGCTCGGAAACTCGTTTTTTGGTGGCCAGACAAACGTGCCTGAAGCCTTCGCGCTTGCGCTCTCGTACGAAGGCGAATCATTCGATCTGCACGGTTTGCTCATCAACGCTGCAGGCGAGAAAAACGATCCGATTCCGTTCTGGCCGCGCGTGATCGCGGGCGCACCGATCGCGCCCGAGTCGCCGAACATTTTCCCCGCGAATACAGACCTGTTTGCAATGATGTCGCTCGACCTTGCGCAGATCTATACCGAGATGTCGACGCCTGCAAAGCCTCAACTCGCTGGCTACAGCGGGAACGGGACGCGGCTGGTAACGGGTGAGCCGCAAGCGCCATTCAAGGCGATCGAGAAGCAGATAAATCTCAGCATCAAAGACGATCTGTTGCCTCTGCTTGGTAGCGAAATAGCCGTCGGTTTACCGATGGAAGGTCTAAACTTTTTAGATCTTCCCGGACCAAACGGACCAAAGCCACGGAATACCGAGAACGCGCCCGAGCAGCCTGCAACCACTCATGGACCAATCGTGGCGATTGCAGTGAAAGACAAAGAACGTTTGCGCACGCTGATGCCGAAGTTGATCAGCTCACTCGCCTTCAAAAACGCGGGCGAATTTGCGTCAACAGAACGTCGTGAGGATACAGAGCTCGTATCTTATGGCAACGTTTTCGCATACGCCTTCGTGGGAAACTTCCTTGTGCTTTCATCTGACGCCGCAACTACGCGGAACGTCGTCGACTCATATTTGAAGAACGAAACACTCGCGACCGACACTCGGTTTCGGGCTTACACGCGCTGGCAGCCGCGACAGTTGCACGGACAGTTTTATATCTCGCCGGCGCTGATGGAAAGCTATAGCACCTGGGCCGCACAACCGACCACGAGGATGAACGATCAGACGAGGAACCTTTTCGCGCGCCTGAGCACGACGGCGCAACCGGTAACCTACTCGCTCTGGAACGAAGGTCTCGGACCAATTCACGAGCTGCACGTCCCGAAGAATCTGGTGGCGATGTTCGTGGCCGCGTTTTCCGGCGCGATCAATCCGCCGGAGATAGTTCAAAAAGAGCGACAGGCCATGGGAATGATGTACACGATCCTCTCTGCCGAGGAACAATACAAAGCCAAGAAGGGTGACGGCAGTTATGGCACGCTTGACGATTTGGTTGCTGAGAGTTTGTTCGCGAAGGAGAACCTGGAGAGTTCAGGTTACAAATTTGAGTTGACTGTCAGCGGCGATAAGTTCGAGATATTGGCCGTGCCAGTCGAATACGGCAAGACCGGCAGCCTTTCGATGTTTATGGACCAGACGCGCGTATTGCGAGGCGGCGATCACAATGGCGCCGCCGCGACCGCTGCGGATCCGGTGTTAAGCATGTACTGATCTTACAGGTTTTCGATCTCGAGCGGTTCGACTGGTTCTGCTAGACCAAACCCAAACACCTTCGAGTAGAAGTACAGCTCTCCGTCGAGCGCGCGCTTGATGTTCTTTGCCTGTCTGAAGCCGTGCTGCTCGCCCGCAAACGCGACGTACGCAACCGGAATCCCTTTTGCGCGAATCGCATCGACCATCGTCTCAGCCTGATCGGCCGGGACGACTTTATCTTCCAGTCCTTGAAAGAAGATCACCGGGCACGAGAGTCGTTCGGGAAAGTTGATGGGTGAACGATCGTAGTAGATGTCCTTTCGTTCCGGGTATGGTCCAAGCAAGCCGGTAAGATATTGCGACTCGTACTTGTGCGTATCACGCGCCATCGACTCAGTATTGCTGATTCCGAAGTGACTCGCGCCGGCTTTGAAAGTGTTTCTAAACGTGAGAGCGCAGAGCGTCGTGTAACCGCCCGCGCTGCCACCCGTGATGATTAAACGCTTGGGATCGACTTCGCCTCGATCTGCAAGATAGCGAGCGCCGTTCACGCAATCGTCGACGTCAACTATGCCCCACTTCTTGTTCAACCGTTCTCGATACTGCCGTCCATAACCCGAACTCCCGCCATAGTTCACATCGAGCACTGCGAACCCGCGGCTGGTCCAATATTGAACCGACAAACTCAACGCCGTCGAAGCCGCAGCCGTTGGTCCGCCATGACTCTTCACGATCAGAGGTGGCTTTTCGTTGTCGGGCGCCCGGAAGTCAGGATTCTGCGGCGGGTAGAAAAAGCCGTGTGCTATGAGTCCACCTTCAGTCGGAAAATCAACCGCCCGCGGCACGGAGAAGTATTGCGGAAAAATTTCGCGATCGTTCGAGCGACGGAGAATCTCGAACTGCCCGCTCGCGAGATCAAACTTCACGATCGATACGACGTCAGTCGGCGAGCCGCCGCGAAACACTGCGACGCCGTTCGCCGCTCGCAAGTACTGAATGTCCGTGTAGGGACAATCAACCGGTGTCACTTTTCCTGTGTGAGCATCGACGAGAGCCAGAGTTGACACACCCTGATCGATATGGCTGCAAACGATCGTATCCGCCGACGCAAACGCATAAGACGACATGCCGAATACCCATTGCGGCATGCCGAGTTCAGCCTTCGATTGATAGACGTTTTCAATCCCGCCGTCAGGTGAAATCCGCTCGAGATTCCACCAGCCGCTGCGATCTGAAGCGAAGTACAAAACTCCGTCAGGGGACCACTCCGGTTGAAAGATCGATTCCGCAGCGCCGCCTGCGACCCATCGGGTCGATGCGAGTTTGCCGTCTTCACCAAACTCGCCGACCCAAAGCTCGCAACCATCCCAGGGCATGTTCGGATGGTTCCACGTGAGCCACGCCAACTGGCTGCCGTCCGGACTGATTCTCGGCGACGAGTAAAAATCATTCCCCTCCACCAGCACGTCGCCAAAGCCTTCGGCGCCAGGTTGAGTATTAACCGCAACTATGGAGTTAACAGCTTCGACTTCAGTGTCCGTGTGATCCTCGCGGACACAGATCAGACGCCCACGTCCATGGTCCACTCGCGCATCGGAGTAACGCATCTCGCCTGCGGCGGTCAACGGCTCGGGAGTGGCCAATTCTTGCTGCCGGTAAAGTCGCTGGTCCGAAAAGTTTGAGAAGTAGACAGTTCCGTTGCTGACGATGTAGTCACCGCCGCCGTACTCATGGACCTTGGTCCGAGCGTTGAAGGGAGACTGATTCACATCGAGACATGCGCCGCTCGCATCTCTCTTAACGATGACGTTGCGGCCGCCTTCCTTGGGCCGCAATTCCAACCAGTAAATATCGTTGCCATCAAACGATGGTTGGCCCAAACCGACGGAGCCTTCGACGATCAGATCTGAAGTAATGGGCGACTTCCACGAGCCATACGGCGCGATCTTTGGTGAATTTGACAAGGTCCAACCTCGCTACATTGATCTGCGAACTACGATAGTTGATCTTTGACTTCGTGTAATTGTCCGTTTTTTGTGCGGGCCTGAGAAACTTTTGCCACAACCTCGCAAAGGCTTTACAAGACATCTGCAACCTACATCAGCCGATACGCGGGTAGTATCACCCCGTCGTTAATTCTCCATGGGAGAACTGAGATAAAGGCAAGGGCACTGGTCTTGGGGGAGGTCAGTGCCCTCTCTTTTTGCCATCTTACCAGCAAAAGCCACAAAGACGCACAACGCGTTCATTAGCCACAAAAAAGCACATAAGGCACAAAATGAACTTGGTTTGATTTTTGTGCCTCATGTGCCTTTTTGTGGCACAATTCGCCAGTCCAATTTCGAAAGAGGTGCCCGCCCATGTCTAACCGCAAACGAAAGCTGTTCGGCTTTTGTCTGATAATCGCTTTCATCATTGCCGCCTTTCCTTCATCAACTTCACACGCTGACACATTTCGACCGGTGGTTCGCGGGAAACGAGGCGTCGTGGCGGGCGGCTCACCTTTATCAGTTGAAGCCGGTCTGCGGATGCTTGAGCACGGCGGCAATTCGGTCGACGCGGGAGTGGCGACAATCCTTGCGGCTTCGGTAATCGAGTTTTCGCACTTCTCGTTTGGCGGTGAAGTACCGATTTTGATCAAGTTGAAAGGTCAGAAGGTGGTCGTTATTGAAGGCATGGGCCAGGCACCGATGAAAGCTACGCGTGAGTTCTTCGTGAACCACGCTCAAGACGGCGCACCGACGTCAACCACGATGGCGGGGCCCAAAAAGGGCGGACTGATTCCGTCGACTGGCCCACTCGCAGCGACTGTGCCTGGTGTGCTCGACGCCTGCGTCGTCGCACTCGATCAATTCGGTACGAAAACACTTGCCGAAGTAATGGAACCCGCAATTCAACTCGCGGACGGTTTTCCGCTCGACGAATTGCGCGTGAACTACATCAAGTCGCGGTCACCGATCTTTTCGCAATGGCCCGACGCGAAACGGATCTTCCTGCCAAACGGCGAGGTGCCGAAACCCGGCGACATCTTCGTACAGGCTGACCTTGCACGCACCTTGCGCGCGATAGTTCAGGCCGAACGACTTGGATCCAAGGTCATGCGAAACAATCGGCACGCAGGTTTGATGGCAGCGCGTGATTATTTCTACCGTGGTCCAATCGCACGCCGTATCGGCAATTACATGCAGGCAAACGGTGGTTTGCTGGCTGCGGACGACTTCGCAAAATTCGCGGCGAAGGTGGGCCAACCAGTCGAGACCAGTTATCGCGGCTATGAAGTGTACAAAGCCGGCTTCTGGACGCAAGGTCCGGCCCTCATCGAAACCCTCAACATGCTCGAAGGTTTCGATCTGAAAAAAATGGGCCACAACTCGTCCACTTACATTCACACACTCGCCGAGGCGCTCAAGCTCGGGTTGGCGGATCGCGACCGTTACTACGGCGATCCGAACTTCGTGAAGATCCCGATGACCGAGCTGTTGTCGAAAGATTATGCAGCGCTGCGACGACCTCTGATCGACGAGCGCCACGCTTCACTCGCACAACAACCCGGTGATCCCCTGAACATGAAAGCGGTGCTCGCAAGCGCAGTTCAGACTATCGGCCGTGCTTCGGCGGTGCCGGAGATCGAGCGCGCCAACGACACCACCTGCGTCAACGTCGTTGACAAAGACGGCAACTTGTTCAGCGCCACACCGAGCGGCGCATGGCTGCCTGCCGTTGTCGCGGGCGATACGGGCGTGTTGATGGGCCAGCGTTTGCAATCAGCACTCACCGATCCGAATAGTCCGAACGTAGTTGCACCAGGCAAGCGGCCGAGGATCACTTTGACGCCGACGCTCGTTCTCAAAGGTGGCGAACCGTTCATGGTGTTGAGCACGCCGGGTGGTGACAACCAGGACCAGGCGCTGCTTCAAGTGTTATTGAATATCATCGAGTTTGGCATGAACCCGCAGGAAGCAGTCGAAGCGCCGCGCTTCGACACGCAACACTACGTCAGCTCGTTTGACGATCACGAATTTCTTCCCGGCTCACTCAACATCGAGTCGCGCGTGAGTTTGAAGACGATCCAGGAGTTGTCGGACAAGGGACACAAGGTAAAAGTCCAGGGGGAATGGGGCACGCTGTCTTCGCCCACAGTGATCATGTACGACCCTAAGAACGGCGTTGCGTCCGCCGGTGCTGATCCGCGGCGCAGTCGTTATGCTGTTGCGTGGTAACCGAAATCTCAACGCAAAGGAGTCCCCCGATGAAAGGCCTCAAAAAACGAACTCTGTTCGGCGTAGCTGTGCTTATCCTGGTTGTAGCGGTGCAAGGCTCGGCCAACGCTCCAGTGTTGCCAAATCCAGTGCTTTATTTTCTTGGCCAGGAGTATCTAACGATCGGCGGCAAGCAAGTGACTCACTATAATTTCGACGTGCTCAATAAAAGCGACTATCCCGACGATCTCTTTGCGGCGTCACCTAATCTGCCTCCGTGCGGAAAGAACACCAAAGCTGCACGGACCTGGGTCGACATCTACGACCAGAGCGGCAAACGCCTGAATGGTTTCTGCGCGCTCGGCAAATCGGCTGACCTGCACGGCATCTGGTTCTCGCTCGACACGGGCGTGATACCGCCTAGCTGGGTCTACATCGAGATGAACGATCGCAAAACCAACACGAAGTACAAATCTAATCTGTCAGACACAACACTCTAACCAACTTCATGAGGGGAAAACAAAAATCATGGGACTGCAAGAAGGAAAACGCTTCATAGATTTCAAACTCAAGAACCAGGATGGCGAAACAGTTTCGCTTGACGACTTCAAGGGCCAGTGGCTCGTTGTTTACGTCTATCCAAAAGACGACACGCCGGGCTGCACGATCCAGGGCAAGTCGTTCACAGCGACGAAGCAGGAGTTTGACGACGCAAACATCGCGGTCGTCGGAGTCAGTGAAGACGACGTCGCGTCGCACAAGAGCTTCTGCAACAAGTTTGGCTTCACTATCGACCTGCTCGCGGATCCGAACCACGAGTTTCTCGAAGCTGCGGGTGTGGGCCAGAGCGAGTACAAAGGAACGATGTACTGGAACCGCACCAGTTTCGTGATCGATCCGGAAGGCAACTTGCGCAAGACGTACCTGAAGGTTAATCCGGAAGGTCACGAGCGCGTGCTGCTCAACGACATCAAGGCAATGCAAAGCAACGCAGCTTCAGCGTAGACACGATGCTTGCTTATGTTTTCTGGCACTGGCCGCGTCCGGAGATCGAGCGCGGCCAGTACCTGGACCATCTCGCCGAGTTTCATCGCACACTCGCGGCTAACAAACCGCAGGGTTTTCAGCGGTCGGTTGTCTTCCGCATTCACGGCGCTTATTGGCTCAAGACGGACGGTGAGTCGTTTGAAGAGTGGTACCTCGTTGATGACTCAGCGGCGCTGGATCCGCTGAACGAAGCCGCAGTCTCGGGCGCCTGCGAGGAACCACACAACCGCGTGGCCAGAGAAGCGGCGGACGGAACGGGTGGCTTGTATCGGCTGCGCGCCGGCTCAGCAGCAGACATGGCCCATGCGAAATTCGCCATTTGGCTAAGCAAACCCGCGGGTGTTTCGTACAAAGACTTCTACACGGAACTCGAACCAGTAACTTCACAACCCGGTGTCGCATTGTGGGGTCGACAGATGACTCTTGGACCAACCACAGAATTCTGTCTGCACAGTCAAACTGAACTATCCGCCCACATCCGCGGCATCCGTGTTCAACTCGACCACCAGCGGACAATGATCTGACGCAGATCTGACGCGCTCCTTCGGTTCCGTAATCACTTCACACTTCGTCACTCGATTCATGAACGGCCGCGGCACGAATACATAATCGAGCCGGACGTGCGGATCCCACGTAGGAAACGTGTATCCCTTATCATCCGGATGTAGCGTGCGAAAACCATCGCCGTAACCTGCGTCGAGCATCATTTGAATCGTTTCGCGTTGCAGCTTACGACCGCTGATCCAAATCAGCCCACGGAGCCAGGCTGGCAGCCTGTCGATCTCCAGAACTTCTCCGGGCGCGAGCGTGTTGAAGTCGCCGATGAGAACGTGAAAGCCGTTTTGATGACGCTTGATCCCGTCGAGCAGTGAACGAATCTCGCGTGTGCGGCGGCGCTCGTCCCACTTCGAAAAACGCGCACTGAGATGCAGACCAAAGACTCTTGCCTTTCCGCCTGCCGGAACAATCTCGAGAAACGAATGTCGCGCGCCCGCCGGATAGTGCCACTCATGATAATCAAGCTCGCGGCGACTCAGAAAACCAATAGAATGATTTCGTCGTGCAGCCCAGAAAGGAAACTTGGTAACGGCGGCGAGGCGTTCAATGACGTGCGGATCTATCGCTTCCTGAAAGACCACGAGATCAGGCGCGGCCGCAACAATGGTCTGCGCGAGTGCCTCCTCCCGGCCACGACCGCCGAAACGGATGTTGTAGCTGAGTAACTTCAGGGTCACGCATCTTCACCAGCCGGAACCACCACGTAGTATGGTTCACCGAACAACACATCGCGGCCAAAAAGCACGAGGCTCGACGTAGCCTGTATATTCACCGGACGGCCCACCAACTGCTGCAACGACTCGCGCAGCGGATTGAGACTCGGCGCGATGCCGGGATCTTTATCGCACAACGGCTTCGTGTGCAGTCCCGGGATGTAATACCCGTTACTCTGCCAGGCTTCCATAACTTTACGGCCGACGAGTGTCACGTCGAGATCGCTGGTTCCCTTTCCCTGCGAGTCGAAGGGCGCGCCGTCCTCGTGGCGTTTATTAGTGATGACACTGCCGCGCAAGACGATCCCGGTCCCTTCGGGAAGTCCCTGCTGTAGTTTTCGATAAAATGCAATGAACAGGCGTTCGTCACCTCCGAACGCTAGCGTTACAATGCGCGAGCGGATCTCCATCTCGTTCATCTCGTGAGCATCTTTAGGCATAAGATTAGTTCTTATATTAACATGTAGTTTAAGCCGCAGATTTGCAGATGAACGCGGATCAGAATCCGCGTTCATCTGCAAAATCTGCGGCTTAAACTACTCCACGATGCGTCTCTTTCCCGTGCTTGTCATGCTGTGCGCCGCGTTTGCAGCCGGCGCGATCAATTCCATTGCCGGTGGAGGGACGCTGCTGACGTTTCCCGTTCTAATCTGGCTCGGCCTCGATCCCAAAGTCGCGAATGGGACCAGCACCGTCGCGCTTTGGCCCGGTCTCTTCGGCGGCCTCTTTGGTTATCGCAAAGAACTCGAAAACAGTTCCACGATCCTGCTTCGACTCGGCGTCACGAGCCTCATCGGCGGCGCGTTCGGTGCGTTGTTATTGGTGCGAACGCCGTCGAAAGTATTCGCCGGTCTCGTTCCCTTCCTCATTCTGTTCGCGACCTTGCTCTTCATGTCGAACGGCGTCGTGAACAAACGTTTGCGCCTCGGCTCGCTTGATGAAAAGCGGATGGGCCTCTGGTGGACCGGCGCCATCATTTTCCAATTCTTCTCGGCAATGTACGGCGGTTACTTCGGCGCCGGCAACGGAATTCTCATGCTCGCGGCGATGGGCGTCCTCGGTCTGAACGAACTTCATCGCGCCAACGGTATCAAGAATTTTCTCGGTATCTGCATCAACGCCGTAGCTGTACTGATCTTTGCCGTCGTCGGATACGTTGTCTGGCAGGATGCACTGCTGATGGCGTGCGCCGCGATCATCGGCGGTTACTTCGGCGCGAGCATGGCGATGCGCGTCGGGCAAGTCTGGGTACGCAGAGGCGTGGTGCTGATCGGTTGGGTAATATTTTTCGTCATGATCTGGAAACTGCGCCAACAGCCTCAATGACAGCACACGCGAAACTGCCCCGTGAGTTTTATCTGCGTCCGAATGTGCTCACCGTCGCGAAGGATCTGCTTGGCAAGCTGCTGGTCGTGCCTGGTCCAAACGGCGAACGCGTGTCCGGAAAGATCGTCGAAGTGGAAGCGTATCGCGGCCCCGAAGACAGAGCTTCACACGCTTACGGCGGGCGCCGCACGAAGCGAACCGAGACGATGTACGGCGCCGGCGGCGTCGCTTACGTTTACTTCGTTTACGGGATGTATTACCAGTTCAACGTCGTCAGCAACGTCGCGGACACTCCGCACGCGATTCTCGTACGCGCCCTCGAGCCCGTTGAGGGAATCGAGATCATGCGGGAGCGCCGTCACACTCATCCGGATCACAATCTCACGAGTGGTCCAGGCAAACTCTGCATCGCGATGGGCATTGACCGCGAGCTCAACGGCGCGGACCTTTTAGGTGATCGCGTGTGGCTCGAAGACTTCGAAACTATCTCGCCGCGCCAAATAGGGAAAGGCCCCCGCATCGGCATCGACTACGCGCAAGAGTGGGCCACCAAACCCTGGCGCTTCTGGATCAAAGGCAATACCTACGTCAGCAGAAAATAGTTAGCCACAAAAAGGCACACAAGGCACAAAAACTTTTCAAAGAATCAATTTGTGTGGCTTATGTGCCTTTTTGTGGCTCTAATCGGATCCGTAACGGATCTCCATGTGGCGGATGCGATATGCGGCGAGGATCAGCACCAGAAGCGTGACGACCAGCATGCTCGGAACCGCGATGTACGCAGGCGTGGGCTCGGCAACCACCGCGAACGGACCTTCCGAGAGCGGCACGGGCACGAGCGAGTTGAGATAGTGAATCACGCTGATCTTCTTCAACAACGGCGGCAACAGAAAGTTGAGCCACTCCCAACCATAAAGCAACACCGCCGGGATAATCGGATTGCGCACGAACAGTCCGATAAACAAAAAGAACGCGCCGTAACCGAGGCAAGCGAGGACCGTAATGCCCGCGTAAGTAAGAAGCTGCGTCAAACCTTTTCCTTCAGTGAAGTAGCGAACACTCTGCGAATAGAAGTGAGGAAAATACAGCAACACCATTGCGATCACTGTCGTTGCGGTAAACAAAACGATCGAGGTCGCGAGACCGGAAAGGTACTTACCAACCACCAGCACGTCACGTCGCACAGCGCTCAGAAAGTAGTAGTGCAAACTGCGATCGACCAGCTCGCCGCGAAACAGGTTCATGAAGATCCATGCCGAGCCAAAGAACACGAGCGTGCGCATGATGAACGCGTTGTAGATGAACGAGTACACGAGGCTGTACTGATTGAAGTCTTGCCACTCCCGCCCGGGAGGCGTGAAGAACGCCAGCACGGTTAACGGGAATAACGGCAGA
>DATDFT010000106.1:0-4400 GCA_036522475.1 Pyrinomonadaceae bacterium | reverse complement strand
CCGACGTGCGTGGATGTTTGCAGAAAGACTTGAAGACTTCAGGCGACTTCGCACAAAAGCTGCTTGAAGAAGAGCACACTGTCGTGACTGACGGCGCGGGATTTGGTGCTGAAGGATTTCTTCGGATCTCTTATGCGACGTCGATGGAGCAGATCCAGGAAGGCGTCGCGCGAATCAAGCGCTTCGTTCAAAAACACTTTTAGCCGCGGATTGCACGAAAAGATCTGCGTAAATCCGCGGCTAAATTCTTAGTAAAGGTTGAAGTTATATTCCAACTGCATCCACATCGAGACCTTGTGACCGTCCTTTGTAGCCGGTTCGAACTTGATGTTACGCGCAGCAGCAATCGCTCGCTCAGTTAGTCCGTACGGCAGTCCCGATCTCACCGAGATGCCTGTCACCTGGCCGCTGGATGAAAACACGCACTTGAGCACCACCGTGCCTACGATCTGATTCTTGCGCGCATCCTCAGTGTACTGCGGCTCCGGCTTCGAAATCAGACGCGCTTTGGTCGTGACGTCTTTACCAGTAAAGATCTTGGAGTAGTCACCACCACCGCCACCGCCTGGCCCACCGCCGCCGGCGTTGAAGTCACCGCCGCCGACGTTACCACCGCGGCCTGGTCCAAATCCGTTACCTTCGCCGGGTCCGATACCCGTACCAGTTCCGTCACCGATACCATTTCCCTTTCCGGGACCAGACGAGAGGTCAGTGCTCTTGGACTTCGGATCGCCGTACGGCAACACCCTCGCATCAGGTGGGATCAACATCGGATCCGCATTCAGGGTCGCCGGCACCGGCAGCGCCGGGTTCTTGATCTGAGGTGGCTTCGGATCCGGCGGTATGATCTGCGGCACTTCTAAAGACGCTTGCGGAGTTTTACCAAACGAAGCCGGCTTGGCTTCTTCACGTCCGCCGCCGCCACCGCCGCCCGGTCTTTCCTGTTTCGGCTTGCTGCCGCCGCCGCTGCCCTTATTCAGTCCGGCTGTGCCAGGATCGGGTGTTGGCTGCTCGTTGGGAATGTCGATCATCTGTTCGACTTGCAACTCGTCGTTGTTTTGAGCGAGCAACTCCTGTTGCTTGTGCTTGTGATCCAACCAAATAATCACGCCGAGGATCGCAAAGAGGAAAGCAAACGATGTCACCATGCCTGCGACTACGGTTCGTGAGTCGGAAGGCTCGGCGCCCATGACGGCGGCGCCACGTTCACGGCCCAGCATAGTCGAGAACAGCGCTACCAATAACCCGCCTGCTAATAACGCGAAAACAATCAAACCGGCACGCGAAGAATTTGCACCTTGCGCGCGATCCATCAACATCACGACGCCTACCAAAGCAAGCATTGCAAACACTGCAGCGCCCATCCCAAACATAACGTTTGGTTTGGCAACGAACTTTCGAAACGCCTGTCCATAACCAACAAATGCACGCTTGGTGAAGCCGAACGGGTCGCGTTTGAACTCAGGCCAGGTCAGGTTGTACTCGTCGCCCACTTCGTGGAAGAGACGTGGTAGTAAACCCGTATCATCCATGATCGTCAGGTGATACTCATCTCGAAGGGCAATGGCCGAGGAAGTATTGGAAGGTGGAATCCAGGCGGGGCCAGTTTCAACCGGTTCCCGATGGAAAGCTGACGCTGACTCAGCCACCGTGTCGCGATTTATCGTCGCACTCGGATCGCGGTTAACAGTCACACTGGGCTCTTCAACGGGTGCCGTAACTGTAGTCAATGGCGTTCCATCGACAGGACAAAAGCTGAACTTGTCAGCAAACTCTTCTTTACACACTGAACAGAACTTCATCGATACTACCTCTTTGCCTGCACCAGAAAATTCTCTTTCAAAGCTCGTTTTAATTCGCTCGACGAGAAGTCCCGAAGGCTTTGGCGCGACCCAGCGATTGAGTACCCGCTTGAGCTCGTTGTCGGAACCAATCTCATCTTCCGGCTGAAAGCCCATCTCACGCCTCCCTCAAAGTAACAATTTCCCGACCACTATTCAATTCCTGATTGCCTTCCAAATAGGGCCGCAGCATTCTTCTCAGACCCTCGCGAGCCCTGTATAAACGGGCCTTTATCGCGCCCGCGTCAGTGCCCGCAACTGCGGCCACCTCATTCAAACTCAATCCTTCATACTCAAACAGGATGACCGCTTCTCGTTGCAGTGGCGGCAGACTCAAAATCGCCTCACGCACCTGAGTTGCCAACTCTTCATCGAGCACCTTTCGCAAAGGTCCTCGTCGCGAAGACTCTTTCGGTTCCTCACTAACTTCATCGAGGCCCGTTTCGCGTCCCTGATCGCGGAAGTGTTTCAACGCCAGGTTGCGCGCCGCTGCGTACAAGTAAGTTTTCAAAGAAGCCAACTCAGGACGAAAATTCCCAGGCTTGCGAATCAAGCTCAGAAAGCAGTCGTGAGTAACATCCTCCGCAACTTCAACCGACCCAAGTAACCGGTAAGCAAATCGAAAGATCGGGTCACGGTACCGCTCGTACAACTCCAGAAAGGCTGCCTGCTCACCCTCTCCCGCATGTTTCAGCAAAAGCTCGTCTGTGGTTCTCTCGGGCAATCAAGCACTCGATCCTGCAGGATTTGCTCCTGCTTTAGTTACCCTAAACCAGAAAAAAGTTACGGGTCCGAATGAAAAAAATTGCGCGCCGCTCCGGAATAACCGACAAATCTTAATCGCCTCGGGGCGGCAAGTACATAATCTTTTACGCTTTTGCCGGGTCCGATCGACCAAATCCCTTTGTCAATCAGGGCTTAGGATGCACCCAAAGGCCAAACGGTTGACGGGCAAACACCCCGCATCTAAACTGTTTTAGTCCGCAAACCAACTCGTAGAATCCAGTATTTTGATGAAATTTCCCGCAAAGGCGCAAAGCCGCAAAGAAGACCTGTCATTTCCCGGTAAGAGATCGCCTTTGCGCCTTTGCGGCTTTGCGGGAGTAATCATCTTAAGTCTACTGGTTGCTCGTCCGATTGCGGCTCAATCGACGACTCAACCCGAGCGCGAAGAGTTACTGAACGGCCTGCGCCTGCTTTTCTGGCCACAGCCGGGACGCGCTGACGTAATCCTGAAGCTGCGAATCAACAGCGGCGCCGCTTTCGATCTCGCCGGCAAGTCGGGTCAAATGGCTCTGCTCGGCGACCTGCTCTTCCCCGATCCCGACACCGCCGAGTACTTCGCCAATGAAATGGGCGGAAAGCTGGACGTAAGCGTCACTTACGATTCAACTACTATCACAATGGTTGGTAAGGCGAGCGAGTTTGACCGGATCGTCGAGGTCCTGCGCAATGGTCTGTTGTCTACTCCGTTAACACCCGAAACCGTAACTCGCATGCGCGACGCACGTATCAAGTTGCTGCGCGATTCGACGATCGCACCCGCAGTAGTTGCCGATCGCGCGATCGCAGCGCGACTCTACGGAGATTTTCCGTATGGCCGTCCGGCAAATGGTTCACCTGAAGATCTCGCGCGCGTGGACCGTGCTGATCTCATGCAGGCTCGCGAACGTTTCTTAAATTCAAATAACGCCACACTTGCGATCATCGGCGGCGTGACCAAACAGCGCGCCATGAAAACTCTGCGGCAACTACTCGGCCCATGGCGCAAGAGTGAAGAAATCATTCCCACTACTTTTCGCCAGCCGAATCCACCCGACACTCGGACGTTGATCGTCAACGTGCCTGGACCAAATGTCGAGATTCGCCTGGCGGCGCGCGGTGTAGCGAGATCCGATGATGACTTCGAAGCTGCCACTGTGCTGGCCCGACTCGCACAGCATCGCTGGGAGGCAATCTCTCCTGAACTCGCAAGACAACCCGTTTTTGTTCGAAACGATGCTCATGTCTTGCCGGGAGCCTTCGTGATGGGCGCAACAGTCACTGAGTCAACCGCTGCCGACTCGCTCACGAATGCGAAGAAAGCGCTCGAGTCGTTAATGACAACACCGGCAACAGCCGCCGAACTCGATCGCGCTAAGAATGAAGCCATCAACGAAACAACTGCGATGCTTGCGAAACCCGATGCCTTCGCAGATCCCTGGCTGAATGCGGACACGTATCGTTTGAGTGCGCCGGAAGATCAACTTGCATCCCTGCGAGCTGTAACTGGGTCAGAGGTGCAGCGAGTTGCAAATCGCCTCTTCAATAAGAGCATCGTCTCGCTGGCCGCCGGTGAGACAGCACCGCTTAAAGCCGCACTACAAGGACATTTTCAGTATGAAGTGCTGGGCGAGATCGCCACTCCCGCTCCAACACCAAAACCACCTGCGAAACCATCGGGCAGTGTCAATCCCAGGTAAACACAAATTGTTTGCAATCGGCTTGCAACCAAACCTCCATCAGATTTGGATTAACTGTGCCTGAGAACGGAAGTGCCGCAAAAGAGCATGCGGGCCG
>DATDFT010000105.1:0-12227 GCA_036522475.1 Pyrinomonadaceae bacterium | reverse complement strand
TGGGCGTTTGCCGAAGCAGTGGCGTTCGGGTCCCTCGTGCTTGAAGGCAACCGCGTGCGTTTGAGTGGCCAGGATTCGGGTCGCGGCACGTTCAGCCAGCGCCACGCTGTGCTCTACGACACGCAGACAGGCAGGGCCTGGGCGCCGCTCGCCGAATTGCGATCCGAATCGAATCCTGATGCGCGTTTTGATGTTTACGACAGTTCGCTGTCTGAAGAAGGTGTGCTCGGATTTGAGTATGGCTATTCGGTGATCGCGCAGCATGCGCTCGTGTTGTGGGAGGCGCAGTTTGGTGATTTTGGAAATGGCGCGCAGACGATTATCGATCAGTACATCGCCGCTTCGGAAGACAAGTGGAAACAGCGTTCGCGGCTCGTGATGTTGTTGCCGCATGGCTACGAAGGCCAGGGACCGGAACACTCGAGCGCGCGACTCGAGCGATACCTGCAACTGTGTGCGGAAAATAATTTACAGGTTTGTTATCCGACGACACCGGCGCAGTACTTTCACTTGCTGCGACGACAGGTGCGGCCAGGAATGGAGCGACCGCTCGTCGTCATGACGCCGAAGAGCCTGCTTCGACTGCCTGCCGCAGCATCGTCGATTGACGACCTGAGCAACGGAGGATTTCAGCCGCTGATTGATGACGCTGAGATCAGCGATCGTGACGCGGTTAAGCGAATTGTGATGTGCAGCGGCAAGGTCTACTACGATCTCATTGACGCTCGCCGCAAGACGGATGATCGACGTGTCGCGATTGTGCGGCTCGAGCAGTTCTATCCGTTTCCGCTGAAGAGCATTCGCGATATGCTGTCGAGTTATCCGAACGCGAATGAGCTCGTGTGGGCACAGGAAGAGCCGCAGAACATGGGTGGCTGGACCTTCGTTCAGGAGCGCCTCGAGAACCTGCTGCCCAACTGCGAACGCCCGCGCTACGTCGGTCGCTCCGCCTCCGCAAGCCCCGCAACCGGCTCCTACAGCATTCACCAGAAGGAACAAGCCGCACTAGTTGCTGAAGCACTCGGGCAATAGCGGACCAAGACATCTTTACCTTACAAAGTACTTGACAGAATTCCGCTCGCGGGCATAGTATGCTCGCCATGAAGCCTGTACCCGCTCTTCATGACCGGGCGATCGATAATATTCGCTACATACGCGAGACCATGGAGCGCGCCACGCCCTTCACCGGCATCTCCGGGCGCGGCGAAATGGCCATCGGCGCCACTGCCCTCGTCGCCAGCGTTATCGCCGCTAAACAACCTTCTTTCAAATACTGGATCTACATCTGGCTTGCCGAAGGCTTCATCTCGCTGCTGATTGCCGGCTGGTCCATGGATCGTAAAGCGCGCGCCACCCAGACGTCGTTATTCACCGGCTCAGGCCGCAAAGCCGTCTTTAGTCTCGCGCCTCCCGTAATCGCCGGCGGCTTGTTGACCGTAGTACTCGCTCAAGCCGGCATACCACACGCGATTCCCGGTGTTTGGCTGCTGCTCTACGGCACCGGCGTGATCACTGGCGGAATGTTTTCGGTTCGCGCAGTGCCTGCAATGGGATTGTGTTTCATGTTGCTGGGCGCGATCGCACTTTTCAGTTATCCGACATGGACCAACTGGTTCATGGCCGCCGGCTTTGGCGGGCTCCACGTGTTATTTGGTTTGATTATTGTGAGGAAATACGGTGGCTAAACACTCAACAGCAAAACAAGAACGAAAACAAGATTCAGACGTGAACGCTCGTGCAGCGGTCGTTAGGCAAAAGAGTGCCGCTCCTAATCTCGATCGATTGATTCACGAGCGTTTGCGTCTGGGTATTATCAGCGCGCTAGCCGCGAACGACTCGCTGACATTCAGCGATCTTAAGAACCTGATGAATACGACGGACGGAAATCTCAGTGTTCACGCGCGCAAGCTTGAAGAGGCAGGCTACATCTCCTGCACGAAATATTTTGAAGGTCGACTTCCCAAGACTGAATACAAGTTAACTGCGTCCGGCCGCAGTGCTCTCGAAAATTATTTGGGCCACATGGAAGCGCTCATCAAACAGATGCGCAACACGTAGTTTCGCACAGATTGTTTCTGTGGCTCACCACATTGCTCACCCCACGCGCAGCCCCGACAATCCTTGAACCCGTGTACACCCGTGATCACTGACAAGGAGTAGACATGACCAAGAGAATCATTGCCATCGCGTTCATCTTCCTTTGCACTTCGATCGCCTGGGTCATTCTGGGCGCAACGGTTTTCTCCCGCACTTATGATTCCGGTTCTGTCTCTTCCGATCGCGTCGCCTCAACCTGGGGCACAGCACAAAATCAGGGGCCACCGGCTGCCTCCTTCAAGGTGCTGACAGAGAAACAGCAAACCGTGGCGGAAAACGGTGTTCTGGTAAAGAAGACATTGACTGAAGAGTCCACTACCTGGTTGCCGCTGGAGAGCAGCAGGATCGACGTTGCTCTCGATCTTCAACATCGTCAAAAAGGTCTCCTCTGGTACAGCACTTACAAAGTCGCGTTCTCAGGTGTTTATGGTTTTCGCAACACGAGTGACAAGGAACAGACAGTCGATTTCAGACTTCAGTTTCCAACCGCGCAGGCAATCTACGACGATCTCAGTTTCGCAGTTGACGGCAAGCCCGTCGCCATCACCAGCGACAAGAATGCCGCGATCGGATCTGCGAAGATCGCAGCCGGTAAGACCGCACAACTCACGATCGGCTACAGCTCACAGGGTCTTAACGAGTGGCGTTACAGCTTTGGCGGTGGCGAAGTGGCGCAGGTGCGCGACTTCACGCTGCACATGAAAACAAACTTCAAAGACATTGACTTTCCGGACAACACGCTTTCGCCATCCGATAAAACAGAAACTCCAAACGGCTGGGACCTGAACTGGTCGTTCAAGAGCCTGCTATCCGGATATCAAATCGCGATGGTCATGCCGGAGAAACTGCAACCGGGACCACTCGCGGGAAGAATCAGCTTTTTTGCCCCAGTATCACTCTTCTTCTTTTTCTTCCTCATGCTAATCATCACGACGATGCGCGGCATCGATCTTCACCCGATGAACTACTTTTTCCTCGCTGCCGCGTTCTTCTCCTTCCATCTGCTGCTGGCGTACCTCGTCGATCACGTGTCGATTCACGTATCGTTTGCGATCTCAGCCGCAGTGTCGGTTTTCCTCGTGGTGAGTTACCTGCGTCTCGTTGTGGGGATCCGGTTCGCGAGCAGAGAAGCGGCGCTGGCGCAGTTTATCTACCTCGTGATGTTTTCGTACGCCTTCTTCCTGAAGGGCTTCACGGGGCTGGCAATCACGATCGGATCGGTGCTGACGCTGTTCGTGGTGATGCAGATCACCGGTCGCGTCCGCTGGACTGAGAAGTTTAAGCCGCCCACCGAACCGATTGCCGATCTCAGTTAGCTGTTAATACACGCCCATAACCAAACGTCTATTAGACACGGATCACCCGAATCGAACTTCGCGGGTTTTTCGGGCGTATACCGCCGCGACCAAGGTTATGCGAGCAATATTTTCCTTTTACTCTGACGCGCTGAAGATTGCCTTACAGTCGATCTTTGCCCACAAATTGCGGGCTTTTCTGACTCTCATCGGCATCATCATCGGCGTCGCGTCGGTCGTCACGGTCGGCGCTTCCATCAGCGGCCTCAACACCTACGTGGTCGAAAAAGTCAGCAAAGTTCTCGGCAGTAATCACTTCATGATTGCCCGGATGGCCTTCTCCGGTCACATGGACGACGAGGAGTTCGAGCGACGAAACCGCCGCAACAAACGGCTCAACTGGGACGATTACGAGTGGGTGCGCGATCACTGCGCCTCGTGCGGCGAAGTTGGCGCGGGTGTCGGCGCCGGCACTGATCTGAAGCAGGACGGAATCGAGTTTCCGGGCGCGCAGGTCTTCGGCTCAAGCGCCAACATGGTCGATATCGAAGACAAAACCATCGAAGAGGGACGATTCATTTCGGATGATGAAGTTAAACGTTCCGCTCTCGTGGTTGTGTTGGGCAGCGACATCAAAGACAAGTTCTTTCCGAACCAGGACGCGATTGGGAAGACGCTGAAAGTTCGCGGCTTGCCGATGCGTGTTGTCGGCGTCGAAGAGAAGCGCGGATCGTTCTTTGGCGACTCCTTCGATCGTCAGATCTACATTCCCGTGACCACACATCTTCAGATCTTCGGGCGCAATGGTCTTCAGATTCACGGCAAGAGCCGCTCGCGCGAGAGTTTTCACGCAGCGATCGAAGACGCGCGTGTCGCGATGCGAATCAAGCATCGTCTCAACGGAAACGAAGAAGATGATTTCGGTTTAGTGAACGTCGAGGAGTTGAATAACCAGATCGACGAGTTCACGGGTGCGATTGCGAAGGTTGTCATTCCGATCACTTTCATCACACTCGTGGTCGGCGGCATCGTGGTGATGAACATCATGCTCGTAAGCGTCACTGAGCGAACGTTTGAGGTCGGACTGCGAAAGGCGGTCGGCGCAACTCGCCGGCAGATCCTGCTTCAGTTTCTGATCGAGTCGGGAATTCTTTGCGCGCTCGGCGGCATCATCGGGCTGCTGGCTGCATGGGGTGTCACGACATTAATCACGACGGTCGCTTCGATTACGATGACGATAACGATCGGCTACATCCTGCTGGCGCTAATCGTCTCGACCGTGATCGGAATGATCGCGGGCATCTATCCGGCGTTTAAGGCCGCGCGACTGGATCCGATTTTGGCCCTGACGAAAGCGTGATGAAATTTCAACTACCAAAAGGCATGTTGCGTGAGACGCTGCGGATGGCGCTCGACAGTGTGCGTGGTCACAAGTTCCGCAGTTTCCTCACCGTTTTGGGAATCGTGATCGGCGTGATGACTGCGATCTCGATCGCTTCGCTGCTCACCGGTCTGCGCCAGAACATCGTGGCCATGATCGAGGAATATGGAACGAACAACATCTACGCGTTTCATCTTTCCACTGGACCACGCACCGGCGAGGATCGGTCCGAGCGACTTCGAAGGCCACTTACCATCGAAGATGCCGAAGCGATCAAGGCACAGGCGCCCGCGGTCGAAGAGGTCGCGCACGTGGCGCCGAACGTCGGTTTCAACGGTGGCGCATTCGACGACAACGTGACTTATCAGGGACGCAATTATCGTTGGGGAAACACGCAGGGAGTTTCGCCAAACTACGCGGACATCACGAATATCTCGCTCAGAGAAGGACGTTTCATTTCCGACTCCGACGATCAGCAACGATCGAACGTCATGGTGATCGGCGTGAACGCTGCGGACGCGCTGTTTCCCGGTTACAACCAGATCGCGGGCGCGCAGGTGCGCATGGGCGGCTACAACTTCGAAATCATCGGCGTGCTCGAAAAACGCAAGGCGGGTTTCTTTGGTGAGAACGACGAGGACAACGCAGTCTACATTCCGTTTCGCACCGCGCAAAAGATCGCGCCGGCCAGAGGATATTTGTTGCTGGTGATTCGCGGCCGCAGCGGGCAGGTTCAGGAAGCACTGGCACAGTCTGAAGAGATCCTGCGTCGCCGCCGCCACGTGAAGTTTGGCGATCCAAACAACTTCGATATCAAGACCGCCGACAAGTTTATCGAACAGTTTGACAGCATCACGGCAATGGTCGGATTGATCGCGATCGCGATTTCGAGTTTGGGACTACTGGTCGGCGGTATCGGCGTGATGAACATCATGCTGGTAAGCGTCACTGAGCGCACGAAGGAGATTGGTGTGCGCAAGGCGATCGGCGCCAGACGTCGAGACATCGTGCGGCAGTTTCTATTCGAAGCGATGATGCTGACTTTTCTCGGCGGCGTGTTGGGAGTTGTTTTAGCAGTTGGTATCAGCCGGTTGATCATGTTGCTGATTCCCGATTTGCCGGCGTCGATTCCGTCGTGGGCAGTGATTACGGGTCTGACTGTTTCGATCGGTGTTGGATTGATCTTCGGCGTCTGGCCCGCGCGCAAAGCCTCGCGACTCGATCCGATCGAGTGTCTGCGCTACGAATAAATCTTTAGCCACAAACAGGCACATAGTCACAAAAAATTTTTCTAACCAGTTTTTATTTTGTGACTTATGTGCCTTTTTGTGGCTAAATTAGCGTGTGGACCGTGACTTCGTTAAGGAATTCCTGACTTACATCCAGGTCGAGAAGGGTCTCGCGCGTCACACACTCGAGAGCTACAAACGCGATCTCGCCCGACTTGTTTCCTGGTCCAACTCAAACAAAAAACAACTTACCGAACTGACTCGCTCCGATTTGCGCAAGTGGATCGCGAGTCTGTCTCGTGAAGGACTCGCGCCCACTTCGATAGCGCGCATCGTCAGCGCCACGCGCGGGTTCTTCAAGTTTCTCATGCTCGATGGACACATAAAGTCTCATCCGGCTGAGGATCTCGATACGCCGCAGCGTTTCAGTTACCTGCCGAAGTTCTTGACCGAAGACGAAATCAATCGTTTGTTCGCAGCGCCGGACGTTGCGACTGAAGAAGGCATACGCGATCGCGCAGTTTTGGAGGTGATGTATGCGTGTGGTCTGCGTGTTTCAGAGCTCGTTGCTTTAAAACCGGCGGACGTCGATCTCATGGCGGGTCTCATCGTGTGTCACGGCAAGGGAAACAAGGAACGTCGCGTGCCGCTCGGCAAGAGTGCGATTCACTGGCTGCAACAGTATTCAGCAGTCAAAGCCGGTTACGGCAAATCCACTTCGCCGTCTGTTTTTCTGCACCGCGGCCGGCCGTTCACACGACAGTTCGCGTGGTCCATGATCAAGCGTCACGCGGAAAAAGCCGGCATCAAAAACGTTTCGCCACACACGCTGCGACACAGCTTTGCGACGCATCTGCTGCAACACGGTGCTGACTCGCGTTCGGTGCAGGCGCTCTTGGGACACAGTGACATCTCGACGACGCAGATCTACACGCACATTACCGACCTGCATTTGCGATCTGCGTATGACCGGCATCATCCGAGGGCCCGGAGTAAAACGTAGATGTTCATGATCAGCGAGCCCACTGAACGCGACGTGGTCCACTTCATCTCAGCTCAATGCGATCTGCCGTTCACATATTCCGAAATCGGCGCGACGAACGCCACTCCACCAGCGAGTTACAACGTCGATCATAATCGCATACAACTCGGCGACGGCGAAGCAACGTATAAGCGCGCCGTCGAGGCGTTGAAAAACTGGCTACACTTTGATCTCGGTTGGGTGGCGATCGTGCCGCGCGGCGTAGTGGTCGAAGTTGGCGCAACAGTTGCAGTCAAAGCACGCGCGTTTGGAACGTGGTCGTTGAACGCGTCTCGCGTGGTGTATGTCGTCGACGAATCGCGGCGCTTTGGTTTTGCTTACGGAACGCTGCCCGATCATGTCGAGCGTGGCGAGGAACGTTTCCTCATCGAGCGGCTGCCGGATAACACAGTCTGGTACGACATCCTTGCGTTTTCACGACCGCAGCATCCGCTCGTGAAGCTCAGCTCTCCGCTCGCTCGTCGACTTCAGAGACGATTCGCTCGCGACTCGCTCAGCCGTATGGTTGCAGTCCTGCACGGCTGAGGCTCCCTCCCGAGTTTTTGAAAGATCAGGTCTACGCACTCTTCGGCGAGACTGCGATAGGTCGTGAGTTTTCCGCCGACGATCGAAAGTAGATTCGAAAGTTGCGGGTGTTGGAGGATGAAGTGCCGGCGCGTGATGTTTTGTTCGTTTTTGTGGAGCGTAACCGGCAGCGGCCGCACGCCGGAGTAAGTGTCGAGAATGCTGTCGCGCGTGAGGTGGGCGCTGGACAGAGCGAGGTTCGTCTCAGAAAGCAGATAGTCGATTTCCCAGGGTTCGCACCGGACCTCATCCGGGTCGCCTTCAAAGCGAACATCGGTGGTACCAATCAAGTAGAGTTTGTTCCACGGAATGATAAAAATTGGTCGCCGGTCGCTGCGCGCCTCCACGTAGATCGCGTTCGAAGGCGCGCCGGGAAACTCAGCGACGATGATGTGACTGCCCTTTGTTCCGCCAATCAGTTTCGGACTCTTTACCGGAGCGTGCTCGAGGATCTGATCGATCCACGGTCCGGCAGCATTGATCACGACAGCCGCCTCGGCAAACTGCTGGCCGAACTTGACTCCCGAAACCTTGCCATCATTTACGGCCAGGCTCGTCACGCGCGTGTGAGTGAGCACCTCGGTGCCAAACTCGCGCGCCGACAGCACATTTTCCATCACCAGACGCTCGGGAAATTCGACTTGCGCGTCGTAATAAAGCGCCGAGGCGAGCAAACCGTCGGGATTCAGCCCCGGCCACCGCTTGAGAGTCTCCGTGCGCGACAGCATTCGATGGCGCGGCAGCGACTTACCCCACGAAAGCAGATCGTAGAGGATCATTCCCGCGCGAATCGTGAGTCGCCCGCGTTTGCTCTGTTTGTAAATCGGAATCGTGATTGCGAGAGGCCGAACCAGATCTGGAGCAACCCGCAACAAGATTTCGCGTTCACGCAGCGACTCGCGCACGAGGCCAAACTCGAAATGTTCGAGATAGCGCAAACCGCCGTGAATGAGCCGCGTGGATGCAACGGTCGTCCCCATGCCGGGTTCGCCCTTCTCGAGCAGCAGCACTTTCAATCCGCGCATCGCAGCGTCTCGAGCGATCCCGGCGCCGTTGATTCCGGCGCCGATAACGATCACATCGAAATTAGGTCGCACCATATCGTGTCGAGCATACACTGTCTCAGGCGAAACTAACCTGAGCCGATCGCCAATAATTCTCGCGCGCCTGGGCCAACTAAAATTTGAGATCTCTCAAGTCGAGAATACTCGCCGCCCGTTCTCGGCACACGTCTTTGAGAACTCTCAATTCGCATCAATTCTTCAGCAAAAATGCATGTGCGGGCATGCGCTTTGCTCATTTCTTAGCCGCCTCAGTTCAGATCAAGAAGGAGCATAACAATGAGAGTCTCCCGGCAAAAAACGATTCTTCTCCTTTCCACTTTTCTTCTCACGCTTTTTTCAATCACAGTCCGCGCTGACGATAACGATGATGCCGACGATTACGACGTGAAAGCTCGTGTCATGCGCATCAGCATGCTCGACGGCGGCGTAAACGTGAAACACAGCGATACTAACGATTGGGAAGCGGCGAAGTTGAACTATCCGCTCGTCGAAGGCGACACCGTCGCCACTACCGACAACAGTAAGCTGGAAATACAGGTCGACGCCCGCAACTTTATTCGCCTGAGCGGTAACTCCGTCCTGCGCATCATCACTTTGCGCGACGAGGGCATCGCGGTCAGTGCCGTCGAGGGCACCGTAACGGTGCGTCTCGCCAACTTCGATCGCAAACGCGGCTATTTCGAAATCGACGCACCGCGGAGCACGCTCGCCGCCGAGCGAAATGGGCTCTACCGGATTGACGTTCCGAAAAACGGTCGCGTCCGATTAACTGTGCGCGAGGGCGGGAGTGCCCGGATCTATTCAGACACGTCCGGCTTTGCGCTGAGAGATGGACGCGCAGCGGAACTCGTCGTGGAAGGTGATAACGCAGGTGACTGGGATCTGATGGCAGCCGCGCCGCTGGACGCGATCGATAGTTGGGTCGCGGACCGCGAGCGGTATTTGGCGCAGCGAAATAAGTACGACGTCAAGTACTACGACGAGTATGTTTGGGGAGGCGAAGATCTCGATAGCTACGGCGATTGGATTAACACCAGCGACTACGGTTGGATTTGGCGTCCTTTTCCGAATTCGATCAGCATCTACAGCGATTGGGCCCCGTATCGCTACGGGAATTGGGCCTGGTGTCCGCCGTATGGCTGGACGTGGATTGGCTACGAACCCTGGGGGTGGGCGCCTTATCACTACGGGCGCTGGGTTTATTACAACGGTTACTGGGCGTGGTGTCCGCGCAGCCAGTTTTATCGCAATCGCAGTTGGTGGCGTCCGGCGCTGGTGGCGTTCGTTTTCGATTTCTCGTTTGGGGATAACGTCTGCTGGTATCCGTTGAATTATTACCAACGCGATCCGCATGGGCGTCACTATCGGCGTGACGATCGCCATGATCGTGATCGGGATCGACACGGACATGATCGTCACGATAATTGGCGTGGTGTGACGCGTGTTCCACGAACAGACTTTGGTAACCCGGAGCGGCGCGGGCACCACGTTGACGAAACAGTTGCGCGTAGAGTGGTTGATTCAGATCCGCAGCGTGACGACCTGCCGCGACGCGGCGGTTGGGGCAGAGTTCCGACGGTTCAGATTCCTAATCGACCGACAGGCGCTGCGGAACGTGCGCCGGGTGTGGCGCTTGATGACGATTTGCGTCGCAACAGGGTTTTCCACGGCCGAGAGCCGCGGCCGGACCAACCGGCGCAGTCGAACACGCAAACGCAACCGACCGGAGCTGTCGCGCGACCGGAACCGAGTCGTCGCCGTGAGCCACGCAACGAGCAACCGACGACGACGGTTACGGAGCCGCCGCGCGAGAAACCCCGTGTGGAGCGTCGTGAACCAGAGACCCCGGAAGTTAAACCGCGTTTCGAGCCGCGAACGGAGGCACCACGATCAGAGCCACGCCATGAGTCGCCGCGATCTGAGTCTCCAAGACCAGAATCGCCGCGAACGGAGGCACCACGATCAGAGCCACGTCATGAGTCGCCGCGATCTGAGTCTCCAAGATCAGAATCGCCGCGTTCCGAACCTTCGCGATCAGAATCGCCGCGGTCGGAAGCACCACGATCTGAACCTACGCGTTCCGAACCGTCGCGTTCAGAGTCACCACGTTCTGAATCGCGCTCAAGCTCTGAATCGTCGCGACCCAGTAAACCAGACAAGCCTAACTTCTAAAGAATTCTCACCCAAAGGCGCAAAGCCGCAAAGTAAGCTGCCGAGAAACGCGGCAGCGCTTTGCGTCTTTGCGCCTTTGCGTGAAAACTATGTCTCGATTTTGAGGCGTGGCAGCTTGCGCGTGACACCATCGAAGCTCGCATCCGTTTCACCGACATCAGTTGCGCCCATTCGCCGGTAAAACCCCGCAGCATTCGGATCCGCCGAAATCTCGACAGCAAGAACCTTCAGCGCCGCGGCACGCTCCATCGCATCAAGAAACAGCGCCTTCCCAACGCCCGTGCCGATGCAAGCAGGCGCAACCCACATATGATCGAGTTCCGCTCTGTCGCCGCTAACAATCAGTGCGTAAAAACCCTGGATCTGTCCATCCTCTTCAGCAACGTAAACATGGTTGTCGAGAATGAAATCGGATGAGATGGTGAGATCCGATTCCCAGTGTTTGATCCAGTGTTCGGGATATCCCCAGTAGCGCTTGGCATCGAGCGCGACTTTGGTCAGAACGGAAGCTTCAGTCTCTGCGGCAGGCCTTATCATCTCGACAGGTTAATTCTTCTCCAGTGACTTTTCTACTTTGCGGATCAGTTCCTGAACTTGTTCCACAAACTCACCCTTCGGCGCAAGACGCAGATACTCGCGATACTCAACCAACGCTCGCTCGCGCTGGTTCACGCGCAACAAAATATTACCGGCAAGCAGGTGTGCCTCGGCGAGATCGGGTTTGAGTTGCAAGGTCATCCCAATTGGACCACCCGCCTTCGCAACTTCGCCCATGTCCCAGTACAAACGTCCGAGCGTAAACTGCCCGTGCCACGACTTTTCGTCGAGCTTCAAACCTTCGCGCAATGTTTGTTCAGCATCAGGATAACGTTTCTGACGCCAGTAAACTTCGCCGAGGTAGATCATCGCGGGCGGGTATTGTGGCTTTATTTCCAGCGTACGCTGCAATGCTTGTTCAGCTTTCTCCCACTCCTTGAGATCCATGTGAGCGATGCCGAGCAGCAGTTGAGCTTCAAAGAAGTTTGAATATCCCTGCGTCGCTTTTTCGAGAAGCGCGATTCCTTCCTTGTAATTGTTTTTGGCCAACGCAGCGCGTCCGTTATCGAAGTCCTCACGCGCAGCGGCTGGAATGCGCGCATCAACGACGTCTGTCAACAACGGCAGTCCACTCGCATTTTTAGCCGACTCAGAAAGAAGCTCGACGACAAGATAAAGGCGGAACAGCACCTGGAGGTCAGCGTCCTGCTGCGCCGTGCGATAACCAGGCGCGTTGACGACTACTTTGTAATACCCTCTTTGCAGGTTGGTAAAACGAAAGTGGCCGCGACTGTCGGTGGCGATCTGATCGATTAGACCACCACTAAACTTCTCCAAACGCACCTG
>DATDFT010000104.1:0-4174 GCA_036522475.1 Pyrinomonadaceae bacterium | reverse complement strand
TCGGCGAAGACTGGATGCCGCTCGGCATCTCACCCAATCAGACGCTCCATCTAACAGCAGTCGTAAACGCCGGCTACGGCATCACCGCGAACGAGCTCAACTACAACGACTACAAAGGAACCTATTCGAAAACCCAGGTTGCCGTGATTCGCACCGGCACCCCCGACGGTGGCAATCCGCATGGAAGATTTACAACCGCGGGTCAGCTTCGTTTCAAGGTCGCGGCAGCTCAGAGCGCCGGCGTAGGCGCACTGCTCATCACCTCGGACGAAGACGATCTCAAAAACGACCCGCTCGCGAGCCTGAGTTATGACAATGCGGGGCTCGCAGGCATCCCGGTTGCAGTCATCTCGAAACAAGCTGCGGAGAAGTTAGCAAACGCGAAAGATGTGACACTTACAACCGACGTCGTACGCGCCGAAGTCCCCGCATACAACGTCATCGGCGTGCTCGAAGGCTCCGATCCGATTCTCAAGAAAGAGAACATCATCATCGGCGCTCACTACGATCACCTCGGTCGCGGAGGTGAGGGCAGTCTCGCGTCAAAGCCAGGCGAGATACATCACGGCGCTGACGACAACGCTTCGGGAACTGCGGGGCTAATTGAGTTAGCGCGGTTGTTTAGCGTCCAGAGACCGAAGTTAAAACGCACGCTGATCTTCATCGCTTTCGGCGGTGAGGAAGAAGGACTGCTCGGGTCGAATTACTACGTCAATCATCCTCTTGCACCGCTCACAAACACAGTCGGCATGATCAACATGGATATGATCGGTCGCATGAAAGATCGCAAGCTCATTATCGGCGGAGTGGGTACTGCGAAAGAGTGGCGCGGGATGATCGAACCGGAAAAGAGTTTCGCGCTGACCTTGAATGAAGACGGCGTTGGTCCAAGTGACCATTCATCGTTTTATCTCAAGCAGGTGCCAGTTCTCTTCTTCTGGACGGGAACGCACAACGACTATCACAAACCTTCCGACACCTGGGACAAGATCAACTACACCGACGAAGCTAAAATCCTTGGTTTTGTGGCGCGGATCGTCCGAGATATCGATGGCGCCGACAAACGTCTGACGTACACGACCGCGAAGAGTGATCCAACGCAACGCGCCAGCAGTTTTCGAGTTTACCTGGGAACAATTCCGAACTACGCCGACAGCAATGAAGGCATGTTACTGGATGGCGTTCGCGAGGATTCGCCCGCAGCCAAGGCAGGGCTCAAGGCCGGCGACCGTATCGTCAAGATTGGCAATCGTGACGTCAAAAACGTTTACGATTACACGTATGCCCTCGGCGAAATGAAAGCCGGTCAGGAGTATGTGTTTGAGGTTGTACGGGGGAGTGAGAGACTGACTTTGCGAGTGACACCCGCAGCGCACAAATAAATGAGCCACAGATTACACGGATGAATCCGGAGTTTATCCATGTAATCCGTGGCTATCAATCACCGGGCAATTACCAGCGGGGTTCGCGTTCGTAACGATCGTTGTCGCGATCGCGGCCACCACCGCCGCCATAACCACCACGGCCGCCGCCACGATTACCACCGTAACCGCCGCGGCCACCGCCACCCCCACGATCCGTTCTTGGTTTGGCTTCGTTGACGGTCAAATTGCGTCCGCCAAAATCTTTGCCATTGAAAGCCTCGATGGCTGCTGCTGCTTCTTCAGGGGTTGCCATTTCCACAAAAGCGAAGCCGCGCGAACGGCCTGTTTCGCGATCCTCAATGACCGAAGCTGATTCGACTGTACCTACTGCGGCGAAGGCTTCCCGCAGTTCCTCGCTCGTAGTACGAAACGAGAGATTTCCAACATAGAGTTTTGTAGCCATTCTAACTATCCTTAATGTGAAGGGAAGCGCGGGCTTGCTAGGAATTCGCTGATCCAGTTCGGGGGGGACTACCGATACTTTCCGCGAGCTGCGACGAACCCGGTGCTCTAAAAATCTCGAGAGCGGCTTCTAACTGGTTGACAACTGCCTCACTCTCTATTCAGCCGAACCTCGTCGCCTTACGATAACGGACAGGCGCAATCACCGTTGATGCGCGAGAGCAGGTAACTGGTAAGCAAAAGTATGCAGGACGCCTTGGAAAGGGTCAAGGATAATTTAGCAATTTCGCGACACCTAACACAGGATTAGCCAAAATCCGTGTAATCTGTGTAATCTGTGCCTCGTTAAAAAATCATCCGTGAAAGGTTTGGAAAATGTCGGACCGTATTCCTATCACTGTGGCTAATGGCGACGGCATCGGGCCGGAAATCATGGCCGCGACGCTTCGCATCCTGGAAGCCTCAGGAGCGCCTCTCGAAATCGAGACCATCGATATCGGCGAGAAAGTCTATCTCGCCGGCAACACTTCGGGCATCGAGCCGAGCTCGTGGGAATCGTTACGACGAACCAGAGTTTTCCTGAAAGCGCCGATCACGACACCCCAGGGCGGCGGCTACAAGAGTCTTAACGTAACCGTTCGCAAAGTGCTCGGGTTGTACGCCAACGTACGACCTTGCGTTTCTTATCATCCGTTCGTCGACACAAAGCATCCTGTGATGGACGTCGTCGTGGTGCGTGAGAACGAAGAGGACCTCTACGCCGGCATCGAACATCGCCAGACGAATCAGGTGGTTCAATGTCTGAAGCTGATCTCGCGCCCCGGTTCGGAGAAGATCATTCGCTATGCTTTTGAGTACGCGCGCCGTAACAACCGCAAGAAAGTCACCTGCTTCACCAAAGACAACATTATGAAACTGACTGACGGTCTGTTTCATAAAATCTTTGACGAAATCGCGGCCGAATACACGGACCTTGAAAACGAACACTGGATTGTCGACATCGGTGCAGCCAAGCTCGCCGATACGCCCGAAGCGTTTGACGTTCTCGTGATGCCGAATCTTTATGGCGACGTGCTTTCAGACGTCGCCGCTCAGATTGCCGGCTCGGTCGGCCTGGCAGGGTCGGCCAACATTGGCGAACACGTTTCGATGTTTGAAGCGATTCACGGTTCAGCGCCGCGACGCGCCGGACAGAATCTCGCGAACCCTTCAGGACTGCTGCTCGGCTCGGTGATGATGCTGGTCCATGTTGGGTTAACGGAACACGCCGAGCGTGTTCACAATGGCTGGCTGCGGACGATCGAAGACGGCATTCATACCTACGATATCTATGACGAAAAAGTCAGCAAACAGAAGGTCGGCACGAAAGAGTTTGCCGAAGCCGTGATCGCGCGCCTGGGGCAGATGCCGCAGATTCTGAAAGCGCGAAAGTACAGCAAAGGCGGCGAGTCACATGCTGGTGCAACGAGCGCGAAGACAGCGCCGCACAAAGAGCTTGTGGGCGTTGACGTGTTTCTTGATTGGACCAACGGCTCGGCGAACGACCTGGGCAATGCGCTTAGCGAAGTCAATGGCCAGGGCGTTAAGCTGACGATGATCAGCAATCGCGGCGTGAAAGTTTGGCCGGACGGCCACAGGGAAACGTTCTGTTCGGATCACTGGCGTTGTCGTTTCCTGCCCGAAGCTGAGAACGGCAAAGTCGCGCACGCACAGATCGTTTCGCTGCTGGATCGCATTGCGGGCGCAGGATACGATTTCATCAAAACTGAGGGGCTCTACACATTCGACGGCCAGCGCGGGTTTTCGTTGGACCAGGGAGAATAAAGATGGCGAAAAAATCAGAAGCTGGCAAAGCTGCTGCGAGTCCGCTGGTGGCGGTAATCATGGGCAGTAAGTCTGACTGGGACACGATGCGTCACACGGATGAGATGCTTTCCGACTTCGGTATCGATCACGAGTGCCGCGTGATCTCAGCTCACCGTTCACCTTCGCTCGCGGCCGAGTTTGGATCGACTGCGGAAGCGCGCGGGCTTGAAGTGGTGATTGCCGCGGCCGGCGGCGCCGCGCACCTTGCAGGGGTGCTGGCGGCGCACACGACATTGCCGGTACTTGGTGTCCCCATGAAGAGTGACGCGCTCAACGGACTGGATTCGCTCCTGGCGACGGTCCAGATGCCGGGCGGGATTCCCGTGGCAACGCTCGCAATCGGCAAGCCAGGTGCGGTGAATGCGGCCCTTTTAGCGGTGGCGATTCTGGCCAACACCCGGCCGGAGTTGCGCAAAAAGCTGCACGAATTTCGCGAGTCGCAGGAAAGAAAGATCCGCGAAACGGTGTTGTAGCGCGGCGTT
>DATDFT010000103.1:0-9617 GCA_036522475.1 Pyrinomonadaceae bacterium | reverse complement strand
AGGCCGAACCGGGGGCATAGCCCTCAATCTTTTTCGAAAGCTGACGGCAAGGCATTGCCTTGCCTCACATCAGGCGGCGAAGCCGCGGCGTGCATGACAAGTGACTTTTTGTGCAAAACTGGTTCCGCGGTTCCGCTCGGCAACGTGCGAAATCGAAACGGACCAGTCAAGATCAACCTCGAATGAGATAAACTCGCTCGAACATGAGCCGCTTGCCCAACTTGTCCCGTCTACACCTCGGCGCTCTGCGAGATGTCGAGAGCTTTCGCTCTCACCTCGCAGAGCTCCAGATTCAGATTCCATGCGACGACGAATTGAGTGATTCGCTCGCACAACCACTCCACCGGGGCGGCATCCATCTCGGAAATCGCTTCGCAATCCAACCGATGGAAGGATGGGACGGCACAGCCGGCGGCCGGCCCACTGAGCTGACGTTTCGACGGTGGAAACATTTCGGCCTCAGCGGCGCAAAACTCATCTGGGGTGGTGAGGCCGTCGCGGTCCGTCACGACGGTCGCGCGAACCCCAACCAACTCGCTATCAACGAACATTCAAACGACGATCTCAACGCGCTTCGGGAAACTGTCACCGGCTCAACGACCGATCTATTCGTCGGACTACAGCTCACGCACTCCGGTCGCTACAGTAGACCGAACGCTCACAACCGCCCTGAACCAAAGATCCTTTATCGACACCCGATTCTGGACCAGCGACTCGGCATCTCATCTGACTATCCACTGTTAACTGATGGGAACATCCGCGAGATCGTCGAAGACTTTTGCAAAGCCGCTGTTCTCGCGCAGGACGCTGGATTCGATTTCGTCGACATAAAGCACTGTCATGGTTACCTGGGTCACGAGTTTCTCAGCGCGTACACTCGAGAAGGAGACTACGGCGGCAGCTTCGAGAATCGGACGCGCTTTCTGCGCGAGGTGGTCCAGGGCGTTCGTGCAGTAGCGCCGCGCTTACAAATCGGCGTTCGATTTTCTGCGTTCGATACGATTCCATTTCACCGCGATATGTTTAGCACTGGAACTCCGGAACCACTGCGTCCGTATCGCTGGGGCTTCGGCGTGAACGTAGAGAATCCAACCGAGTACGATCTCGATGAACCGATACAGTTCATGCGGTTGCTCTCTGAATTAGGAGTGACCTTGGTTAACATCTCCGCCGGCAGCCCCTACTACAATCCACACGTTCAGCGGCCGGCCTTTTATCCGCCATCCGATGGTTATCTTCCGCCCGAGGATCCGTTGCTCGGCGTCGCCAGACAGATGGAAGTGACCCGCACACTCAAGCAGAAATTCCCCGAGTTGATCATCATTGGCTCGGCTTACAGCTATCTTCAGGACTTTCTGCCTCACGTCGCGCACGCGGCTGTGCGTGAAGGCTGGACTGACTGCGTCGGCCTCGGCCGATTGATCTTGTCGTACCCTTCCCTGCCCCTCGACGTTATCCAGGGCCGTAAACTCCAACGCAAAAAAATTTGCCGCACGTTCAGTGATTGCACGTCGGCGCCGCGCGCCGGTCTTCCATCCGGCTGCTATCCTCTGGATCTCGAATACAAACAGTCTGAGAATGCAGTGCTACTTAAAAAACTAAAAGCGCAGCGATGAGAGTTGAAGAGATCGTTAGTCGCATACAACCGCGTCGGAAGGTAAACGGTATCGCCGCCGCACTACTGCCGTTCAATCAAAACGGAAGCATCGCCGTCGAAGCATTTCAAACTCACCTCCGCGCGACGCACGCTGCCGGACTCGGCAACGCGGTAAACATGGATACCGGTTACATCAACTACCTGAGCGAAGCCGAACAGTCTGAAATCTTGAACTGGACGCGCGAGGCACTTGGTCCAACTGTAAACTTCGTGGCCGGCGTTTATATCGAGGGCCTCGATGGGGACGTCGTTTCACTGTATCGACGGAAAATCGATCAGGTAGTCGACTACGGCGCGACGCCGATCATCTTCCAAACCAAACGCCTGCACGGCAAAGACTCGCGCGAAAAAGTCGCATGCTACAGCGGGATCTGTCACGGCTACCCGGCCGTGCTGGGTTTCGAGCTGGGACAAATGTTCGCCCCGAATGGCGAAATCTTCGATGACTCAACGATTCGCGGGCTCATCGAGATTCCGGAACTGATCGGCCTGAAGCATTCGTCTCTCGATCGAAGAATGGAGTGGGAAAGACTGGCGCTGCGCGACGAGCTACGGCCTGAGTTTCGCATTTACACCGGAAACGATCTGGCAATCGATATGATCGAGTATGGCTCCGATTACCTGCTCGGCCTCGCGACTTTCGCGCCCGAGAAGTTTGCCGAACGCGATCGACTTTGGGAAGCTGGTGATCCTGCGTATTACGGGCTATCCGACGCGCTGCAACACCTCGGCAACGTCGCTTTTCGTGCGCCTGTTCCAGCATACAAACACTCAGCGGCAGTGTTTCTGAATATCACTGGAAGAATTCCGTCCGACCAAACGCACCCAAATAGTCCGGCGCGACCATCGTGGGAAGTCGATCTCATGAAGGAATGCGCGCGCCGCCTGGACGATGTTGCCATGCCCCTCTCGTGAAGTCGGGGAACTTCAAGGGCGAGCTCCCTCTCGCAACCGACAGTTGACTTAACGGACCAGGCGCACTCCACGCCGCTGCGTCGTACACATCGATGTCCGGCTCGAGACCTTCACGGATGCATTGGACCAGGCGATAGCACATCAGGTAATCCATGCCACCATGCCCGCCTAATTTGCGCGCGGTCTCACCCTGCGTCTTCCAGAGAGACGATTCATATTGGTCTTTGTACTTGTCGAGCGTGGCCCAGGCATGTCCTCCGGCTTGCCCGTCGATAAAAATGCGCGGCGGATAGTCACGAAAAATGCCCTTCGTTCCCTGGATGAGGTTGATGCGATCGTAAGGCCGAGGCGTGCTCACGTTGTGTTGCAATATGATCGTCCGGCCCAACGCCGTTTTTATGATGCTCGTATTGTAGTCACCAGTCTTGTACGTCTCTTGCCACTTCGGATCCACTGCCGGCACGTGTTGTTTGCGATACGCTTCGAGTCCGAGATGAGTCGAACTCATTGAAACGATGTGATCGAACCTGTCGCCGCGGTTGATATTCATGTACTGCGCCATTGGTCCAAGACCGTGCGTTGGATAAAGGTTGCTGTCGCGCAGCGTGTGATGGCGCCGTCGCCACAACCCTTCATCCTTGTTTTCAAAAAGAATCTCGCGCAAGTCATGGTTGTATGCACACTCACCGTGGACCAGGTCGCCGAGCAGTCCGGCCCGCACCATGTTCAGGACCATCGTCTCCGAATGGTCGTAGCAACAATTCTCCATGATCAGGCAGTGACGGCGCGCCGCTTCCGACGCGTCGACGATCTTCCAGCAGTCCTCGAGTGTGTAGGCAGCAGGCACTTCCGTGCCGGCGTGTTTTCCTTCCTTCAACGCAGCAAGCACCTGCGGGACATGCCACTCCCACGGCGTAGCAATGTAGATGAAATCAAGATCGTCACGCGCCGCGAGGCGTTCAAAGTCGCGCTCACCATTCGAATAGATCGCGGGCGTCTTCTGCCCGGCCTTTTCAATCAGCCGAGCCGCTCGCTCACACTTCTCATTTACGACATCGCACACCGCGTTGATCGACACCTTGTCGATCGCCAAAAACTCACCCAGCACATCGGTCCCACGCAGGCCCACACCAATCATGCCGATGCGCACGACATCCCGTGGCTCAAACTTCACACCGACCATCGTTTGCTGATTCGTACGAGCACGTTGTGTCTCCGCGGATACGAGTCCCGCGATCGAGAGTCCCAAGCCGGCGCTGCCCGCCGCTTTCAACAGATCACGTCGCGATAGCGTCGAGTTGCCTTCGTCCGACTTCTTTGATTCGTTCATCGGGCCACCTTTCGAGATAACTGTATTCCGGATGATTCGCTCTTCCCTTACACGGATTACGCGCGGCGTTGTAGCAACAAATCAGAGACCAGCGCGGGTTTGGACTTCGATTCGCATCGGATCGATGAAGCAGGTTGGCATGGAAAAAGAGCGCCGTCCCTGGTTCCATTTCGCAGTACACGAGCTCGAGATGCTTGAGAGCTTCGTGCACGCGATCGATGTCGGCGCCGGTTTGATCGCCGGTCTTGTTATGGTCGATCCGGCCCATCAGGTGCGAACCTCTGATCACTTGCAGACAGCCGTTCTCTTTGGTCGCCGTGTCGACGGCAATCAGGCAGCTCGCCATGTAAGGGAACAAACAGGTGTTCGAATACCAGTAACCATAATCCTGATGCCACTCCCACGACCCGCCGACGAACGGTTCCTTCAGCATCATTTTATGGTGATAGTGATAGACCTCGCCGCCAAGGAGTTGTTCCACGGGTTCGACGATTCGCAAACAACGTACGAACGCGCTGTAGATGTCGTCTTCCAAAGCATCGGTTAACCACAGCTTGCTCGTAGTCGCGTTTGCGTCCCTCCGTTGCAGAGCCTCGCGTTCCAGTCTCTGATCGCTCTTGGCGATCTTGATCAGGAGTTCCATCTCTTCCGCGTCGAACAAGCCTCGCTTCAGGAGATAGCCGTCGCGGTTGAAGTCGTTAATCTCGTTTTCAGTTAACTGTGGCATCTGATTACTTCATTGATTCGGGACTGCTATGCACAAAAATCGCTAATGCGAGCGCCAAAGGCGCACAATATGAAAGCCTGGCAGCGCCAAAGGCGCAAAATATGCAAGCCGGACAGCGCCAAAGGCGCAAAATATGAAAGCCTGACAGCGCCAAAGGCGCACAATATGAAAGCCAGGGGCAAGCGCCGAACAACGTGAGGCGCGTCGCCCCTGGTAAGCAAGCGCAATGACCGTGAAGCTCTGAAAGAGCGAAATAATTGACGTTGATATTTCGCACTTTCAGTGCTCCATTCAAAATCTTTCCTTGTCACCAGGGGCGACGCGTTCCGCTTCACGCTTGCCCCTGGCTATTATATTGCGCGCCTTTGGCGCTCGCTTCCAACTTTTCGTGCAAAGCCTTCACTGCTTCGGTACGCGGCGGTCTGTGAAAACAATCTCGCCGAGTCGCGACAAAACGTGAAAATCATTCTGCAACGTCGGCGACCATGCTAGTTCCGCAACCTGCGGCTTGTTGTCCACTCGATACAGATTCATGCGCCAACGATCTCCCGGTTGCGGCGGCAGATGCGGCGCGGTGACGATATCTTCCATCGGCAACGCAATCTCGCAGATCCACTCGCGATCGCCGTCTTTGCCGTCCACCGTGCCCTGAACCTGGACTGCCCAACGCAACCTCTCACTGTTCCAACTCTCGTAGTGAAGCGGTTTGCGTGTATCGAGTAAATAAATGTCGAGCATCGTTCCGAGCGGATTCACTTCCAGCTCAATGTAGTTTGGTACTGCCGGGTTCGCCTCGAGAAAGACTTCGACGACCTCTTCAAGCCATAGATGCTCGTCGCGTCGTTTCATCGTCGCCCAAATATTAGTGTCGACAGCACGAAAGGCGAAGTAGATGAATTTGTCGTCGTACAACACTCGTGCTTCGGTCGTTAGTCTACTCGGCGATCCGTCACGATTGTTTACGAAAGCACCGACTGGCGCAGTCTCCGCCCACGCCTTTTCGTTAAGGCGGCCGTCAATCTTCAGTGGCGTGGTGACGCGCGATACTTCGTACGACGGAACTTGTTGAGCACTGGCCGTTGTACCCGCGAGGCAACACAAAATCATTGCTGCCGCAAATGGCCACTGCCTTGTCTGCCGTGACCAAAGGATAAAACACAAGAGCCCGAGAACGAGTGTGCCCAGCCCGAACGCGATGATGGTCCAATCGGTCGTTGCAAAAACAAAAATCCAACCGGCGAGCGCCAGCAAGTTTGGCAGCGGGTACAACCAGATGCGATAAGGACGAGGAAGCTCCGGCTCGTTTTTCCTCAAGAGCGTTACCGCCGCGATTTGCCCGATAAACTGAATGAGAATTCGCGTAGTAATCAAGGCGTCGATCACCATCCCGAGCGAGAAGAAACTGCACACGATGGCTATCACGCCGAGAACGACGAGCGAGATGTAGGGAAAATTTTTCTTCGGATGAAGACGAGCGAATATCTTGAAGAAGTATCCATCAAGGGCGGCGGCATAAGGCACACGCGAATAACCGAGCAAGAGTGCAAAGACCGACCCGAACGCGGTCCACAGGACCATGGCGGTGAAGAAGGTGGCGACCCCCTTGCCGTGGATCCTTTCCATGAAAATCGAAACGATGAAGTTCGATTCCGGATGCTTATTCGCCGGCACGAACTCCCGCCACGGCACAACTCCAATCACCGAAAAGTTTATTGCGATGTAGATCAGAGCAACCGCAATCACACTGATGATCACGGAACGTGGAATTGTGCGGCCCGGCTGCCGCACTTCGTCGCCGATGTAACAGATGTCGTAGTAGCCAAGGTAATCAAAGATTCCGATTCGAGTTGCCGCGCCGAGTCCGAGAAAGAAGCCGAGGGAGAAGTTGAAGGCGCCCGGCGGAAAATCGAAAGCAAGTCCGGCTTTGAAGTTGAATGCGCCCGTGACTATGACGGCGAGTGTCGTGAGGATTGTGCCAATCCACAAGCTGACGGTCAGCTTGCCGATAAAAGTAATTCGCCGGTAGAGCAGCGTGATGTTCAGCAGACCGAGCGCGACGATCACGACAAGTGATTGCTTTTGGCTGATATCTTTCCAGATGTAGCCGAGGTACTGCGTAAAACCGATGTAGCCTGACGCGATCTCAAGTGGTCCACTCAGGATGAACTGCCAGATGAACAAGAACCCCATCAGGCGTCCAAAAGTCTCGCGTCCAAAACCCTCGCGTAAGTAGATGTATGAACCGCCCGACCCGGGCATCGCAGCGCCGAGCTCGCTCCAGATCATGCCGTCGGAAATGGTTATCACCAGGGCAACGAGCCAGCCGAGCATCGCCTGTGGCCCACCGAGCGCAGAGAGCAGGAGAGGAATCGTAATGAACGGCCCGATGCCGATCATGTTTGTCATGTTGAGCGCCGTGGCCTCGAGCAAGCCGAAGCGTCGCAACAAGTGCGGTTGTTCTTCCGGAAGATTTGCTGGTCCAGCGCTCATCATCGTTCGCTGCTTAGGGCTTTGGAAAAGTCGGAAACCGAGCGCCTTTGGCGCTGGTAAACCGCTGTTTAAGAAACTCCTCTTCCTTTCACTTTCGCTCGCGCTGTGGCCATCCAACTCTTGAAATCACTTCCGACGCCGCCCGCGAGTTGTGGATCTTCCTTACTGAACCCCGGCTCGCGATTGGGATCCGCCAACCCACCAACAGGCACGTCCTGTCCTCGATTGAAGAACGTGTTGTCGCGATGGTCGAAGCCAGTGACCTTCACTCCCTCACCGCTGATCTGGTACAGCATCGTCTCGTCCACAACGCCCGAAAGTACGAAGATATTTTTTCTTAAAATCAGATTCTCGCTCGTAGTCAAACGCACAGATCGAGCACAGCCTTTCGCCGGACTATCAACCTCGTTACCCGGACGAATCAACAGCACTCCTCGTTCACCGATGCCGACGAAAGTATTGTTCTCGATGATCGCGTCCTTTACGGCCCAAATCGCAATCGGTTCGACCGGTCGTTCGCCCGGGCGCGTCGAGACGACGAGATTGTTTCGTGCAGTGAGATCGTAAGATTCGTACAGCGCAAACGAGCAGGGATCACCGTAGCGGCCATCGATGAAGAGATTTGGATCCGTGGAACCGCCGGAGAAAGCTGCGCCTGAGTTGTCTACAAATACATTCGTCTCGATCAAAACGCGCCGTCCGCCGCCCTTCGAAACCACGCCTCGATGACAATTCCGAATCAGATTGCGCCGCACGACCACATCGTCACTGCACGGCAGATCTATCGCCGGTTTACGCTGGTAGTTCTTACCGTCGAAGAGCTCGTTGTCCTCGATCGTGATGTGATGCGACTGGTTGAACTTGATCAAGTACAGACGGTCATCATCCTGGAGCGGATCGTATGAGCTGCCGCATCCTGTCGGTGGACACTCGTAATGAACTCTGCAGTTGCGAACGGTGATGTAGCTGGTCCAGAGATCACGGTCGTACCACGCAGCGGTGTAGCCGCCCGGCGGATCATTCGTCTTCACGCGGTTGAATTCATCCTCAGGTTCATAGACGCTGTCTCCGTGAATGCCGTCGCGTCGCGAATTTAACTTCTTGCCTGAGGCATCTCGATAATAAGGATTGGGAAAGATGTCGAAGCCATCGATCACGATTCCGCGCGCGAGATGGAAACGAACGTGATCGATGATCACCCCGTGCTTTGACTCAGCACGAATCGTTAACGGGTTATTTGGATCGTAGCGATAGATTCCGAGGGTATCGGAACGGCCGGAACTCTTCGGATGCGGATCCCCAGTTTCGAGTTGATCCGCGAGTGTCAGTATGAAGTCGAGTCCACCCCACTTTTGCTCTCGCCCGGCTCTTCGATAATCACCATTCTTCGCAACGATCGTGTCGCCACTTGTTACATGACGAAGCGCAACTCGCCATGACTTGAACGGACGTTCATAAGTCCCATTCCCCGCTTTATCGTCACCGTCAAGCAGATGAACGTAAACGGTTTTGGCTGCAGCCGCGGAGTAACAGAGTACGACGGCAAGAACGAGTAGAGTAACGCGCGTCATCATTTGCTGGTTTCCGACTCCGCCTCTTGCCATTTCCCGTTGAGCATTACTCGCTGAACTCGCCGCATGTTCGAGATGTCTTTGAGAGGATCACCTGCTACGAGAACCAGGTCCGCCAACTTGCCCGCCTCCACACTTCCCAATCGATCCTGGATTCGAAAGTAACGCGCATTCTCCATCGTTCCCGCCACGATTGCTTCCATCGGCGTTAACCCCGCCTCGATTAGTAGCTCGAGCTCGCGTTGGTATGCCCAGCCTCGTTTCGCATGTGGAACGTCCGAGTGCGAACCGACAACGACCTTCGCGCCCGCCTTCTTTGCGAGTCCGACAAATGCTTCCATCTGTTTGAATGCGTGAACATGAACCTGAGTAGTGTCTTTATCACCCGCCTGACGCTCGAACACAGCGAGCGTTGGCGAAACAAACACGCCGCGGTCAACGATCAGCTTGAACAACGATGCGGCCTGCGGACTAGTCAGGTCGATGGAGCTCCAAACCTTGTAGCGACCCTCGCGACGCGCGTTGTTATCAGCGAGCATCGCCAGGCGGTATTTCTCGGCTTCTCGTAAAGGCAGCAGCGCAGTACCGAACGATGTCGCATGCTCGATACCATCGATGCCGGAGGCGATCGCGTCACGCGCGTCAACGATTTCGAGATGGCCCATAACCGGAACTCCTCTCGCATGCGCGGTGTCAATCGCTACTTTGATCAGAGCCAACGGCAAACGAAAGTAGACTTTGATCGCGGAAGCACCGTCGTCTACAAAACGATTTACCGCGAGTCGTGTCTCGTCAGCGTCTCGAACGATGTACGAGTCAGCCGGATACGCTGCGGGTGGTGAGTCGAGATGCGGGCCGCAAAGAAAAAGCCGAGGCACGGGAGCAGCAGCTTTGCGCGCCACGTCGTAAGCTTCAATCCACTGTCCC
>DATDFT010000102.1:0-9275 GCA_036522475.1 Pyrinomonadaceae bacterium | reverse complement strand
CTCCCTTGCATGCCCGTTCACCCATTCGATCTCGCCATTCTCATCCGCAGCCTTGACGACGATGCTTTCCTCGCCGAGGCGCTGTTGTTTCCCGAGGTGTCGCGGTTTGGGGATGATCCGGAACGACTACAACGGGCGGTTATCAGGAATGCGGTTCGAATTATTGAAGCTGAAGCGCTGCCGCGCGTGTGGACGCGTCTGAAACCGGCAAGCCCCGAGTCCTTTGAACTCAATGTCACTCTCGATCCGCCCGCTAAGCGACTGAGCTGGCGCGAGGCGATTGAACTTAGACTCGACGTGATCCGCTGGACTCACAGCGAGTCCGCGCACGTCGCGTTTATTCCCGCACTCGGTATCGAGGTGTTAAGCACAAAACTCGCGGACCAGATTTCGATGCTGCAACGACACGCGCGCGCAGAGTTGCATCGTCGTGGCGCGTTGGGAAATCTTCCGAGCCTCATATTTCTAAACCGTTCGCGCGAGTTGACCGTCGTGCCGGCTTCGTTCGAAGCAGAGATTCGAAGTCCAAAGCAAGTCGTGGCCAGCGCGGGCAAGACGGAGCCAAAGAGATCTACGCTCGAGCAAACAGCCGTCAACCTCACCACCGAGAAATTGAGCCCTGCCTTCGAAGTCGATCACGTCGTTGAAAAACTGGCTGAAGCACTTGTTGGACCAGCAGCGTCAAGCGTCCTGCTTGTCGGCAAAGCCGGGGCGGGCAAGACGGCCGTGGTCCATGAACTCGCTCGCCGCAGGGGACGCTTCGGCTTGGGTGCAACTCCGTTCTGGTCCACCAGTGGCGCGCGCCTCGTGGCCGGCATGACTGGCTTCGGCATGTGGCAGGAGCGTTGCGACTCTCTTTGGCAGGAAGCGGAGAAGACGAATGCCATCGTGCACTTCGGAAATCTCGTGGAACTGCTGGACACCGGGAAAAGCGAACATAACACGCAGGGTCTGGCGAGTTTCTTTCGCCAGCGTTTTGCTCGCCGCCAGGCACTCGCGATTCTTGAGTGCACGCCTGAACAGTTGTCAGTGGTGGAACGTGAAGATCCCGGTACTCTAAAAGTTTTTCGTCAACTGATGATCGAGGAGCCTTCACCGGAAGCCAGTCGCAAGATCCTGAAACGGTTTGCCGACGCGTTTCCACTTGGCACCGCGAAGACCAACAAGAGCAAAGGACGAATCGCAATGCAACCGCGATCCCTGATCACTGATCCGGCGTTGGATTTGCTCGACCGATTGCATCGTCGCTTTGCCGGCTACTCAGCTTATCCGAGTCGACCGCTCCGTTTTCTCCGCGGTTTGTTACAGACTCACGCAACCGATTCGATCGGCGACGCTGAAGTAATCACAGCCTTCGCTGTCGAGACCGGACTGCCGCTCTTCTTGCTCGACGATCACGTCGCGTTCGATACAGAGACCGCCGCGAAATGGTTTGAAGAACGAGTCATCGGACAATCCGCTGCGGTTCGTTTGATTGTTGAGTTACTCGCTACTGTGAAGGCTGGGCTCACGCGACCGCGCCGTCCAATCGCATCGCTGTTGTTTGCTGGTCCAACCGGTATCGGCAAGACCGAGATGGCAAAGTCACTCGCTCGCTTCTTCTTCGGCGATGAAAGCAGGATGGCGCGTTTCGATATGAGCGAATACGCCGACGCGCTCGCTGTAACTCACCTCGTCGGCAGCGCTACCGGAAGTGAAGGCACGCTCACTTCACGCATACGCGAGCAGCCGTTCAGCGTCGTGCTGTTTGACGAGTTTGAGAAAGCCGATCATTCGTTCTTCGACTTACTCCTGCAAACCCTCGGTGACGGGCGAATGACTGACGGACGCGGTCGAGTTGCAGACTTCACCAACTCAATCGTCGTGATGACTTCCAATCTCGGTGCAGCGAAGTTTCGACGTCCACGCGCAGGGTTCGATGCAGCTGGCAATCAACGCCTGAGTAATTCCGATCAAGCGGCGCAAAGACATTTCACACGAGCCGTGCAGGAGTTTCTGCGTCCGGAGATCTTCAATCGCATAGATTACATCGTGCCGTTCCTTCCCCTCGATCGCAAAACGGTTGCGCGCATCGCGGAACGCGAGCTGAAGCTCGTCGAGCAGCGCGATGGATTACTGCGTCGCGGCGTCGCTTTGCGGACGTCAACGCAGGCGTTGGAGAGTTTGGCACGTCGTGGTTACGACGCGCACTACGGCGCACGTCCGCTGAAACGTCTGATCGAACGCGAGTTACTGCTGCCGTTGGCGATAGAACTCAACCGTCGACCGGCAGTCGCGGAAGGCAAGCGCACAACGATGATTGCTGAAGTGGATGTGAAGGGCGGCCATCTCGCGGTTGAGATAGGCGGTGAAAGTAAAGCGGTTCGCGACGATTTGAGTCTGGCAGCAAGAGTCGATCGCCTCGGTGAGCTTCGTCGTCGCATCGTGAAGCTTGGACGAAGCTCGGCGGTTATCGAGTTGCAAAATACGATCTGGCGACTGAGTGAGATGGAGCGCCGCGTAATGAAGGCAGCGCGTCGCGTGAAGTTGAGCCAGAAGGCAGCTCAGGGCAAGTTAGCAGTGACGAATCCGAAGACTGCTGCGGTGCTCTCGGTACTGCCGGAGTACCAGCAGAAGATGGCTACTCTCGCCGATCTCGAGTTGAAAAGCGCGAGCGCTGAAGATGATGCGCTGCTCATGTTTTATGGTGGTGAGGCTACTACTTCGACAGTGGACCAGGCTCAGGAGATCGAGACTGGTTTACAAGAGCTGCTGCGGCAACTACTCGACTTGCGACACACACCCCCGAACCGCGTGACACTCGGAATCTATAGCGAGAACAAAGATGCGTTGTTTGAACTGGCGCATGGTTATTACAACGCGGCACTTGGGATGCAGATGCGCGTGACGGGCTCTTACTTCACAGCGAAATTCACAGGTGAACCCGAGACGATTGACATGCTGGGACGCAAGGTCGTGCGGAATGAAATGAATAAACCGGCGGAGTTTCTTTCGAGCAAACCTGATGCGTCTGTTGGAATCGTTTTTAGTCTCCAGGGTACGAGTGCTTATGCAATGTGTGTGGGCGAGCACGGCCTGCATACTTTCGTTGAAGGCAAAACGAGCAATCAGGTGCTGGTCCATACGAGTGATGTGGACGCGAAGGATTATCGTGCGCCTGCATTGCTTGAGCGGCGCGGAGCGGTCCACCCGACACACGTTGGTCCTCGTCGTCGTACATACCAGCGCGCCGAGAAATACATCGAAGACCATCTGCTCGAGATGCGTCGAGACTGGCATGGCAACCTGCCGGGCCTGCTTACTTTCTTCCTTGAGCGGCAACTGCAACGCGCAGCGGAAAGACTAATCGACGAATGAACCTGCATGAATAGAACAAGTCGGGAAGGGTGGCTTGCCCCCCTGCCGACAGCGGGGCAAGCCCCTCTTCCTGACTTGTTCTTTTTTAGGTTGCACAACAAAGCGACAGACGAATGTACGTTAGGATTCCAATTTATGTTGAGGAGCAGAAGCCGCCGGCTTCGGAGCTTCAACACGTGCGGCCAGTGAGCTTGCGTCCGCTGTTCTTCCCACAGCCGATTGAGCAGGACGTCAGCTTGCAGCGCGCAACCGCGCGACTGACGAACGAATTGCGCCGCGAGTTGGGGCGCCTCGCGCGCTACGCGCGGCACGAGGAATTGGCCGCATTCACTTTCTATCCGCCACTCGACGAAACAATCCTCGAGTTCACAATCGAGCTTCGCAAAAAAAGTTTCTCCGTGCGTCATCTCTTCGTGGTCCTGTCGGCTTTCAACCGCCGTTTCGCATGGGCGCCGAGCGTCCCGGAAGTTTGGGTTGAAGTTTGGCGCGGTGAAACCGTACGCGACAGGGTCCAGGAAGCATTCACCGAACACTATCGTTTGCTCGAGCGCCGCTTTGGAGCTGAAGCGGTTGCGCCGGATGCAAACTCAGTTCACGGCAAAGCATGGATAACTTCGATTGAAGTCTCGATAGACATCCCGAGTCTGCACACGCCAGTCGCGGAAACTGTCTTTGCTGCGCTTGGCGAAGTGCAGGAGGTTCATGGCGCCACCGAATTGACGCGCGTAGGTCGTTCGCTCAACTCGCTCTATCCGGACGATCTGGACCATGCGATCAATCGTGAAGCTGAAGTAAACGAACTCACAGGTTTACTGCGCGCTAGTGATCAGCGCCCGGTTCTCGTTATCGGAAAACGCCTGGTCGGAAAAACTGCTGTTATCCACGAGTTTGTTCGTCGTCGTATGGACCGGCGTCGAAAATCTGAAGCGACGATGCACATCGCAAGTATTGCTGATCTTGCTGGTGATGTGTGGCTCGTCTCTCCGCAACGTCTCATATCCGGGATGTCTTACCTGGGCCAGTGGGAGGGCCGGCTTTTGGCCATTCTCAAAGAGAGCCAGCGCAAACATCACACGCTGTATTTTGACGACTTGATAGGTTTGTTCTACTCAGGTCGCACGAGCTCGTCAAACCTGAGTGTTGCTCATGTGCTCAAGCCTTATCTCGAACGTCGCGAGGCGCGTGTGCTTGCGGAATGTACGCCGGAAGCCTTTCGCGTACTTCAGGAACTCGATCGGGGCTTTGCAGATCTTTTTCAGATCGTGCGAATCGAAGAGCCGAATGAAGCGAAAAATCTGCACACGTTACTCGGAACGCGACGTACGCTCGAACGACAGCACGATACGCGTTTTCACGCCGATGTTTTGCCCACTGTGATCGATCTGACGCGGCGCTATGTGGCTGACGCGGCGTTTCCCGGCAAAGCCGCGCGACTGCTTCAGTCGTTGGCAGCAAAGCACAAAATGTCGGAAGTGACGCGAGCCGAAGCGCTGGAAGAGTTTTCTGCGAGAAGCGGGCTCAGCGTGAATTTCCTCGACGATCGATCTCAACTCGACTACGCGCGTGTGATCGAAGCACTCGGTGTTGAAGTAATTGGTCAAAAGGATGCTGTGGCGGCGTGCGCCGATGCGGTAACGATCGCGAAAGCGCGCTTGAATGACAGCGTCAGGCCGATAGCTTCGTTCCTGTTTTTAGGACCAACTGGCGTCGGCAAGACTCAGTGTGCCAAAGCACTCGCGAATTATTTATTCGGCGATCGCGAGCGTCTCATTCGATTCGACATGAATGAGTTTGCAAGTTACTACTCGGTCGCGCGACTCACCGGGACCTTCGATGCACCGGAAGGATTACTAACGAGCGCGGTGCGACGTTCGCCATTTGCAGTGTTGCTTTTCGATGAGATCGAGAAAGCGCATCCGGCTGTGTTTGATCTGTTGCTTGGCGTTATGGGCGATGGACGTTTGACGGACGCGCGTGGCCTGCTCGTCGACTTCTCCAACACGATCATCATTCTGACGTCGAACCTTGGCGCGCGGGAAGCTGCGAGTGATCTCGGGTTTCGGCAGACGAATCGAAGTGAGGCATCCGTTTATCGTCTGGCGGCCGAGAAGTTTTTCAAGCCCGAATTCTTCAACCGGCTAAGTCGTGTCGTTCCGTTCGAACGTTTATCGCGCGAGGATGTGCAGAGAATCGCGAACCTGTTGATCGAAGATGTTTTCAAGCGCGAGGGGTTGGTGCGTCGAGGTGTGAAGCTGGTTGTTGAAACCGGCGCGCTGAAACTGTTGGTCGAAGCGGGTTATCATCCACAACTCGGCGCGCGCGCACTCAAACGCACACTCGAGCGCCAGGTTACGGCCCCGATTGCCGCACGGCTGTCTGCGACTGAGCCCGATCAACCGCTGATCATTTTTCTAAAAGAAGAGCAGGGAAGTATTCGAGTTGAGGTTTGCACGCTGAAGGTTGTCGAAACTGGCCCGCCAGTTTCGATCTCAGATACGGCTGAGTTTCTCGATCGAATTGAAGACGTGTTGATTCGAGTCGAGGATCTCGCGAACTGCTTGTATCCGGTGGGTGAGATTTTGATTGGCGACAGCCAGTCGGCGATGGCGCAGATGCAGCAGATTCATCTGCGTCAGCAAACACGGCGCGTGTCGAGGATGTTGGACCGTGCGGATGAGAGACGTGTCAAACGGGACCGGTTGAGATCTACGGCGAGTCGTTCAAGAAGGACAATCGAGAAGGGTTACAAACGACAACTCGCACGCGTGGATACTGATGCTCTTGATAACAACTTGTTTGCCCACAACCTGCAACAACTGCTCGCTGATCTATCTGCGCGCAGCAAGCCTTTCGGCGAGAAAATTGACGATTACCTGCTCGATTTATTAAACGAAACGACGCTCCTGAATGCTCTGTCAACCATCATTAACGGCACTTCGCATTTGGCACAAACAGTCATAAGAGTTGCATCGTTCGATACGAATGGTCGAGCGGCGTGTTTACAGTTGCGAGATCTTTATCGCAACTTGTTCGAGAAGGAATTCAATTGCAAGGTAGCAAAAACCGACAACGAAGCAAACGGTGCACATTCGTACGTCGCATCACTGTTGCTTGAGGGACCGCTCGCTGCTTTGCTCGCACCAATCGAAGCCGGCACGCACCTGTTTGTTTTCGACAGCCAAACTTACGAACCTGTCGTAGTAACGGTTGGCTCAGCGGGTGAACACGTCGAGAGTCTGCCGCCGGTCGTTCGCATTTATGCGGAACCTCAGGCCACACTGGATCTGCGCACGCACTTACTGTCAGTCGGCAAAATCGGCAGTGCCGAGCTCCGCTCATTCATACTCGCCGCACTGCCGCTGCCGCACGAGTTTAACTAATTTGCGCCGCGGCTTTGCCGCTCGAAGTGAGGCAGGGCTACGCAGAAAGGATCTCTGATTTCGCGCCGCGGCTTTGCCGCCCGATGTGAGGCAGGGCTACGCCCTGCCGGTAAGTGTTAATCTCTTCGATTGGGCTACGCCCCCGGTTCGGGCTCTGCCCTAATGTTTCGAGGCCAAAGGCCGAACCGAGGGCACAGCCCAAACATGTTTTAGAACACTGACGGCGTGGCAGAGCCACGCCTCACATCAGGCGGCAAAGCCGCTAAAGGAACTTATGCACCGATTCCTGTTTAGTTTGGGAGGATTTCACGGGTCGTTACTCGGCACGCTTGATCAAGAACACTGACGGCGTGGCAGAGCCACGCCTTCACATCAGGCGGCAAAGCCGCTAAAAGAACTTATGCATCGATTTCCCGTCATAGTTTGGGAGGATTTCACCGGCCGCTATTCGGCGCGCTTGATCGACGACGAGGAAGATCCGGCGAATCCGTTAGCCGGCTTCGGTCGCACGGCGCGCGAAGCGTTGGCCCAACTCAAAGAGTATCTCACATGGGCTTTCGAGCATGAGCCGTACCGCAGCGCGCCCGACTTTCTCGATCCGCAGTTGGTGGAATTCAGAGTCGACGTGCGTCCCGAGTACACGCTCAGAGGTCGCGTGTACCCGTGCGACGAATCGTTTCCGTTGCGTGTAGCTTGCGTGCATGGACGCCAGCAGAGCGGAATGCTTGTGTGCGCCATGCCGTTGCTGGGTCTACAGTTTTACTATTACGAAGCGAGCGCGTTGCGTGGGTTGGTGACGACCTACGCGCAAGAGTCGCTGAAGAATCGCACGCCTCAACAACTCCGATCTTATCTGAGTCCTAAAAGTATCCGGCTCGAAGAGCTTGCGGTAAGAGGCGGCAAGCTCATTCCGACTACGCTCCGTGGGCCTGAGATAAAAAACCTGAATCTCGTCGCGACTCCGCTTGGGTCAGACGAAATGCGCCGCAGCTTCTCGCGCGCGTTTGGTCGAGAGCGACTCGTTTCCGAGCTCACTCAATTGCTCGACCGCGAACGAACGAATGTGCTCCTCGTTGGAGAGTCAGGCGTTGGTAAGACGTCGATGCTCGTCGATGCGGTTCGTACCCTAGAACGAGAAGGACGTTCAAATGTCAACGAGCCACCGGCTAATCGTCACCGGTTTTGGACTTCAAGCGCGGCGCGTCTGATTGCGGGGATGAAATACCTGGGCCAGTGGGAGGAACGTTGCGAGCGCGTGATTGAAGAACTGGCGCGAATCGACGGAGTGCTCGCGTTTGAAGATCTTCTCGAATTGCTCCGCACCGGCGGCGAGTCGGCTACAAACAGCGTTGCTTCGTTTTTCCTGCCGTTTCTCGAACGAGGCGAAGTGCGAATCGTCAGTGAAACAACACCAGCGGGTCTCGACGCGTGTCGTAGACTCTTGCCGGGATTTGTCGATGCGTTTCGTATTTTGCGTGTACCTGATTTCACGCAACCCGAAGCGCTGTCGGCATTGCACGCGTACAGCGCGAATATCGAACGTAACAGTCCGGTGCGTATGCACGGAGACGCACGCAATCTCATTTATCGTCTGTTCCGGCGCTTCCTGCCGTATGAAGCTTTTCCGGGGAAGACGGTGGCTTTCACGACCCGCGTTTACGAGAACGCAAAATCGGATCGCGTCACGGAGATCACGAGCGAGCGGATCATCAGTGCATTTGTTAAAGCAACCGGATTGCCCGAGCTGTTCCTGCGCGACGAAGTGTCGTTGGAAGAACGCGACCTGCAAGCATTCTTCGAGCATGAAGTGATTGGCCAGTCTGAGGCGTGTCGTGCAGCGACGAGTGCAGTGCTGACATTCAAGGCAGGATTGAACGATCCAGCCAGGCCGATCAGCGTCTTGCTGTTCACTGGTCCAACAGGCGTTGGCAAGACCGAGCTCTCGCGTTCAATTGCCCGTTTCCTTTTCGGCGCGGCTGAAGACTCCGAGCGATTTGTGCGGCTCGACATGAGTGAATACTCGCTTCCGGGCAGCGCCGAACGCTTGATTGCCGGACCATCGGGCGAGCCAAGCGAGTTCATCAACCAGATGCGACGGCAGCCGTTTGCTGTCGTCCTGTTTGATGAGATCGAGAAGGCTGATGAGGGTGTGTTTGACGTGTTGCTGAGCGTCTTCGACGAGGGCCGGCTCACGGATCGATTTGGACGGACGACCCATTTTCAGAGTGCGGTCATGATCATGACTTCAAACCTGGGCGCGCTAGCGTCCGGAACGCCGGGATTCGGAACGAGTGACGACATCTCGTCTTCGACTTACCATCGCGCGGCGCAAACGTACTTTCGCCCCGAGTTTTACAATCGCATCGACTCGATCCTGAGTTTCAATGCGCTCGACAAGACAAGTGTCCGCCGCATAGTAATCAAGGAACTCAATGCTCTCAATTCACGCGAAGGAATGATGAAGAAGAGCATCAGACTTGTGTGGACCGATCGCGTCGTTAACCACGTGGTCCAGGTCGGATTCGACTCACGCTTCGG
>DATDFT010000101.1:0-2085 GCA_036522475.1 Pyrinomonadaceae bacterium | reverse complement strand
GCTCTCGCAACTCTCTGCGCGAGTGCAGCAGAAGCACAAACGACCAGCCCGCAACGAGTGATCGCCAACATCCCGTTCGCATTCACTGCCGGCAAAACGAACCTGCCGGCCGGCAAGTACGCGATTAGCGTAGTCAACCCGAGCTCGGATCGAACAGTGCTTCAGATTCGAAGCGTTGATGGTCCAGCGAGTGCGATGATTCTGACGAACATTGTAAACAGCAGTCCAGCCGACAACGCGAAACTCGTGTTCGAACGTTACGACGATCGCTACTTCTTTCACGAGGCGCAGATCGCAGGCGAATCGACCAGCTTCGAAGCGCTGCACTCGAAAGCCGAACGCAAACAGATGGTCGCCGCGACCGGAAAGAAGCGCGTGGTTGTGATCACGATCGGATGAAAAATTTGGTCCGCAGAAGTTGGGGAACTCCTTGCGGGCTGGGCCACGGATTTACACAGACTGAAAACGCTAAGTCCGTTTTTATCTGTGTAATCCGTGGCTCTTGTCATATTCTATGCCCCCATGAACCTGCGTCGCGAAGCAATCGCCGGTATCACCACGTTCTTCACAATGGCCTACATCGTAGTGGTGAATCCCGCAATTCTTTCAACTTCCGGCACGGGCATGGCTTTCAGCGGCGTGCTCACGGCGACAGTGCTGGTTTGTTTCGTGATGACGCTCCTGATGGGCGCCTACGCGAAACTCCCGTTCGCGGTCGCACCGGGCATGGGCATCAACGCGTTCTTCACGTTCACGATCATTCTCTCGTATAAAGTCTGGTGGCAGGTCGCACTCGGCATCATCTTTTGGGCGGGCGTGCTCTTTCTGCTGATTTCAGTCACGCCTGTTCGCGAAACGATCGCGAAAGCGATCCCAGCCGAGTTGCGAATCGGAACTGCCGCCGGCATCGGCATCTTTCTCACGTTCATCGGTTTGAAAAATGCCGGCATGATCGCTTCCGATCCGGTCACCTTCGTAAGGCTCGGCGAACTCGGGGGGCCTGCGTTGTTGGCCGCGCTCGGATTAGTGGTGACTGTCGCACTGATGATTCGCGGCAGCGCGTTCGCATTTCTCGCAGGTATTTTCGTGGTGACACTCGTTGCGTGGGCAGCAGGTCAGGTGCCGGCTCCCCAAAGTCCTTTTAGTGCGCCTGACTTTCGCACGGTGTTCTTGAAGTTAGACATTTTTGGCGCGCTCAAGCTCTCACTGCTCCCGGCGATTACCGGCATACTCTTCACCGATCTTTTCGATTCGATCTCGACGTTCATCGGCGTCGCGCACGCAGCCAATCTCCTCGACGAAGAAGGAAATCCGCGCAACCTGAAACAGGGTTTGATCGTCGACTCGCTTGCCACTTTAGGCGCTGGTCTCGCCGGATCATCTTCGGGCACGGCGTATATCGAAAGTATTGCCGGCATCAACAGCGGCGGCCGCACTGGTTGGACGTCAGTATTCACCGCGCTTTGTTTCCTGCCGTGCTTCTTTCTCGCGCCCCTCGCGGGCATGGTGCCGCTCTATGCGACCTCGCCGGTGCTGCTTCTCGTCGGCGCGTCGATGTTCCGTAGCGTCAGCCAGATCGATTTCGCGAAAATTGAGGAAGGACTGCCGGCGTTTTTGACTATAATCCTCATCCCCCTTACTTTCTCGATCACCCAGGGAATTCTCTGGGGATTCATTTCGCACGTTGGCCTTTATCTGATAGTTGGCCGTCGCAAAGAGATTCATCCGGTGATGTTCGTGCTCGCGTTCATCGCGATCGGGTTACTACTGTTGGAACATTCCGCGGCTGCAAGGTTTATTCATGCGTAACAAGATCCTTTGGTTATTCACGCTCGTGTTCTTCACTTCGGTCGTCGCCGCGCAAACGCCAGCGCCAACACCGCCGGACAATCGCGGGCTGGGGGTAAAAAGCGGTGGTCCAAATGGAACGAGCACGTCCGATCAGCGATCGCGAGAAGCAAAGCCGGAGCTCGTGCTCCAAACCGGTTACAACAATTTCTACGGCGCCACGCGCCTCGTCTTCAGTCCAGACGGAAAACTACTTGCTACCGCAACAGTGCGCAGCAACACCGTCTCGCTTTGGGA
>DATDFT010000100.1:0-18356 GCA_036522475.1 Pyrinomonadaceae bacterium | reverse complement strand
GCGCAATCGCGCCATCGAGGCCGAAGCGCTCAACAATCTCGGCGAAGCGTTCTACGGTCTCGGCGAACGCACCGAAAATCAGCAGTTCGAACAGCAATCGTTGACTATCTGGCGTGAGCTTAACGATCCACGTGGCCAGGCGGTCTCCTCGATGTCGCTTGGGTACAACTACAAGAACCTGGGCCAGCCCGAGAAAGCGTTTCGCTCGTTTGCCGAGGCGTTATCGTTGGCGCGGCAATCAAAGGATCTTGCAGTTGAGTGTCAGGCGCTCATCGCACTCGGCTTTATCAACCGCAAAACCGGTAACAATCAGGCCGCCTTGGATTGGTACGAAACCGCGAAACCGATTGCCGAACGAATTGGAGACCAGACCGCGCAGGCAATGGTGAGCGGCGCGATTGGCACCATCTACTTTGATATGGGAGATCAGAGTCTGGCGGTGCCATATTGCGAAAAAGCGACGCAATTGTTTGAGCGCAACGGGAAGTTGTGGGGCGCGACTGAGGGACAAGTGCAACTAGGACGGATGAGCCATTCACTCGGTGATGACCAGCAGGCAATCGAACATTTCACGGCCGCTCTGGCATCGTTCAAATCGCTCCGGATGCCGCAACTCGAGTCGTTGACTTTGCGCGACCTCGGACTGGCCTACGATTCCATGGGTGATACCAACAAGGCCCTCGAGTCGTATAACCGCGCCGCCTTGCTCATGAGGAAGGATGAAGACCAGCGCGAAGCGGCTTACTTGCTGTGCTACATCGGACATGTCTACGAAGAGTTAAAAAATGCGAACCGTGCATTACAGTACTACCGCAATGCGTTGCCGCTGAGTGAACGGTCGTCAGATCCCGTCGCGAAGGCGATGATTCACAACCACTTGGCCCATCTTTACCGTGGACTTGGTGACCTTGCCAACGCGAAACAGGAGATCGAAGCAGCGCTCGGCATTATCGAGACGCAGCGCGCGAATGTTGTGAGTCAGGATCTGCGCACGAGCTACTTCGCAACCGTGCGCAGCACTTACGAGTTTTACATCGATATCCTGATGCAGATGCACCGGCAGAATCCGAGTACGGGTTTCGATAAGGAAGCGTTTGCAGTCAGTGAAAAAGCACGGGCGCGATCGTTCCTGGAGTTGCTCAGTGAAGCGCGAGCGAAAGTTCGCGATGGCGTCGATCCGGCGCTGCTGGAGAAAGAACGTTCACTGAGTGAAGCGATAAACACGAAAGCCCAGCAGCAGGTGCAACTGCTGATGGAGAAACGAACTGAGGAATCGGATCAGATCTGCAAAGAACTCGACGACCTGGTTGCCGAGCTTGCGCAAACGCGAGACAAGATTCGTCAGTCGAATCCTCGTTCTGCCAGTGTGAATGTTCCGGAGTTGTTGAGTCTCGATGAGGTGCAGAAGCGTCTTCTCGATGACGACACGGTGTTGCTGGAGTATGTGCTTGGTGACGAGCGCAGCTACGTTTGGGTCGTGACTCGCAACTCGCTCTTCAGCTACGAACTCGCACCACGCCAGGAGATTGAAACTTCTGCGAGAAAACTTCACGAGCTGATCGCATCGCGCCAGATGATCTACGGTGAGTCAGTGGCTGCGCGCGCCGAGCGTCAGGCACAAGCCGACGCTCAGATCCCCACGCAAACAGATCTGCTCAGCAAGTTGATCATTGGACCACTCGCCGGCAAGCTCGAAAAGAAACGGCTGCTCGTAGTCGCAGACGGCGCGCTTCAGTACGTACCGTTTCAAATGCTGACCGCGCCTGAAACTGGCGCTTATTTGCTTCAAAAATATGAGATCGTGAATCTGCCTTCAGCTTCGACCCTCGCGTTGTTGCAGTCAGTTGCAGCGAATCGTAAACCGGCCAGTAAGTCAGTCGCCGTACTCGCCGACCCCGTATTTGAAGCTGACGATCCGAGAGTCACGGCAAATGTGAAACGATTGCAGCCGCGGCGCTCCAATGACGTTCAACTCGCACTCCGTGACGCCGGCATCACTCCCGATGGCGGACAAATTCCACGACTCCTCGCGTCCGGAGCCGAAGCGAATGGAATCATCGCGGCGGCTCCGTGGTACACAGGCTTCAAAGCCGTCGGCTTCGACGCAAACCGCGAAATCGTTTTTGGTCCTCAACTGTCCGACTATCGGATCATACATTTCGCTACGCATGGTCTAATCAACAGCGAACGGCCAGAACTCTCAGGCATCGTGCTCTCGCTTTTCGACAGCGAAGGACGCCCGCAAAACGGATTTCTCCGCTTGCACGACATCTACAACCTGCACCTTCCGGCAGATCTCGTGGTGCTGAGTGCTTGCAGCACCGGCCTCGGTAAAGACGTTAGAGGTGAAGGTCTCATCGGCCTGACACGCGGTTTTATGTACGCCGGTGCATCGGGCGTGATCGCGTCGCTCTGGAAGGTTGACGACGATGCCACGGCCGAATTGATGAAGCACTTTTATGAAGCGCTGTTCCAGGAAGGAATGGCGCCGGCCGCGGCCTTGCGACACGCGCAGCTCACGCTTTCGCAAAATAAACGCTGGCAGTCGCCTTACTACTGGGCCGGCTTTGTTATTCAGGGTCAATACACCGAAACAGAAAAGTTTGTCGAACCGTTCCCGAACCGAACTCAACTGGCGTTGCTCTGTATCCTCGGGGGCATCGTGCTGCTGATCTTTACCGTGGTTTTTGTCCGCAGACGAAGAGCCTGATGAACAAAAATTGGTCTTTGTCGCAGGAGGCTTTTGATGCCTTGCTTGACTGGCTTGATTCAGATCGTGAACAAGCGGGAATCAAGTACGAGGAGATCCGAGCGCGCCTCATAATCATTTTCACCGGCCGCGGTTGCGCCGATGCTGAAGATCTGGCTGATGAGACAATCAATCGCGTTACTCAGCGTTTGAGCACGATTAAGAAAGAGTTTACTGGTGATCCAACTCGCTACTTCTTCGGTGTCGCAAACTTTATTCTCATGGAGTATATGAGGAGAAAACCACCTCAGCCATCTCCGTTCCCGCCTAATGACTCAAATCAAGTCGAAGTCGAATTTCGCTGCCTCGAACAGTGCATGGATAGTCTCAGCGAAGAGAACCGGTATTTACTTCTGAAGTACTATGGAGCCGAAGGTGGTTCGAAGATCGACCAGCGAAAGCAACTGGCGGAGGAGTTAGGAATCGCAGCTAACGCCTTGCGCATACGGGCCTATCGCATTCGTCTGGGTTTGCAGCAGTGTGTGGAGAAATGCATCAAGCGAGCAGAGGAATGAAATAATTGGCAGTTTCAAGTCATAGAGATTAGAGGCGACTTCGTCGCTGGAGAGATAAATTGAACCCGAATTTTGATAAGCAAGAGATGAGAAGCTATTTGCTCGGAAACTTGGAAGCAGATCGCCGAGCGGCACTCGAAGAAAGCATTTTGTCGGATCCCGGGGTTTATGAAGAGCTTTTGGTCGTTGAAGGAGAGTTAATCGACCAGTACGTAGTAAATAATTTATCACCTTCTGAGAGGCAACAGTTTGAGACGAATTTTCTGATCACGGCTGAACGTCAAAAGAATTTGCGTTTTGGCCGTTTACTAAGGCGATATCTGGACTCCCAACCGGTTCCCGTTCCTCCCGAAAAAATTCCGGTCGCAGTTCGCCAAACCGAAACACCAGCTCCCGCGAAAAAATTCCTCCCGTTTTTCTCTGCCGGCCCGTTTGGCAGAAGTGCGAGTATCGCCGTCTCGGCCGCGGTTGTGGCGAGCATCGCAATCATCGTGTTCATTTGCTGGGTTTCGACGAGAAAACCTGCGCAACACACTGTCCGCGAAGATTCCTCCCACCTGATGAAGGTGCCGCTGACGCCGGGTTCGCAGCGTTCCGAAGGTGGTTCGACTCCGCGCGTACAGATACCGCCGAAGGGCTTCGACGTCCGGCTCGAATTGCAGGTAACCAATACGAGCTTTCGCAATTACAAGTCGGAACTGCTTCGTGAAAACAATTCACTAAAGACTGCGGACGAGCTAAAAGCGGAGCCGAGCGGTGAACAACACGTTGTTCCATGGACCATCACAGGCGACGTGCTCAGTCCGGGAGATTACAAAGTCAGGCTTAGTGGAGTTGTGGACTCAGGACAGGATGAATTCATCGACAACTATTCCTTCCGGGTAGTCAAATAGTTTTGCACGGTCCTACCGCAAAAGATTTTTCTGAAATGTTTGACTGATCGAAGTCATAGAAGGTGAAGCGTCGGAATAGATGAGCCCCCGAGAAGAGGCGGCCGGCGCTCATTTGGAGAAAATTACCCCACGCGCGACGAACTCCTCACCCCTACATGCTAGATGCATGCCTCATAAAATGATGGCGAGCGGTATTGTGTTTGAGGACCGCTCGCCAGTTTTTTTATAGGTCGGATAGGTGTCCTTTTCGACTTATATCAACGCTCCTCACTGTTTTTTGATGTAGTTTCGGTGGACCCAGCCATCTTTCTGATCGCGGTCGAGAGTTTCGAAGAAGACGTTCTTGTCGTCTTCGCGCTTCACCATTCGGACTCGTTGTGTCACATCCATTGCAGCGCCCGCCGGCTTCTCAGAGTCGGTCAGAAAAGTTTCGACCGTCTCGCGCGCGACCGGCTTCGCCTCGTCAGTGTGTGTATTCAGTTCGGCAATCGCTTCCACGGCGCTGGCCTTGAGCAGCTTGGGCCAGAGCTTTGCAAAGAGTGCGCGCGACGCGTAGACGTCGGCGCTGTTCACCTTGCCGTTGATCGCGAACACGTAGCCGATCACGTCCGGCTTGTTCTTCAGTATTCCTGAGAGTTCATCGATGTAGGCGGTGCTTGTTTCCTTAACTTTCGAATTTTCGATCGATAACTCCAGGCTCGAGCTGGAAGCGGGCGAGCTAACGTCTGCGCCAACACTGCGGCTCAACTTCTCCTGTGCCAGCGATACATTTTGCCAAACCGCTTGTTGCGAGTTTTCACTTTTGGCTGCGAGCTTCAGTTCCTTCGTTGCGACTGCGTTGTCGGAACTGGTGAAAACGGCTGACTCCTCGGTTCCTCTCTTGCTCCAACGACCTGACTCAACACAAAACGCAGCAATCGGCATGCGGCCTGATCGAGGCGGCACGATGAAATCCATTGAGATCATCCGATCCTGGTCGCCGCCCCGGACGATGTCGCCTGATTGAACGTAGATGTCCTGGTTCGAGAGGTTCCGAATCGCGAGCTCATTGACGTCTCGGGTCTCATAGACCTTCACCTTCTTTTGCGCGAGCGCTTCCTGAAGTGTCAGAAACGTCCTGGTGGTCTGATCCTTGCCGTGAACGAGAAAGACCGTAAGGTTTTTGTGCGTGTACGGACCGGAGAGACGGTAGTTAGAGGTTTTCGGGCTGCGTGGGGAATCTTGACCGTGCAATGGGAGAGCGAGTAGCAAACATAAAACGGTGAATGCGGTTAGGTGCTTTAGCTTCATTGTCGTACTCCTGACTTAGCGATGGACCAAGGGGAGACCACTCGTGGGGAGACGGGAAAACTACCTTGCGGGTAAAGGAACGTAAACGATGAAGACTTCTTGCGGGCTGAGACGAGACGGATCGCGCCTTACGTTGCCCCGCGGTGTGGCCTTATTTAGGAGTCAGTCGTGCACGGTCGGCGCGTCGGCGTGGGGAACGAAGCACATGCGGCAGCGCGCTTCGTATTTGTCCGAGGCACCCACGGCAACGCGTTCCTCTGATTCGAACGTGCGCTGGGAATAGTTTGCGGGTTGGCCGCATTTCATGCAGATAGCGTGGGTCTTCGTGATGTACTCGGCAATCGCTAGTAACTGCGGCATCGGTTCCCACGGTTTGCCGGTGTAGTCCTGGTCCAACCCGGCAATGATCACGCGCACGCCGCGCCGTGCGAGCGTGTTCGCAACGTTCACCAGTTCGTTGTCGAAGAACTGCCCTTCATCGATGCCGACAACTTCCGTGTCCGAATCGACTTTCACGAGTATCTCGGCGGCCGAACGACTGTTCGCCGAGTCGTGACGCATCTCAGAGTGGGAAACAATTTGACTCTCCGAAAAGCGCGAGTCGAGCTCGGGCTTAAAGACCTGCACCTTCTGTCGCGCAATCTTTGCGCGGCGCAGACGCCGGATCAGTTCCTCTGACTTGCCTGAAAACATCGATCCGGCAATGACCTCGACCCAACCCGCATCCTTACGCGAGTGTGGCGGTGGCTCCTCGTGGTTAACTTGGGCGACTAGTTCATCCATTCGGTTGACTGTAAAGTTTGGGATTATAAAAAGGCGCAAAGGCGGCGACGAGCGCCAGCTCAAAACTCATGGAACGTGTTACGAGGTCGCGTGACAAAACTCCCCACGCGCCCTGCTTGCTTCTGATGTCGCGTCCGCCGGTGACTTCGTCGATCACGGTGCCGAGTTCCCGGCGGCCTTCGACAACACTCTTGACGATATCGGCCGGCACTGAAATCGACGGCGCCGCGCCAAAAGCACTCCGTTCGCCGTTATCGATGGCAAAAGCCCAGCCTCGAAGGAACGTATGCCACTCACCCTCGATGGAAACCGAGTGAAAGCCTCCTTCGAGCCCGACGTAAATATCAGCCTCGAGCCTGCGGCTACGCAGTGAGTCGCGGGCAGCGAGGGCTCGTTCTCGGGCGCCCTGCATCAGTTGCCAGTCCGTTAGCGGCATGGCGGGAACACTGGTCTCCACGCGCCGCGCGACGACGTTAGCGTTCGTCCAATCCGGGTCGATAGTTGCGATTCGCGCGACGCTGGCTCGTACCGCCATGATTTTTGCCGCGCGATCAGACCCCAGGGCGATTGTCTTCAGTGCCACAGCGACAGAGGCTATAGCACATGAACCCGTCTCGCTCAAAATGAAGTACAGGTTCTACATGTCCTATCGGACCTATTTCATTGAGACACATTTTCTCGCTCTTTTCGCATACCTAATGAAGCTTAATCGCCGAGATTTGGTTGACAGGAATCGGACCTGGGAATAGCCTTGTCGGACCTCTGGTTGTTTCTACATGCCCAGCACCCCTTTCTGGCCGCCCAGAGAGCAGCCACGGTTAAGGTAAGAACCAATCTTTGAAGCTGCCAAACTAACGTCTCACGTTAGCCCGCGTGAACTCCGAAGGAGGAGATTTGAAATGTGCGAACCTAAAGAATGGACATTGATGTTTTACTTTGCCACTGACAATCCACTTGCGATCAGCGCTGTCTCGCAACTGAAGGCCATCAAGGATGCCGGGTTTCATCCTGATGCCAACGTCGTGGCCCAGTTTGATCCTTTCACCGAGGGAACTCCTACCCATGTGTTTGATGTAAACGTCGTCAACAAGCTCAAAGCCGACGGAAAAGCCAACATTGGTTTTCAGGGCAATGATCCGGCGGTGCGCAGTCTCGTTGAAGACAAGCTGTGGCGAGATGAACGAACCAGCACGGCGCCGGAAGGCGCGCCGGCAACATCGACGAGCCGGGAGCTGGTGAGAAAAGCACTGAACACGGTACTGAGGAGACATTACGGAATCGACTACAAACCCCCGGTCGCTCCGAATGTGAACAGCACCTTCAACCCGGTCAGCAACCGCATGGAAGAACCGGGCGCGAAAGCATCGCTGCGAGAGTTCTTGCGGTTTTGTGCCGACAATTACCCCGCAAAGCATTACATGCTCTTCATGCTCGGTCACGGCGTCGTCGTTGGTAACGACATCTTCATGCTCGACGAACATGCGAGCGAGCAATCACTGACGCTAACCGACCTCGGACAGATCATCGGTGACTTTAACGATGGCATCGAACTCGAAGGCTCGGTCCTCGAATTAGTTAGTTTTCACAGTTGCTCCGTGAGCTCACTCGAAGTCGCTTACGAATTAAAGGACGCGGCCAAGTACATGCTCGCATCACAGGGTCCGGCTTTTGTCGGTAGTTGGCCTTACCGCCAGATTCTGATCCGCATCTTCAATGCCCTTGAAGACAAAGACACACCGATAAACATGCGAGAGCTGATGTTGGAGATCTATCTCTCCTGCATGCGCAATAGTGCAGACTACCTGCTGGCCGGTTACTCGTTTCAATTGACTCTTTGTGATCTCGGGAAAGTCATAGAGATACAGGAAGAGATCGATGAGCTGGCGAGAACTCTGAAGGTTGGTTTGCAAAACGATCGCGCGCGCGACTACATCCTGCTGTCGCACTGGAAGTCGCAAAGCTTTTTCAACGAGATGTACACCGATCTTTACGACTTCTGTTTCTGCTTGACTAACAAGATCAACGATCTTGCCAGGCCAAGTCAGGAGCTCATCGACATTCGAACCGCCTGCATCAAAGTGATGAATAGCTTGGTCAAGGAGAATCCCAAGAAAGAAAATCATCCCGACATCGAACAGATCATCATCGCCGCAGACTTCCTTGGACCGGCATTTCAGTATTCTCGCGGGCTGTCAGTCTACTTTCCATGGGCGGAGCCTTCCACAGACAGTCCCGTCATGGCACAGTATGCGAAATATCGGTTCAGCACCGACTTCAAAAACCCATGGCTCAGTTTTCTGCAGGCTTACTTCAAGGAAACCAAACGTGCGGTAAGCAGTGACGAGGCGGATGTCAGGCGTTTCCTGCCGCATTTGCCTCTCAGTGGACCAGTGCCACTCGAACAGAGTCTCGATGTAGATGTTGCCAGCCTTATCTACAGCGGCGAAGGAACACCGGATTTGCGAGGCGCTCTTGCCGGTGGCACCAAAACTGATCCGACCGATAAGACCGGCGGCGACTACGAGACCGTTTCAATCAAAAACTTCCCGCGTGATATCAGGAGTCGCGGACAAAGGGCGCAACAGGCATTCGCGATCTTCCCGGTATTCGAGGCTCTCAATCTGATCGACAAGAACGGCGTAAATGGTCAAAACGGGAAGAGCGTTACTGCTCCGAAGGCTAAGACCCAGAGCGCCGGCGCTCAGAACGGTCACAACGGTGACAGCTAGCGAATTAAGTAGAGTTGCGTCGAAGGCGTTGCGATAACGTTCAGCAACGCCTTCGACGTTCAGTTCGCGTTAGATGAAAGTAACGTTAGTCCTCCTCATTTGCCTGATCCTCAGTTGGCATTTGTCCGCTGGTGTGTCGGCGCCTGCCGCAAATCCGGATCCGAAGACTCAAGCGCAGCAACTGCTCGATCTCAGTGAAAGACAAAACTCAAAGAACCACGACCTCGCTCTGCAAACCGCGCAGGAAGCGCTCGCGCTGTTTCAATCCATAAACGATCAGGAAGGCATTGCCGAGTCGTACCTCGATCTGGGTACCTACTACTTTGCCCAGAACAAGATGACTGAGGCGTCCCAGAACTTTGAGTCAGCGCTGGAAATCCGGCATCAGCGTCAGGAACCGGATGAAGAAGCTAAGGTCCTGATCCAGTTGGGTTTCGTCGAAGCGCGCAAAGGAGAATGGGTTAACGGCTTCTCCTACTTAACTCAGGCCCAGAATCTGCTGGACGATGAAGACGAACCGGATCAGTTAGCGAGAATCGCTGCGGGAATGGCCTACATTTTCAATGAGAGCGGGCTTCCCGAGTATGGGTTAACTCAGAATCAGCGAGCGCAGCACTATTTTGCGCAAGCTTCGAACCTGCGCGGTTATACCCGACAGATAATGAAGACCGGTTATACGTATTTCCTGTTGAAAAAGTACCCGGAAGCACTTCGTGAGTTAGAACAGGCACTGGAGTATTTCAAGTCCTCAGGTAATAGCGCCGCAAATTTGGACATCGCAGAGTGCGAGGAGTATATCGGCCAGGTCTACCTCGCCACCGAGAAGTATGACCTTGCGCTGCAATACTTTTTACCGATCCCACCCTTTTATGAGACCACGCACAACGATAGCGACGCCGCACAGGTTAGAGGGTTGATTGGAGAAGTCTACCAACGGCAGGGAAAGATTGAGCTTGCGCGCAGGAATTACGAGGCAGCACTCAAAAACTTTCGCGAGTCGGATGCTCAAGTTAAAAAAGCTGCGGTTGCATTCGCGCTCGGACGATTGGAGTTGAGCCAGGGTAATTATGATGCGGCGGAAAATTATCTTAAAGAATCGATCGAAAGCACCGAAAACATTTGGAGCGATTTGAGCAGTCGAACGTTAGCCATGGCGTTTTCCGCCAGTGTTCACGATCGTTATGAGACCTATATCGAGTGCCTGATGCAAAAGCGCAAACGGCAGCCTTCGCAGGGCTTGGAACAGCAAGCCTTCGAGGCAAGTGAACTCGCCCGCGCGCGTTCGCTGGCGGCGCTGTTGCGCGACACACAGACCACGGTCGTAACCGGCATCGACCCGCGTCTGGCGGAACGCGAAGGGAAACTGCGCCGGAACATCCGCGAGATCGCGGAGCACACGATCTCTGTGCTTGCTACAGACTACAAAAAGGAACAACTCGATTCGCTCGAGAAAGCTTTAACCGCTTTGCGCGAGCAACACCAACAACTCACACAGCAACTCCAGAAACAGAATCCAAACTACGATCAGTTTCAAGAGACAGCCAACTATTCGATACAACAGATTCAGCAATTCATTGTCGAAGATAACGAGACGATGTTGCTCGAGTACTTCCTCGGGAAGGATGCGAGCTACGTCTGGGCCATTACGCGCAACGACGCCCGCGTCTATGAATTGCCGAAGGCGGAAAAAGTCACTGCTGCCGTGGGAACGCTTTACGAGCTCCTCGCAAAGAAGCCCGACGATGATTCTGAGAAACGCCTTAGTAAAGCGGGCAGTGAACTCGCGCAAATGATTCTCACTCCGTTGGCGAATCAATCGACGATCAAGAGAGTGATCGTGGTGGCGGACGGTGCGTTGAATTACATTCCGTTTCAGTTATTGCCGTCGCCTTCAGGGACTCCGCTGGTTGCGAGTTATGAAATCGTAAACGCGCCGTCGGCATCGATTCTCGGTCAACTGCGCAAAGAGAAACAGCAGCGGCCGGCGAGCACGAAGGTTTTGGCAGCATTTGGCGACCCGGTATTCCGATCGAACTATGCGGAATTCAAGAGCTCCGGATCAGCCGCCGTTTTAGCTGCGGCGACAGAGCGCGGCGTTGAAGTGGATGCAGATTCAGTCGATCCTGACAAGATCCAACCACTCGTCTACAGCAAGGATGAACTGAATTACCTGCGCGAGGTCGGAGGCCAGGGTGCTTTCATTGCCAGGGGATTCGACGCGTCACGTGCGATGTTGGAGCAGATTAACTTCTCGCGGTATGCGATCCTGCATTTCGCAACGCACGGGTTGTTCGATCCCAACAATCCGAAAAAGCTCGGGTTTTATCTGTCGATGGTTGATGCAGCCGGACGCGACCAGCAGGGCTTCATCACGATGCAGGACGTTTACAATCTTCGCGTGCCCGTGTCGCTGGTTGTGCTGAGCGCGTGTCGCACGGGTCTCGGTGAGGATGTTAGTGGCGAAGGGCTGATTGGTTTGACGCGTGGTTTTATGCATGCAGGCGCTTCGAGCGTGGTAGCGAGTTTGTGGAAGGTTGACGACGAAGCGACTGCGGAGTTGATGAAGTACTTCTACACGAACATGCTGAAGAAAGGTATGCGGCCTGCGGCGGCGTTGCGTGATGCGCAAAATACTTTAAGACAAAATCCGCAGTGGCAGTCGCCGCACTTCTGGGCCGGCTTTACTTTGCAGGGCGAATTCAAAGAACCGATCAAACTGCCGCCACCGAGCGCTGCGCCACCGGCAGTTCAAAGTGCGGTTGGTGCTGGATTGTTGTTAACTTTGCTCGCAGGAATCGGCTGGGGCATTAGCCGCAGATTGCGCGGATGAATTACTCGACCGCGAAGTAGTAGCTGCCGGGGATTCGTTCCCTTGTGTTGTCGGGTTTGATTTTGGAGAGTTGGATTGCGTAGGTACCTGGAGTTATTGATCCTGGAGCGATAGTGACAACTACCGCTTCCGGTGTTTGTTGTTCGATAGTTAAATCACTTCCACCTACTAACTTGACTACGTAGCCTTTAGCGCCTCTCGCGTTCTCCGGAATCGTGAGTGTTATTTTGAGACCTGCATTTGGGGGCGGCTTGACGTGTTGAATTGCGGGGCCTTCCGCTCGTTCAGCGGTGCTGATGGTGAGGTTAACTGCTAAATACGTGGTCGTTGACTTGGGCCACAAGATAATGATGCCGGCGACAATGATCACCGCTGCCGCCACCAGCGCTACACGCGCATACGACTGTTGCCTCCAGAATGCCGCGATCTGTTCGAAGAACCCCGGACGAGGGACTGGCCTGGACTTAGCACGCCCTAACAACTCAGCCGCAAACTGCAACTTGACCTGACGCTCGTTGCTACTCAGAAAATATTTCTCGACGCGTTCACGTTCGTCGCCCGACAAGTCATTCTGAAGATATTCATCAGTGATTTCGTCAACAACAATGTCAAACTCTTCAGCAAATTCCGAATCCGACAGCAAACGTAACTCGAATTGCTCCTCGTCCGCCTCGGCTAGTCGACCGAGTAGATACTCCCTTACCTCAGTTTTATCGCTCTTAACTATGATGGCCGCTCCTCCCCCCACTACCATTTACTATGTCTTTAGACGGCAGTTTCGTTTTGCCTCCCGTGATTAATACACCGGAGTACGCATTTTTCGAGATTTACTCGCAAATGATGGGCACGAGTACGCAAAGCTCCCTCGCTAATCTGAAGTTCGCCGGCCATCTGCCGGTGATGCTGGATCTTCGCACTTCCGTGATACAGGTGATAGTCGAGAATGAATTCCTGTTTGTCGACGGGCAACAGTTTCAAACACTTTGACAGGCACTCATGAGTATCAGTCCGCGCGTCAACTGGTACTGAGTGTTGCGGCAGCACGTCCGTCGGTACCTCTCTGCGCCGTCCACATTCGAGCAGGACGTTTCTCGCCACGCCGTGAAAGTAACGAGCCGGATCGCCAACGTAACTCTCCTGAAGCTCAGGCAGTCGTTTGATCACTCGATCGATCGTCTCATCCGTATAGTGTTCGGCATCACTCAGACCTTTGGAGACGAAGATCCGTATCAACCCGGCGCGAATTAGCTCGTATCGTGCTCCTGCTTTTTCGCGATCGGGGTCGAGCCACTCAAGCAAAGCGTCAAATGGTTCTTTGGTGATGGTCAACTATCAGCTAATCCTCAGAACTGGGGATCGATAAAGACGTGCGCCGCGAAGTATAGGAGGCTCGGTGAGAGCCCGCCTAAAACTAGCTCAGACGCTAAGCAATAGCAAGGAAGACTCATCTTGACATTCAATTCCGCGGTTGCTGTAATCCAACTTCAAACTACATCATGAGCAAACGAAGTTTTTGGAGGTACTCGCGTGACAATCGATGAACTAGTTTACGATTGGAATACGATTGAACCGTCGCTCGTCGCTCCCAACCGCCATATCGGGATCGACGATGAAACACTGCGCGATGGTTTGCAGTCACCGTCCGTCACAGAACCTCCCGTCGAACAAAAACTCGAGCTGCTTCACTTGATGGAAGCGCTGAACATAGACACTGCCGATATCGGACTGCCGGGCGCCGGCGGCACGCACGCAGCCGGAGTCGAACGATTGGCCCGGGAGATCGCCAACAAGAAACTGAAGATCAGACCGAACTGCGCCGCCCGCACCCATCAGAACGACATCGTTCCGATCGTTGAGATCTCGCAGCGCGCCGGCATTCCGATCGAGGCGTGTACGTTCATCGGTTCTTCATCGGTGCGCTTCTTTGCGGAAGACTGGACCATCGAGAAGCTCCTGCAAATGACGGAGGACGCCGTATCGTTTGCGGTCCGCCAGGGACTTCCGGTGATGTATGTTACTGAAGACACCACTCGCGCGAAACCCGAAACCATTCGCGCGCTCTACACGACCGCGATTCGCTGTGGCGCGAAAGCGGTTTGCGTCTGCGACACGGTTGGACATTCCACGCCCGACGGCGCGCGTGCCGTGGTGAAGTTTGTCAAAAGCATCATCGAAGAACAGGGCGGCAACATCCGCCTCGATTGGCATGGTCATCAGGACCGAGGCCTCGGTGTGATCAACTCGATCGCGGCGATTCAGGCGGGAGCCGATCAGGTTCACGGCTCGGCACTCGGAATGGGTGAACGAGTCGGAAACACGCCGCTCGATCAGTTGCTCGTTAATTTGAAACTGCTGGGTTGGATCGACAACGATCTATCGCGTCTGGGTGATTATTGCAAAACAGCCGCGCGTATTTGCTGTTGGGACGTGCCCGCAAATTATCCGGTTTTCGGCCGCGACGCGTTTCGCACCGCGACCGGAGTTCACGCCGCGGCAGTGATCAAGAGTTACCGGAAAGGCGATCAGAGGTTGGCTGATATTGTTTACTCGGGCGTCCCCGCCGGAGAGTTTGGTCTCGAGCAGGTGATCGAGATTGGACCAATGAGCGGAAAATCAAATGTGATTTTCTGGCTCGAGAGGCGCGGCATCGAACCGAACGAGAATCTCGTGAATCGGATTTACGAGCGAGCGAAGGCGGCGTCGGGAGTACTCGAAGAGAGTGAGATCTTGGGGTTGCTGTGAGTCAAATCCGTGTTGCACTGCGTAATTCCGCGGCCCAACTGATGTCGCACCCCCAGGTTGCTCGCGCGCTACGCTTCTTCGAAACTAACGCCGGCGCAATCACCGAAGAGCAGATCCGCATCTGCACGGTTCCCGCCAGTCCTTTCGGCGAACAGGAACGCGCTGAGTATCTGCGACAAAAGTTTTCTGAGTTGCGACTCACGGAAGTCGAGATCGATGAAGAGGGCAATTGCCTCGGGCTAATCCGCGGTGCTTCACTCAAGCCGCTCGTCGTTGTCAGCGCACATCTCGACACGGTGTTTTCAAAGGACGCTGACTTCACGGTCGTCAAACGCGATCACAAGTTGTTTGCGCCGGGAATCGCTGACGATGGTTGTGGACTCGCAGCACTAATCGCCCACGCCAGCGTGATTCAAAACGAACGAATACCGCTTGAAGGTTCGCTGCTGTTTGTTGGAACAGTTGGCGAGGAAGGCGAAGGCAATCTGCGCGGCGTGCGTCATCTGTTCACGAAGGGACGCTGGGCTTCCGAGGTCGATGCGTTTCTGAGTTTTGATGGGCCTGGGCTCGATCGCATTACCAACCGGGCGCTTGGATCTCGTCGTTATCGAGTCGAGTTCACTGGACCAGGCGGACATTCGTGGGGCGACTTTGGTGTCGCAAACCCGGTACACGCGCTGGGCCGCGCGATTTCACGTCTAGCCGGGTACCCGGCGCCGAAAGATCCGCGCACGACATTCAACGTTGGTCGCATCGAAGGCGGTACGGGCGTCAACTCGATTCCGAGTAGAGCAACGATGGAAGTCGATCTGCGATCGACGGCTGAGTCAGAGTTGCAGCGGCTCGATGCGTTCTTCCGTCGTGCAATGCACGACGCGGCGGATGAAGAGAATGGAAGCAGGCGCACGGGCGATGCGTTGCAGCTCAAACTCAAGTTGATTGGTGAAAGACCGACAGGCGAAACACCGAGTGATTCGCCGCTCGTTGAGCTCGCGTTGGAAGCAACGCGGTTACTCGGCGTCGAACCGCGTCTCGATCAATCTTCGACTGACTCGAATCTTCCGATCTCGCTCGGCATTCCGGCGATCACACTCGGAGCGGGCGGCACCTCCGGCAGCTCTCACACCCTCGATGAATGGTACGACCCGCGCGACAGAGACAAAGGTCTGAAGCGCGGGCTCCTCGTGATTCTTGGGATCGTCGGAATAAAAAAATAGAGCCGCAGATAAACGCAGAAAACGCAGATCAGAATTCTGATCGGCGTTTATCCGCGTTCATCTGCGGCTTAAATCAATTGATCGGGATAGAGACCGTCGCCGATCCGGCTTTACCTGGCGGGAAGCGCTTCTGTCGCGCGATACGCAAGGCGTTGGCATCGCCACCCGAAGCCTGCGTCACACGTCCCGACTCATCATACGTAACCGTCACCACAACTCTCTTCGCATTCGGCTTCGCTGCCTCAACGGGAGCGGAAGTAACGGCGGCCGGGTTCTCTGCGAGTTTCGCATCGCGAGCCTTACGTTCCTTTTCACGCTGGCGTTTGGCGGCTAACGCTGCCGCATCCTCAGTTGCCGGCTGTGCTGTCTCTGCGGTTGATGGTTGCGGTTGTACAGGAGTTTCAGCTTGCGCGTTCTGCGGCGCAGGGGTCTGAGTCACTGCTCCCACTGCTGGTGCGGCTTTCTTGCTGTACCAACCAGCCGGTACTCCGATCGCAGCAACGCTCAGTAAAACCGCCCCCGCAATCGCTCCCACGATAATCGGTTTGCGTCGACTCCCTCCGTCTTTCCCAAGCGAAAGAAATGCAGGCGCAAACGATCTCTCAACTTCCTCGCTCGTCTGAACCTGAACTTGCGTGCCCGCCAGTTCATCAGGCTCGGCAACATACTCCGGCGGAAACGCGACACCCGGCGCAATATTCTCGTCAAGTCGTCGCAGTCCTTCGAGCACCACTTGCGTCCACGGTTGATTGATGGTGCGGCTCTTCGCTTCAACGTCGGCACTGAATTCAAACTGTGCGTTGGGGAGAGTGAGAGCGTAGTAAACCGCGTCGATTCCATGTAGCACGCCGATGCGTGCGTCAACAACTGAGCCCGCCTGAAGGAAGAAATATCCTGCGCCTTTGGGATACAAGACTTTGAGACGGCCGCTCTTGCGTTGATTACAGAAAAACTCTATCAGCTCGGAAAGTGAAAGGTCGCTGAGGTGTCCAGTTAATGCCATGAGAACAAGTCCCTTCTGGAGAACAATGGGTTGTAAAGAGGAGAGAATGGCGCGCCTGCTAACCAGCGCGCCATGAAGGAAGGTTTATTGAACCAGCGCAAACTTGTAGTTAATCACGCCGGAGACTTTCACCGGTTGGCCGGAAAGTTTAGTGGGAGAAAACTTAGCTCTCAGCGCCGCCTGTACCGCCGCGTCGCGGAGGATTGCCGGACCACTCGACGCGTTTGCAGCGACTACTTTGCCGGTCTCATCGAGGATCACGTCGACTGTAACCACACCCTGAGTCCGCATGCGCTTCGCAGCGTCGGGATAGGTCGGTGGCGGCAGGTAGATTGCGGTGCCGTTGAGAACTCCACCCGACACCGGCTTAAGAATCGGTTTTGGACCAGGCGTCGGTGGCGGTTCGGAATCCAGGATCACGCGGATCTGTTCGTCGGGATTGACGGCAGCCACTTTTATTTCCGCAGGACCAGACGCGAGCCTGGTCGCTGATGCCGAAGCTGATGGCAGCTCAGGCGCATTAGCAACCTTCTTGTTGTCTTTCTTCGCATTCGCAGGCGTGTTCACCGCGGGCTTAGTCGCGGGTGCGGTCGCCGGCGGAGTGACGGGTTGCGGGGCTGTGCCGGGTGTGACCATTCGGACCATGTTCTCGTCGAGGTAGTACATGATCGAGCGATAGGTCACTTCGGTTGGTTCGAACGTGATGCCGCGCCCATCAACCACAGCGACGGAGGTCGTCATCTTGTTCCAATTGCCCGCGAAGTCAAACTCATACTTGTAGATTTCCTTGCTCAACAACGTGCCGTCCGGATTGAGCAGGGTCATCTCGCTGATGTTTCCCTTGTCGTCGTACTTGTAGACTTCTTTGCCCGTCAGCGTAGCGCCTGCGATCGGAAAATACTGGTTCTCGATCTTGGCGCCCCTGATGTCATAGGCAACGATTTCGACGACCTGGTGTTTTTCTTCAGCCTGGCGGCCATCGGCGGTCGAGAGTTTGGCGACCTCAGTGCGCACGCGTCGTACGGGGCCAATCAAACCGTCCCTCGATCTGTCGCTTTCAACCGCGGGACCAGCGGCTGGGGCATTTCCGGCTTTGGCGGTCAGGTTCGACTGGGCTGTTGCGGCAGCGCTCGAAACCATCAGGCCAAGCATAATCAAGCATAATCTCTTCAGCAGCATCGACATTGTTTTCTCCATAATTCGCTGAGGCAGGCCAAATTTGGAAAGATTGGTCGTGAGGTGAGCCCGGTCAAGCCTTCAGACCCACCGGCCCTAGCAATACTAACGGAGTTAAACGTTGTTTGTCTAGAGGTTTTTCGGGGCCGCCCCTACAAATCGTTCGACGTTGCTTAACCCTTGAAGAGTGCTTGCGTCCGGCTGAGGGCGATTAATTCGTGGGCGGCGCGGTAGACTTGCGCGACTGGGATTTCGGTGATTGTTGGGCCGAAAACGAGACGATTCGCGTCGCCAGCGGGCGTAAAGCTGTGCGGGTCGGGCCGGTCCATGATCATGACGACCGGCGTCCCGACTGCGGCCGCGATATGCGCCGGCCCGGTGTCATTTGAAATAAAGACTGTGAGTCGCGCTTGGGCAGAGACTAACTGC
>DATDFT010000099.1:0-3497 GCA_036522475.1 Pyrinomonadaceae bacterium | reverse complement strand
CGAAAAGGTGCGGTTGTAGAGCACGGTAAAAGCTGTGTTGTGAGGCGCGTTGGTAATATCAGTTTGCGGCCGTGCGGCCCCGCCCGAATCGGTGCCGATATGGAACGAGCGCGTGAGATAAGTGCTGAATGTCAATTGATTATTTGAGTTCGGCAGAACATCGAAGCGCGCATTATATTGCTTGGGCCGGTTGATGGAGGGCGCTTCGATGAGCACCTTTTCAATGTCAGGTATTCCGTCGAGACCACCGCCGCCAAGATTCGAGAAAGAGACGTACTGACCCACTGAACCAGTCAGCGATCCCACGTCGAGACCACCGCCAACCACCTGACAGGGAATGCCGCCGTTTATATCGGAGCAGGTTGGTGTGAGTACACCGCCGATGCGTGGCTGAACACCCTCACTGGTTAAGATTTGCGCGGCAATGCTACCCGGCCGCGCGTTGATGACGCTTTGCCGGAACTGCGGCGTTTCGACGTAGGCGATCGACGGCGCCGTTGAATTTTCATGCAGTGCTTCGTACGAAAAGAAGAAGAACGTGTGATCTCGACCATTGTAAGTGGATGGACCACCTTCACCGAAGCGCGGCAAAATAAGTGGACCACCAACGCTACCCCCGAACTGACGGAAGAAGCGCTCGACTCTTTCCACACGTCCGCGGCCGAAGTCGTTCGGGTATTTATTAAAAGCGTTGAGCTTGGGACTGTCATATTTGAGGAAGGCGCTCCCGTGAAAATCGTTGGAGCCGTTCTGTGAAACCACTTTGACCTGGGCGCCCGAGTTTCTTCCGTCCTCGGCCGAATAACTGGCCGACGATACTTGGATCTCTTTTACTGATTCCTGGTTGGGTGTGACGACAGCGGCGCCGCCGTGACTGAGACTGTTTACGCTCACTCCGTCGATCTGATAGTTATTCGCCGAAATGCGTTGACCATTGGCAGTGATCTGCGGCTGGTTCTCCGCCTGAAAGATTGAAGTACTTGAACCGCCGGGCCCGGGCGAATTCGGCAACGCGGTGGAGTTTCCGTTGGGACTGCGAGCTGCATCGCCAAAGATTCCCGGTGTGAGCCGAAGCAATTCGTATGGATCGCGTCCTTCTTGCGGAAGTCGCTTCACCTCGTTTGTAGTGATTCCTTTATTGACATTCGCGTTCTCAGTTTCGAGTTGTGCGGTGGTGTCATTGGTGATCGTTACGGTGGCAGTGATATCTCCGATTTCAAGGATAACGTCCATGCCCTGAATAATCTCCGCACTGATACTCAGGCTCTGGGCGATTTTCTTGTAACCGGTTTTCTCGACCGTTAATCCGTACTTTCCCGGGGCGAGGCCGGTGATGCGATAGAAACCCTCGTTATTGGTCGTAGTCTCCTGCGTTTTTCCGGTTTCAGTATCCGTCAGAACAACCTTGGCATCGGGAACGAGTGCGCCCGCTGAATCCGAGACCGTGCCCTGGACGCCGGCTCGGAACTGCGCGTGTGCCGCACTCGCTAAGGAGAAAAGGAAAAGCCCGCACATTGCCAGTCGGGCCAGATTGTAAATAGTTCGCGACATTGCCGGACCCCCTCCTGAGGTCATCCAAATTAATGCAAACTTTCGCAAAGAAGTCGGGGGAACTTAATTCGGGGGAGACAGCCAACGAATCTGGGCTGGGCCGATTCTATCCTGCACAGCCTCGCAGATGAAAGTGTTCTTTTTGTCACCTTGGCGTGTGCTGTGTTTCTGGTTTAAGTTCTTTGCGGAAATGGCTGAAGTTAAAACATGGTCCGAACCGCCGGAGGCGTTGTCGTTGGCGATGGGGGAAGTACACGTCTGGCGTCTTGCCTTGGACCAGCCGGATAGTGTGTTGAACGAGTTTCGCGCGACGTTGGAACCGCATGAGCTTGAGCGGGCTGGTCGCTTTCATTTCGAGAAGCATCGCAGGCATTTTGTTGTCGGGCGAGGCGGGTTACGTTACGTGCTGGCGCGCTACCTTGATGTAAAGCCGCGGGAGTTTCGATTTTCGTATGGCGCGTATGGCAAGCCTTCACTCGTTGGCGAAGGTTTGCGATTTAACGTGTCGCATTCGCATGGTGTGGCGCTGTTTGCAGTTGCTGCGGACAGGGAGATCGGAGTTGACGTTGAGCACGTTCGCGTGGATTTCGCGACGGAGGACATTGCGCGTCGATTCTTTTCGCGTGTTGAGGTAGCGGCGTTCAATGCGTTGCCGAAAGACGCGCAGGTTGCGGCGTTCTTTCGTTGTTGGACCAGGAAGGAGGCGTACATCAAAGCGATCGGGCGTGGGATGTCGGAGCCGCTCGACGCGTTTGACGTGACGCTTGCGCCTGGCGAAGAGGCGGCGTTGTTACGCGCAGAAGGACAGGACGTGTCGCGTTGGACGATGTTTGATATTGAGGTTGGTGACGAGTACGCGGGCGCACTCCTGGCGGAGTCGCCGGTGTCAAACATACGGCTGTGGCAAATTCTTCGATAAGCACGGGCGGCCACGGAGGGCCGCCCGTGTTCGCTTGACTCTGTACTTGACTACAGGGTCTAGAATGTCCCTGCAATGAAATCAAATCTTAAAACGCGACGCCCGCTAAAAATCGGTGAGGTTGCGAAAGCGAGCGGTATCGGTATCGAGGCGCTCCGCTTTTACGAGCGCAGCGGACTGCTTGGTCGTCCGGGTCGCACTGAGAGCGGCTATCGCGTCTACGATGCCGAGGTGCTGACGCGCCTCGATTTCATCAAGCGCGCCCAGGTGCTCGGCTTCTCGCTCCAGGACATTAAACAGATCATCGCCGACAAGGCAGCCGGTCGCAGCCCGTGCCACGAAGTGCGCGAGATCGTGCGCCACCGTCTTGCCGAGCTCGACGAAAAGATGCGCGAGATGCGCCGCTACCGTAAAGAACTCGGCGCGGCACTCGCGAAGTGGGAAGAAACAGGCGAACTCGACGGTCACGTGTGCGGCTTGATCGAAGAAACAGAGCTCGCGCATTCGAACCCGATGCCGCACGCATTCAGTAAGAGAACAAGGAAATGAGTCGCACGCTACAAGTAATACAACCAGGCGTCGTCGATCCCGTCTGTGGCATGACTGTAGATCCAGCAAACGCCGCCGGATCTTTCGAGTACCAAGGCAAAACTTACTACTTCTGCAACACACACTGCCTGCATCGCTTCCAAAAAGATCCCGAGAGCTTCCTGCAAAAGACTGAGCCGAAGCCCGTCACGAAGGCTGGGAAGTACACGTGCCCGATGCATCCCGAGATCATTCGCGACGGTCCAGGCAGTTGCCCGATCTGCGGCATGGCGCTCGAACCGCTCGTGGCGTCGCTCGAAGAAGAAGAGAACACCGAATTGACGGACATGACCCGCAGATTCTGGACCGCGGTCATCCTCACGACTCCTGTTTTTGTCCTCGGTATGAGCGATCTGATCCCCGGCCAGCCGCTGCAACAGATCTTCTCGATGCGGACGTTGGCATGGCTGCAACTCGTCCTCGCTTCGCCGGTAGTCCT
>DATDFT010000098.1:0-5136 GCA_036522475.1 Pyrinomonadaceae bacterium | reverse complement strand
GATCGAGAAGACCATCGAAGTAGTGATTAAAGCGAAGCAGCTCGCGACGAAGAGCCGCCTTCGATGTGTTGAGGATAAAGCTTCAGTTGATCTGACAGCTTCTTTACTCATCAATGATCTCCGATCGCTTCATTAGACTTGACCTTCCTGTTATTCGTGTTAGCTCGTGTCACTTCATAAATCGTTCAACTCTCTGCGTGATCTCAGTGCTCTACGTCTCTGGGGTATTCCGTCCCGAATCACAAACAACCGCAGACCCAGAGAGCGCTAAGGCTACGCTGAGAGAACCTCTTCTAAAACGCTTTGCGAAACCTGAGGTGTCGCGCCCGCCTGCGATGCGACCCATGATCCCAATCGGTTAGCAGCCTCACTTATCTTTTCGAGCGATGAGCCGCGCAGGTAATGGTGGACCAACGCCGCCGAGAAGGCGTCCCCCGCACCGACTGTATCAACAACATCAACATTGAATCCGGAATGTTCAAAAGTATCCTCGCTTGTAATCAACAAGCTTCCCCGTCTACCACGCGTTACGCAGACGGCTTTCAAATCAAACCGTTCGAGCAGGCGCTTCGCGCACTCTTCCTCGGTGCCATCAGGAAGTTCGAATAACTCCGACACCGTGTACATCTCCTCATCGTTGAGCTTAGCGATGTCAGTCAGCTTGAATGACTCCGTTAGAACCTCACCCGTATAAAATGGGCTTCGCAGATTCACATCGAAAACAATCAGAGTTTGACTCCGAGTAGCCTCGAGAAAACGACGGATCGTTTCGCGTGATTGAGACGACCTCTGAGCCAATGATCCGAAACAAACCGCATCCGCACTCAGTGCCAACCTGTTCCAATCAGAAGCAAACTCGAAATAATCCCATGCGACATCTTCGACAATCGTGTACTTCGCCTGACCTTTCTCATCGAGTTCAACCGCAACGCTTCCGGTTGCATAACGGGAATCGATTTGGACTTGCGAAACACTCACGCCAGCCCAGTTCAACCGACGCAGCGCTTCATGGCCACGAGGATCATTACCAACGCGGCTCGCAACTATAGCGCTATCACCCAGCACCGCGGTCATGTACGCAAAGTTCGCGGGCGCGCCACCCAACCACTCTTGAGTTGGCGAGACGTCCCAGAGCAATTCCCCCAAGCCGACTACTGTGTATCTACGCTCGTTGTTCAAGAATTAGCAGGCGACCCACAGAATCGTCAGACTACCTTGGATACGGTCCATATCACCTCGCGGTAACGAGTGGGTTGATCTTGTGACATGGGTTTAGATTCAGACCCAGCCGCTACCGCGAGGTGGTACTTACTACATCCAAGTTTGCGGCTCGGCTACGTAATCTGTGGACCACCTTCCTATTACCAATCAGGCGGCGCGCCAACCGGGTACTGCTCAACATCAAGCACCGAACCTGTGACGCACTCACTTTCATCGCTCGCAAAATAAAGCGCCGCGAGCGCGATGTCGCGCGGAAGCAATAACCGCCCAAACGGTCGAGTTCGCACCGCTTCTTCTACCCACTCTTCACCTTTGCCCTCGTCGTGTTTATAGCGATGTTCGGCCGGCGTAAGTGTCCACCCAGCATTAATCTGATTCACACGAATGCGATAGCGGTTGAGGTAACTCGCGCAATTCTTCGTCAACGTCATTAACGCACCTTTTGAGGCGGCATAAGCCATCAGCTTCGGCTCGCCGATATATGCATTGATCGATCCGATATTGATAATTGAGCCCGTGCCCTGCTCTTTCATATAAGTTACAGCTTGCTGCGTGCAAATAAATGTGCCGCGTACATTCGTGGCAAAAATGTCGTCCCAAACATCAGCGGTCATAGTCTCGATGTTGCCACGGGTCACGATACCGGCATTGTTCACCAGGACATCAATACGACCGTAGACTTCAACCGCACGGTCTATGAGCGCGCGGCAATCCGCCTCGACCCGCACATCAGCTCGTTGAAAAATAGCGTGGCCGCCCTCCTTCACGATGCTAGCTGCAACCGCATCGCCATTTGTTTTGTTTCTCGCCGAGATGACGACCTTCGCGCCTTCGCTGGCGAACACACGAGCGATACCTTCACCCATGCCGGCAGCCGAACCGGTAATCACAGCAATGCGATCTTGTAAACGTGCCATGCTAGAAATACTCCGCGATCTTTGCTCGAAGAAAACGAACTGATTCCTTCAACTCTTCCATTCCGTTTTCGCCGTCTTCAATCGAGATCCAGCCATCGAACCCTTCGGCCTTAAGCGTCGAGAAAATCGTATCGTAGTCATTAAGTCCCTTCCCGATCACACCATGCCTGAGATTCTTGGCGTAACCCATCGAACCATCGTGCTGCTTAAGATCTTCAACCGTACCGCTCACGAGGTATCTGTCCGACGCGTGCATCGAGACAACCCGATGCTTGACGGCCGCAAGTACTTTGAGTGGATCTTCGCCAGCGATGATGGCGTTCGAGGGGTCGTAATTGACGCCGAACCAGGGAGAATCGATCTGATTCACGATCTCAAGAAAGATATCTGTCGCCTGAGCGAACTCCGGCTGAGTCCAATAGCCATCCTTGTAGTGGTTTTCCATGTTCAGTACGACTTGGCGCGACTCTGCATGCTCAAGCAACGCATTGATTGACTCCACCGTCCACCTGACACCGTCCGCACGTGAAACTTCGGGACGGCGTTGGCCTGAAAGGACTCTGCAGAAGCCACCTCCGAGTTGTGCGGTGAGATCAATCATTTGCTTCTCACGTTTGATCTCGGCGCAGCGTCTCTCCAAATCAGGTGTGGTGAAATCCGGTGAGGCACACATCATCGGCGCTTCGAGTTTGTGTTTCGCAAGGTGCTTTTTAACTCCTTCAATGTAACCCGTCTCAAAACTCTCGAAGAAACCCGGGTACATTTCGACGCCATCGACACCTAGGGTCGCTGCAAGATCGATCCAGTCAAAGAGAGTCATCGTTTTATCGATGCACAACTGGTCCATGTAACATTTCGGGAAAGCACTTAATTTAGGCATAAAGGAATTATCAGAGAGTCTTCACCCCGCGAGGGCGGATGGTTATAGCCCGCATAACAAGATGATCGCATTCGCCTCGCCGCCCGAAGCCAGCGAGAAACTCGAACCCAACCTCTTCAAAGAAACTGATTTCACTCAAGTAGCGAGCCTTTTGAAGAACTAAGAAGTCTAGCTCGGTTTCAACACGGCCTTCACATATCTCCCGTCATACATCCCGTCAAAACAATCTTGCCAATCTTCAAGCGCTGCCACCTGGCTAATCACCGGATCGAGATTTATCTGGCGCGAAGCGAGCATTGCAACCACCTTCTCCCAATTCTGAAACGTGTGACTAAAACTCCCCTGCAAGCGCACGGCCTTCTGGACGAGAGGGTCGAGTGAGAAGCCGAGCGGTTGGGGTCCCCAGCCAACCTTTGTGATCTGTCCGCCCGGACGGACAATGTCCAAAGCCAGCTTCAGAGCCGCCGATGCCCCAGCCGCATCGATTACGAGATCAGCACCAAGTCCATCACTAACCCTATGCATGTACCCCTCCACGTCCGTCGTTTCGGCATCAATGGCATTTGTAGCTCCGAGCTCCTTCGCCGCCTCGAGCCGCGACGCGTCGCGAGTAACGCCGATGACAATCAACGTTCCGGCTCCATTTAGACGTGCCATCTCTGCACATAACAATCCGATCGGACCCGGTCCAATAACAACGACGGTATCGCCGGGACTCACGTGGCTCTTCACAACCACAGCGTTATACGCGACACAGCAGGGCTCGGTGAGCGCCGCCCGCTCGAAGGAAAGTGAGTCCGGAATGTGATGAAGGCAGCGCGCGGGCACGCGGACGTAGTCGGCCATCGCACCATCCGTACCGTAACCAAAACCCGACCGCTCAGGACACAGGTTGTATTCCCCCGTGCGGCAATACAAACACTCACCGCAAATTCTGGCCGCGGTCTCGGAAACAACGCGGTCTCCTTCTCTAAATCCCTTCACGCGATTGCCTACCTGTGCGATCGTGCCACAGAACTCATGGCCCAGAACTACGGGCACACGCACTGGCCAACTCTGAGAGTTATGGTACTGATGAACATCGCTGCCGCAGACGCTAACCGCACCGACTCGTAAGAGCACTTCCTCTTCAGCTATTGCCGGAAGTGGCATTTCACGCAGTTCAACCGCATTCGGCTCAAGCGCATATTGGACAACACCGCTCATGACCTGACTCATGCTCGAATCCTCCTGGTAATCTCTGCCAACAGAGCTTTCAGATCTCCTGAGGCGACGTTGAAAGAGTTTGCGTCAATGGCGAGTGGCGCACCGATCACCACGAGTGGGGCACCTCGCTTTGGCATCTCCACCGCTTCTTCCAGCGTCAACCCACCAACGGCCTGCACCGGAATACTGACAGCGTTGACCACCTCATCCAGATCATCAAGCGGGCTGATCCGGCCTCCGCCTGCCGCGGCAATGCCGTTGCGTTCATCGAAGCCAGTGTGATGAACGATGTAATCAACGCCGAGATCTTCCATCATTCGACTCGCTGCTGCCTTATCCTCACAGCCAAGGTTGTCGCCCATCACTTTGATTCCAAAGTCCTGGCCGGCCTTGACGACGACCTTGATTGTCTCGACATGTGCGCGGGCCATCACAACGACATGCGTAGCTCCAGCTTTGGCCATCATCTCGGCCTCAAGGTAGCCACCGTCCATTGTTTTCAAATCCGCCACTATCGGGTGATTTGGGAAGGCTTTATGTAGCGCCCGGACGGCGTTCAATCCTTCGGCCAGGATCAGTGGCGTACCGGCTTCAAGCCAATCGACTCCTGCATCGACTGCGTTGCGCGCAGTTTCCAGAGCCTCCTTGATGTCCGTCAGGTCTAATGAGAGTTGAACAATAGGCGGATGGGGTGCTGTCATGTTGCTAAATTGTCTATTGCTGGGAGACTCGTTGTTCATCTGGTCGCAGCGGAAAAATTCGAATCCCTTAGTCGGCGCGACGAACCGAGTACGATCCTTCAATTAGTGCATTAATGAAGATCGATTCGCTTTCCTGCCAGAGCGAATCTGCGTGCTACGTCGAGAATCTCGGTGGCGAAACAGTTTGTCTACAAGCACTTTTAGTTCGTGC
>DATDFT010000097.1:0-29007 GCA_036522475.1 Pyrinomonadaceae bacterium | reverse complement strand
GGGTACAAGGTGTACACGATTCCTGTGCTCGAAGAGATCTTTGGCACTGCCGGCCGGCTTGCGGACATGCAGGTCTCGGGCATGACTGATTTGCAGATCGTTTTTGAAGCGCTGAGTGATACGGGTTTTACTCAGGACGAGATTCTGGCGCGTGCGGAAGTTCTCGTTTCGCGTCTGACTGAAGAAGCGAGAAGGGTGACCGGTAACGGAGCGAAGTTTTTTCAACTGCTGCCGGGCGTGCGCGAAACTTTAGAGGCGCTCGCGTCACACCCGCGATACGAGTCGGCGCTCGTGACCGGGAACATCAAGCCGATGGCGCAACTCAAGATGGAACTCGTGGGACTGGACCACTTCTTCACCTTGCCCGGCGCATTCGGCGACGAGTCGCACAATCGCCGCGACCTTCCCGCCCGCGCAGCCGAGCGTATTCGCAAGCACCTGAACCTCGATCTCGCACCCGAGCAGTTCATCGTCATCGGCGACACCCCCAACGACATCGACTGCGCTCGTCACTTCGGCGCCCGAGCCGTGGCAGTGGGCACTGGTCGGATGTTCTCGGAAGCGGAGATCCTGGCGTGCGAACCTGACGCGCTACTGGCGGACCTCTCGGACACAGAGCTCGTGCTTAGGACACTGAGCGAGCTTTAATGCGTAATACTGTTTGAACAGGATTTCCAGGATGCTCAAGATTTGCAAGATGAATCTGTCATCTTGAAATCTTGTAAATGCGGTCTAAATTCGATGGAAGCCCTTAAGAATATCGCGCATGCTCAGGCGCAGGATCACCGGGCGGCCGTGTGGGCAGGTTGTCGGTGAGGAGGTTTGGAGGAGCCGGTCGATCAGCCAACGCATCTTCTCGGGGGCGAGTGGCATGTTGACTTTGATGGCTGCGTGACAGGCCAGTGATGCCGCGATCTCGTCGCGCAGAGTCTCACGCGCGCTACTCTTCTTTTCCGCATCAACCGTTTCCAGCAACTCGAAGAGCATGTTGCGCGCTTCGCTGCCCGGAAGATCTGCGGGCACGGCTTTGATTGCGACCGTACGTCCCGAGAGTCGCATCAACTCGAAACCATACTTCTCCAACTCCGGCGCGAGATCGTCGAACACTGCTGCCTGCGCGGGCGTGAGATCAAACGTCTCGGGCACCAGCAACTGCTGCGACTGACTGCGACGCTCAGTCTCGAGAGCGCGATACTGGTCGAAGAGTACGCGCTCGTGCGCCACGTGTTGATCGATCAGCAGCAGTCCTTCATCGTCAGTGGCGATGATGAAGCTTTCTTCGAGTTGGCCGAGGGCACGGATGTTTGTGTTCAGGGATTCAGGTGTGACTTCACGTGCAAGCTTCTCCGCTGAGTTCAACGGAGGCAGAGGCGCGGATGGCGCTGATTTAGAGACGGACTGGAGCATCACCTCGATGTCGCGTGCGATCTCTTCGCCGGTCGGTTCCACGGCGACGCGCGGGGGTGGCGGAGGTGGAGGCGGAACGAATTCGATGCGCGGCTGCGGTGCGATTGAGCTAACGGCCGCGGTTGCTGTCATGATCGGTTCCGGAATCTTCGGCGGTTCCGGCGGCGGCACGTAACTGGCACTCGCGAGCGCGGCGCGCACTGCTTCGCGCACGACGTCCGCCACCGCCGCTTGTCGCCGGAAACGCACTTCGGTCTTCGCCGGATGCACATTCACGTCAACTTCTTCGAGCGGCGTCTCGATAAACAACAACGCCGCCGGATAGACGCCGTGCGGCAGGATCGATCGATACCCTTCCGACAACGCGCGTCCAATCATGCGATCGCGCACAAAGCGTCGATTGACGAACAGATACTGCGAGTCGCGCGAGGTGCGTCGATCGCGCGGGGCGGAAACGTAACCCGTCACGCGCGCAAGTTGCGCATCTCCTAAATTCACTTCCAACAGATTCTCGAGAAACTCCGCGCCGAAGATCTGATAAGCACGCTCGCGCAGATCTGTCGCTGGCGCTGCGCGTACGACTTCTCGACCGTTGTTTACAAAGGTGAACGCAATCTCCGGATGAGCCAACGCGTAATGCGTAACGAGATTGGTGAGGTGATAAGTCTCAGTCGCTTCGGACCTGAGAAACTTACGTCGCGCCGGAATGTTAAAAAAAAGATCGCGAACGGCGATGGTCGTGCCACGCGGATGTGCCGCGTCTTTGACGTCGCGCATGCGACCACCATCGATCGTCACGCGCGTCGCGGCCTTCGCGTCTTCAGTACACGTTGTCAGCTCAACTCTGGCGACGGACGCGATCGAAGCAAGCGCTTCGCCACGAAAACCGAGCGTACCGATCGCAGCGAGATCCTCTGTGACGTGAATCTTCGAGGTGGCGTGACGTTCGAAAGCGAGCACCGCGTCGTCGCGCACCATTCCCTCACCATCATCCGAGACCTTGAGCAGTCGACGACCGCCGGCTTCGATTTCGATCGTGATTCGATTGGCGCCGGCGTCGATCGAATTCTCGACCAGCTCCTTCGCGACGGACGCCGGGCGCTCAACAACTTCACCGGCGGCGATTTGATTGGCGACGTGATCTGCGAGGACGCGGATTTTAGACATTCGGTCTTATAACTTCACGATTTGATGTTCGCTCGAGCCCAGATTAATCGCATTGAAGATCCACTCAATCACGTAAGTGCCGTGGCGGGCCAGCAGCGACGTGATGTTGATGTGGCGTTCCTGTAGATCTTTGTTCGGATAGAGCTGATCGAACGCGCGCTGCAACTGGCGGTGAACGGCTTCGTCGCGCTCCATCTGTGCTCGTACGAATCGCGCGCGCAAACCTTCGAGCTGATAGTTGATCTTCTTGCGACCAGTGTCGAGCGCACTCGCGAGCGTAGGATCGATCGACTCGAGATCCCGCCGCAAACGATCGAGCTCGTGATTGACGTTCTCTTCAGTATTCACGAACAACTTCGCCGTGTTTGCGCCGAGATGCTCCTCGACAACGCGCTTGATGACCGGTTCGAGTCCTTCAAAAAAGTCTTTCAAGCTCAGCTCGTATCTCTCAAGCGTACGACCCGTGTGACGCTCAATCATCGTCAAACTCGAACGCGGCAGAATCGGTGTCGCTGGACGCTCGAGCACTCGATAGACTTCCGCCGTCTGCGCGAAGTAAGCGATCTCCGCGGCGCCGCCGTAGTAAGCAATCGTTGGCAAGAGGTAATCCTGGACCACCGCCCGCAGCGTGACGTTTGGACTGAACTTGTCGGGCGTGTCGAACGCGAGCGCCGCAAGCTCTTCGGCCGTGTACTCCTGTTCGACGTCCTTCGTCTTGTACTTTCCATTTTCAACACGCACCACTGCGTGTCGCGCACCTTGCTCATCGTGCAAGAACAGCGGAAACGAATTCGCCGTGGCCAGCACCTGAGCGTGATATCCCGCACTTTCCAACTCGCTGCTGCGCTTTTCAATCGCCGCCGCGATCTCCGGCGCGCGTTGAGCTGCTTCGGAATACAGCGGCGCGGCCAGTTTCTTTAACTCCGGATCGAGTGGGTCGAGAAAGATCAGACCATAACGACCGAGCAATGATGTCATCATCATCGCGAAGCTCTCGGCGTAACCGCGACCAGGCTGCCAAGCGTCTTTCACGAGCGCCTTCATGTCGGCAGCGAATTCGGAATTCGGCAGCAACTCAAAAAGCTGGTCCACCACCGCGGCGATCGAATCGTCTACGACCACTTGCCCGACTGGTTGACCCTCGCGATGCAGCACGCCAGTGACTTCGACATTCTTCAGTTGACAGTCACGACCGATCAACTCTGCTTTCGCGACCTCCGCGAAATCGTGATCTTCGGAGGCGATCCAAAACACCGGCACGGCTTTCGTGTTTCTTTGTTGCAAACAGCCGGCGAGTTTCACTGCGGAGAGTGCTTTGTAGATCGTGTAGAGAGGACCAGTAAACAAACCAGCTTGCTGACCCGAGACAACTGCGATGCAATCCGGCTGGCGGAGTAACTGGATGTTATCGAGCGTGGCCTGACCGGCGCCCCAGCGTCGATTCATCGCCTCGAGCGCATCGCAGACGCGATCGCGATCGACCCGATAAGCTGCAAGCACTTCGGGCACGCGTTGCGCTAGCTCATGATGATAAAGAACGGCTGAAGGGTAATACTGTCGCAGCGCGATCGGATCTGTCAGGTAGTCGAGAAAGAGACGTGTTTGATGTGGGATCTGTTCGAACGGAAGCGTTTCGACACGCAATCCTGATTCTTCGGGGGTGCTATAACAAGCGGCTTCGGCGGTACTCAAGATGGTTCAGGCTCCTGCCGCCCATTCTACAGGTCTCCCGCAAAGGCGCAAAGACGCAAAAGAAAGCGGGAATCAAACGTTTGCGTGTTTCGCGTCATCCAGTAATGACGCGATTTCTGCTCGTGCGTTTTCGTTGGGCGCCTGTAGTGGCGCGCGAACCTCACCCCCGCGATAGCCCGCCAGATCGAGTGCGGCTTTCAAGCCGCCGATGCCGAAGCGAGTCGTGACGGCGGCGGCGAGCGGTGTGAGTTTCTGCTGGAGCATGCGCGCGCGGTCGAGTTCACCACTTCTGAATGAACGATCGATACCGACGCATAACTCCGGGACCACACACCCGACGGCGAGAATCGCGCCTGTCGCTCCAGCCTCAAGTGCGTCAAGAAACACGGTTCCGTTACCTGTCATCACGGCAAACTCAGCGGGACAGAGATCGACCGTCTGCTTGAATCCGGCAATGTCGTTGGAACTGTCTTTAACTCCGATGATATTCGGATGCTCGCTCAAACGAGCTACGGCTTCCGGTTCGATCTTGATCCCGGTGAGTGCGGGCATGCTGTAGAGGAGAACGGGCACGGGGGCTGCGTCCGCGACTGCTTTGTAGTGTCTAAAAAGTATGTCCTGACTGAGCGCCGCACGATAAAAACTCGGCGTTATAACCAGCACTGCATCGGCGCCAGCTTCTGCCGCTCTTCGGATTTCATCGATCGTGCCGCGCGTACTTTGTTGTCCAGCGCCGACAATGAAGGACATTGATCGCTGAACGATCTCGCGCGTAGTTTCGATGACAGCGAGGTATTCGCTTTCGTTCAGGTGTACGCGTTCGCCGGTGGAGCCGAGCACGACGTAACCACTGATGCCAGTGGTGGTCCATCGATTGATATTCGCTCGCAGAGCGTCGTGATCGATGCGTTCGGAACTGAAAGGTGTGGTGATTGGGAGAAGAGTACCGCGCAGCTTGTCTAAGTCGAACGCGGTACTCGTCATATCAGTCTAAAATTCCTCCGGGAAAGCCTGTTTCAATCTCTCTTCCAAACTGGCCAGGATCTGGGTTTCGCCAGTGTCGGCGATACCGGCAGCAGCGAGAGCGTCGCGCGTCTTGTTTCCGACGACTCCGTCGAGCGGTCCGAGCTCTTGGCCGAGTCTGATCAGTGCACTCTGGATCTTAGCGCCGTTCTGGTTTTGAAAGCGATCCACTTGAACACCGATTGCGAGTATGGCACTTGCAGCCATCGCCACGTACGGTTTCATGTTTGAGCCGCCTTTACCGTCGAGATAGTACTGTCGCACTTTACCGTGGCTGCCGCGGCAGTCGAAGTGCCAGGCCTCTGATTTCGACTTGTTCGGTGCATCGATGATGGGAAAGAACCCGTTGGCCTTAGCAATTTCCCAGAAGTCTGCGAGGCTGATCACGTTGTCTTTTAGCAGCGCGTCAAGATCCAAGTCAAAGGCGCGTCCGGCTTCATGCATGCTACCGCCTGGGAGCGGGCTGAAGACGCCTTTCTTGGCGTTATCGATGTGAGCTTGGAGCTGCATGTCATGACTACGAAACATGTCTGAAAGGAACAGATCGATTCCCTTCGCAGCAAGCGCGGCCTGAATGCTCAACACACCCTTCTTGGTATCAGGAGTACATTGGGCCATGCGTGGCGGAAGGTTCTTGCGGTTGTTCTGTTTGTCAAAGTAGATGGAAGGAATTTCGATGGGAAGCAGTGGTGTTGGCATTTGAAACCTCCTAGGTTAGCAATTTTTCGTTTAGCGATTCGAGGCTGCTTTTAACAATTCGAAAAGTTTGTCAGTATCAAGCCTCATCCCGAAGTTGAATCGGACGTGATTCTTCCTCTCTTCTTCTGTCGCATTCGCGTAAGTTGCGGAGAGCGGCAGGCTGAGACCTCTGATAAAAGGAATTTCCATGACAAACTGAAAGGCAGCAATATCAGGCTTGCGATCCGCGAGTCTCCTGTTCTCGAACAAGCGCTGGTAGCTCCCTACAAATGCATATGTGATTCGGCTTTGATTCTCAGCCTCAGTGAAAGGACTCTTACTGCTGCCTTCAAATGAGAGCGCGCCCGAAATGTCGCGTAGTCGCTTTTGGTTCAGAAGCGGGTCAGGCTTGTTGTAGAAAGACAGACCGACATTGCCTACGAGCTTGAGAGGCCGAAAAAGACCCTTATCCTGTTCGAAAAGGAACTTCGTTTCGGAGTAATCGGAGCCGTTTGGGATTCGAAAGTTCCTGTACGCGAAAGTTGCCAGTGGTCCTTTGCTCAGATCATCCAGTTCTTTCTTCAGATCAGCATCAGCCTTCACGAGATTAGCGAGTGCGCTCCTTAAACGAGGCAAAAGATCATTCTCAATTTGAGCAATCTGTTCAGGGCTGAGTTTTAGTTCTCCGTTCTCCCTCTGAACGCGATCGAAGTAATTAGCCCTCAAATGACCGAGAATTAACGTCGCGATAATCGCTTGTTTATCGGCATCCGTTGCTTTGAGATAGTCGTCTTGTTTCATACGATCCGCGACGAAAACCGGCAGGCATCTCCTTGAGAGGCGCTGCATTTCTACGTACGACTTCAGTCCTCCTTGCAGACTTTCGATTGAAACACCCAAAGTCTCTAAGCGACTTATAACGGCAGGCTCAATTTTATCCTTAAAGAATGTTTGAAATTTTGCAGATCTCGTACTGCGGTCGCCAAACAGTCTTACTTTTGCTGACCATTCCGACAGATTGTTTCGGCGTGCGTTGGCGAGCTCATTTGTTTTATTGTCGACGGCAAAAGTTGCTGCCAAACCTATGCGGTTTAAGAACCCAGCCTTTTGGTAGTTCTCGGCGGTATCTCCCTCGCCCATTGCATAGAGAGAGTAAAGGGAGGTGCTTAGCGTCAGATTTGTGCCGTCATTCTCTTTGGTGATGCCACCATGCTCGATTGCAAGTCCCAAAAGTTGTGCGAAGCCGGGTTTCTCAATGCCGCTCACCGCGCCGTCGGATTTGGGAGGGCCGCCGAGTTGTTTATCTGTTCGCGCTGTTTCGCCGAGATACTGATACGGCTCCAGGCTGTGGAGCAGTTGAGAACTCTTGGCTGAAGCGGCATCGAAGATGGTATAGACCGCCATTTGCGGTACGTCTCGAACGGCACGAAGGGAATCATTGCTCTGTACTACGTCGGCGGCCTGCCTGTTTACGATGTCTATAAGCAATTTTGGAGGATCACCGTAAGCTGTGGTGCCTGGAATTAGATCGCTACATTGGGCAGGCAATTGGGTAGAGACTGGGACAGCGGGTGCACTTGATGGTGCAGTATCAGCAACTGTCGTAGCGGCCGGTTGGGCAGTATCATTATTAGAGGGCCTACCGTTACTTCCGTTATTAACGATTATAGGAGAAACGGCGGCACTGACCACAGATGCCGGTGAGGTCGCTGCCGGTTCAACCTTCGGGGTCTCAATCTTCGCAGAACGCTCCGCACTCACATCTTGAGCTTGCGTAGCATCCTTCATATTCAATGCTATTTCTAAAATCAGGGTCTTTTTCTCCAAGTCCGCCTTTTCTGCGCGCAAGGAAACAATTCTCGTTTCAACGGCGTGTGCGGCAGCAGTTCCTTTGACTTTTACTTGCATCTCAGACGACGCCGCTATTTCGCCGTCAAGACAGTTAGCGAACTGCCTGTACAACTTGAGCAGTGACTCCTTATAGATTTCACGAAGCGAGGGCGACAGCTTCGTAATATCCATTTGCTCCACTCGTTGGATATCCCGGCGCAGCGAGTCGCAGGGATTTTCTGTCTGCGCCACACATACGAGTGAGTTAAGCAAGATCAGCGAAACTGCAAGATATAGACTGAGAGATTTTTTCATGCGACCTCCGAGGCCCGGCTTCAAAGTCTAATTTTCCGGCAAGAGCACATCGAAACCGATAGCTACTTCCCGCGTTTGATCTGCCTTACAGACCTGTAAACCGCAGGGGCAGCCTTCATCGTTCTCACCACTTATCGCGACGTCGTAACAAGCGTTGCTAGGTGTGCCATCGAAAAATCTGAATTCCATGATTACGTTGTGAGTGTCATTGAAAGGCTTCGTAACCGTAAACTCGAACTTAGGCGTGTCGACGGTCCCTGAGTTGGGCAACTTGTTCTTGTCAAGCACGGTCTGAACCGACGGCAGATTATTCAGAAAGTTCCTGGGCGTCACCTCGATCGTTATTTCCTCGCCACTCCTAACCTCATAATCAATTTCATTGATTTTTCTCATTTCTGATCCTTTCTCGAGAGCTTTTCGCTAATTGACAATCATTCATCTGAGAGCATGCAGAACCGGCAGACCGTGGTATTTAACAAAGGCGGCTTCGCGAAACGGTTCAGGCTAAGGGCGAGCGCGTCGAAGTTTGCAAGACATGCGTCTGGGCGCACGCGTTAAGATTTAAGACTCAGCGAGGCAGCGCTCCTTATACTCCTGCCCCACCAGACTGTCAATAATTCCTCTACATGCGATATGGCGAAAACTGAAGAAACATTTCGCGCTGTGCAACGCAGTACCAATCCGCGATAATACCGGGCCATGCCTAACTATCACTTTCTCCAACTCGACGTGTTCACGGACCGGCCGTTCTGCGGGAATCCGCTGGCTGTCTTCCCCGAAGCAGACGAAATCGACAGCGACGTGATGATGAAGATCGCGCGCGAGATGAATCTCTCCGAGACCGTCTTCGTCCTCAAACCCGGATCCGACAACGTCCTGCGACGCCTGCGTATTTTTACACCCACCCGCGAGATTCCGTTTGCGGGCCATCCGATCGTCGGCACATGGACCGCACTCGCGCAGGAAGGTGTCGTGCCCGTTCCGGAAGGTGGCAACGGCTGGCAACGCATCTTTCACGAAGTCGGAGTCGGAGTGTTGCCGGTGGACGTCGAGTTTAGAGAGGCGCGACCGGTCCAGGTTGTCATGACGCAGGGAAAGTTTGAAATCCTGAACGAAATCGACGACGCGCACGAACAGTCGGAAGTCGCACGAGCGCTCGGACTCGCGCGCGAGGATCTCGATGAGAGTCTTCCGATTCAGGTGATCACAACCGGATTGTCGTGCCTTGTGGTTCCGATTCGTTCGCTTGCCGATTTGCGGGACGTTCGCGTGAACGCTTCATTACTCGCCGACATCTACACGCGATACGGAGGCACGGGATGTCACGCGTTCACGCGCGAGACACTCGAGGTCGGAGCGTCGCGCGCGCACGCGCGTTTCTTCGCTCCGGCCGACAATATTCCCGAAGATCCTGCGACCGGCAGCGCATGTGGAGCGTTGGGCGGGTACCTTGTTCATCATGGCGGGTTGAGTTTGGAGCCTCAGGACGGCAGGTATAAATTCGTGATCGAGCAGGGCGACTTCATTCAACGGCCCAGCCGCATCAATCTCGACGTGAAAGGCGAGGCGGGACGCGTCGAAGAAGTGAAGGTTGGTGGCCAGGCCGTGCTGGTCGCGCGCGGGGAAGTTCTCAACAATGCTTGATCTGATCATCATCGGCGCTGGTCCTGCCGGACTCTCGGCTGCGGAAGCGGCGCAGCAACATGGTCTCGATTATCTCGTCATCGAGAAAGGCACCATCGCGAACACGATTCGACAGTATCCGGTCGGGCGGACGATGTTCTCGACGCCGAATGAAGTCGAGATGCATGAAGGCACGCTCAAGCCCGTGCGCGAAAAACCGACTCGCGAAGAGATGTTGTCGCATTACATTCACTTCGTCCTCAATCTCGATCTGCGAATCAACACCGATGAAGAAGTTGTCGCCGTAAACGGAAACATCGACGAAGGTTTTGTTGTCAAAACAAATCGCAGCGAATACCAGGCCGCACGTGTGTTGTTCGCGATTGGCGCGATGGACATACCGAGACGTTTGAATGTTCCCGGTGAAGACTTGCCGAAGGTGCATCACCTGTTCGTCGAGCCTTACGCGTACGTGCGCAAAGACGCGCTTGTCGTCGGTGGTGGCAACAGTGCCGCGGAAGCAGCGTTGTTTCTTTCGGAAGAAGGCGCGCGAACGACAATGGCGATCTGGCGCGAAGACTGGGAGAACCGCGATCCGAAAGCCGGCGCGATGAAACACTGGGTGCGAATGCCGCTCGAAGCGGAGATTGAAGCAGGGCGGCTCAAGGTCATTCTTTACAAACACGTGGACGAGATCACGGAGCGTGAGGTGAAGTTAACGACCGAAACAGGCGAGGTGCAGACACTTCCAAATGACGTCGTGTTTGTGCTCGTCGGGAGTGATGCTGATTTGACGTTGATGAAGCAACTCGGAGTAAAGACAGACGCGGGTAAACTCTCGGAAGTTCCTGTTTACGATCCGGAGACTTTCGAGACGAACGTACGTGGAGTTTACGTGGCCGGGCACTTCACGCACGCACGTCATATCAAAGCCGCGATCGATGTCCCACGTCGCATCGTTCCATTGATCGCGAACGAGATTCAGCCACAAAAAGGCACCAAAGGCTCATAACATTTCCATGAGTGAACGGCGCCCAACTTAATAAAATTTTGTGTACCTTTTGTGCCTTTTTGTGGCCTAAATCTGATCGATCATTTCAGTCTTACGACGTGCCACGCCCGTTTGATATGCGGCAGCCTCGACTTCGCGTGCCACTGCTTCCGCCACTCGCTTATCGAAAACCGACGGCACGATGTATTCGGGGTGTAGCTCCGTGTCACTGATGATGCTCGCGATCGCGTTCGCCGCGGCGAGTTTCATCTCTTCGTTGATGCGCGCGGCGCGGCAGCCGAGTGCACCTTTAAAGATCCCCGGAAAACTCAGCACGTTATTGATCTGGTTCGGATAGTCAGACCTTCCGGTAGCCATCACGGCCACATACGGTGCAGCATCCTCCGGCATGATCTCAGGAACCGGATTCGCCATCGCAAACACGATCGGCTTCTCAGCCATCGCCTTCACATCCTCAGCATCGATGACTCCCGGAACCGACAACCCCAGAAACACGTCCGCGCCTTTGATCACCTCGTGAACCGTTCCCTGCTCTCCGTTGGGATTCGTGTTCTGCGCGTACCAGTCTTTCATCCAGTTCATGTTTTCGCGACGGCCGCGATAGAGCGCGCCTGTTTGATCGCAGCCGACAATGTTTTGCACACCAGCCGCCATGATGATCTTCGTACACGCGACACCAGCCGCACCAACACCGTTTACGACTACCTTCACATCGCCCATCTGCTTGCCGACTAACTTAAGCGCGTTGATGAGCGCGGCCAATACAACCACGGCCGTACCGTGCTGGTCATCATGGAAAACCGGAATATCGAGCTCTTCGCGCAGTCGCTCTTCGATCTGAAAACAACGCGGCGCGGCAATATCTTCGAGATTGATGCCACCGAACACTGTGGAGATCGCTTTCACGGTACGCACGATCTCGTCAGGATCTTTCGTATTCAAACAGATCGGAAACGCATCCACGCCCGCGAACTCTTTGAACAACATCGCCTTGCCTTCCATCACCGGTAACGCCGCTGCTGGTCCAATGTCGCCGAGTCCAAGCACTGCGGTTCCGTCCGTCACGATCGCAACGGTGTTTCTCTTGATCGTCAGTGTGAAGACTTTGTCCGGATCCTTGTAAATGGCGTCGCAGATGCGAGCGACGCCCGGCGTGTAGGCCATCGACAGATCCGCGCGAGTTTTCAACGGCGCCTTCGAGACCACTTCGATCTTTCCGCCGAGGTGCATCAGGAAAGTCGGATCGGAAACGTGAAGCAGCTCGACGCCGTCGACGTCCTTGACTGCCTCGACGATCTGTTCGCCGTGTTTACTCGAGACGGAGCTGACAGTGACGTCGCGGATGATGTAGTCGTTGCCGACGGTGACGATGTCGATGGCGCCGATGTCGCCGCCGGCGCGGCCGATGGCCATCGTCAATTCACCAAGCGAGCCGGCACGTGAGGAAAGCCTGACGCGCAAGGTCAAACTGTAACTCGCGCTGGGTGTTGGTTGCATAGGTTACGCAGATTACACTGATTTCAATATCTCTGTAATCTGTGGATGCTTTCCTGTAACTTTCAACGACCTTTGTCCGAGCAAGCGATAAAGATCGAGTGCATCCTGCAGTCCACTTTTCTTGAGTGCTGCGACATGGCGTTTGACTGTCTCGACGTCGCCGCGTGAAAAGGTTCCAGTCAGAGCGTGAGCCGGGTCTTTGGCCTCGAGACTACGAACAGTGCTCGCAATCAGTGGCGTCAGAACATCGCGCGCCTGCTTCCGGCTGAGTCCGCAATGCATCAACATCTCGAGGGCTACATCAAACAGCGCCACCACGTTGCCTGACGCCATCACCGCCGCAGCATGATAAAGCGGCTTATCTTCCGAGCGGATCGAAAAGCTCTGACCGTCGAGGTCGCGCACGATCTGTTTTCCCAATCGGAGCGCCGTTCGATCACCTTCGACACTCCAGAACACTCCTGCGAGTTCGGAGTTGGTATCACTCACGGAAATCAGCGGATGAACAGAACCAGTATGCCATCCACTTTTTTGTAACGGCGCGAGCACGTCCGCCGACAACGCACCGCTGGTGTGAAGTGCTGTTGCGTCGAATTTAAGACCGCTCAGTTCAACAGCTACACTCGCAATCTGATCGTCGGGAACCGTGATCAAAAAAACGTCAGCGCTATGCAATGAAGACAATTGTTTTGCGGCTAAGACTTGTGGTTTGCCGTCTAACAAACCGGCAGCTTGACGGGCCTTCTGAGCATGGCGTGCGACCAGCGACGAGATCGAATAACCCGAGTGCAAAAGTGCCACACCCAGCGCGGTTCCGAGACGACCGGTTCCGATGATTGATACTTGCGGCTTTTGCTTTCTTTTCGCGTCGGGCATAGGTATATTTAACGTGCAATCGCTGAGTTCATTTAAGGCGCGAGTATCTATCCCCTCCGGGCCGGGAACATGTATTCGGCCACACAACCAGCCGCCGGACCTGTGCATCATAGACTGCGCGTCAGGATTTAGCGAAAACAGTCAGTCGTAGACCCCGCCCTCAGGTCATCGCAAACTTTGGAGGTTTTTTGAGATGAACAACTTCTCCCGTGCCATGAGTGCTTTGGTTTTAACCGCTTCGCTGCTGGCAAGCTCAGTGGCTGCGGTCGGGCAGCAGACATCGACCACCAAGTCGACAGATCAGGCTCAGAAAACCAGCCAGACCCAAACGGACAAATCAACCGACACGAAATCAACCGAAGCCAAACCAACCGACACACAGGCAACGGACAACGGAAAAGCAACAGAAGCGAAGACCGAGCAGCCAAAGGCGCAGCCGGTGGTCGCGAAGTCAACGAAGCCGCTTTCGACCGACGAAAACCCGGACATGATCGGGAAGCGGAACATCAATCACGGCATCATCGCGAAGATGAGCGGCTCAACGGAAAAGGAAGTGCGTCAGGGACGCGAGGCGGCAGCCGAAGTCGATCGCCAGGCAAAGTTCATTGACGATCCCGTAATCACTGAATACGTGAATCGCGTCGGTCAGAACATCGTGCTGCACTCCGATGCGAAAGTGCCGTTCACGATCAAGGTTATCGACTCCGACGAAGTGAACGCGTTTGCTCTGCCGGGCGGTTTCTTCTACGTCAACAAGGGACTGATTCTCGCCGCTGACAACGAAGCGGAACTCGCGGGCGTGATGGCGCATGAGATTGCGCACGTCGCCGCAAGGCACGCCGTCGAGAACCAGACGAAGGCGACCTTGCTGGAGTACGCAGCACTCGGTGGTTCGATATTCCTCGGCGGTATTCCGGGCATGATTTATCAGAACACCGCCGGTCTCGGATTGCTCGGTATTTTCATGAAATTCAGCCGCAGCGCTGAAGAGGAAGCCGACCGGCTGGGAGTGCAGTACATGTACGCCGCCGGCTACGACCCGGGCGCAATGGCCACGATGTTTGAGAAACTGGAAGCGAAGAACAAGAAGAAACCAGGTTTCATCTCCCGCGCTTTTGCGACACACCCGGCGCCGCCGGATCGCAGAGCTGCGGCACTGGCGTTGGCCGCACGATTTCCTGAACACGAGGAATATGTGATCAGCAGTTCCGAGTTTCAACGGGTTAAGTCTCGGCTGTTGAGACTTTCGAATGCACGCGCTTCGACGACAGGTGCGATTGCAGCCGGTGACGAGGGTGGAGCACCCGGAAGACCGACATTGAAACGTCGCCAGCCGACTCCGGACGACGGCACCACGACGACAACGGATGGCGAGCAGCCGAAAACGACGACGGATGCACCGCCCAAGTTGAAGAAAACTCCCGACAAGCCGTAACCCTTTGTGGTAAGTTAACAGCGAGGCCCTTCGGGTTTTCCGAAGGGCCTTTTCTCTGCGGCCTCTGCGAAACCTCTGTGGTCTCTGCGTTAAAGGAATACTTCAACGCAGAGGACCGCAGAAGCGAACCCGCCTGCCGCGGGTTGACAATTTTTTGGGCCGTTCTGTATTCTAGCCGTTCGCGTTTTATTCGCTGAAAACAGAGATAGTTAACTATGTCGACATACTTCCCCAGCGGCAAGGAACTCGCTGGAAGACGAAAATGGTACGTGGTAGATGCGAGCGGTCAAACCGTCGGGCATCTGGCGTCTGAAGTTGCATCAATTCTGACCGGCAAGCGTAATCCCCAGTGGACCCCATTTCTCGATACCGGCGATCACGTGGTCGTGATCAACGCGCGGAAAGCGGTCCTGAAGGGAAACAAGGTTGAGCAGAAACTCTATCGCCATCACACTTTGTATCCGGGAGGTCTGAGACAGACCACCGCAAAGGAGATGATCGCCAAACGCCCGGAGCGAGTTATCGAGCTCGCCATTAAGGGCATGCTGCCGAAGACAAAGCTCGGCAGGGCGATGGCGAAGAAGCTCAAAGTTTACGCCGATGCCGAGCACCCGCACTCAGCCCAGCGCCCACAAGCCTTCGACCTGACTCACAAAACCAACTCATAACAAGATTAGCGGAATTAGAGGAAGATTATTGTGGCTGATATTCAGTATTACGGAACCGGGCGACGCAAATCGGCAACCGCCCGAGTTTATCTTCGACCCGGCGCTGGTGAGGTTAAGGTTAATCACAAGCCTTTCGATCGTTACTTCCCCAACGAAACCCTGCGGATGATCATTCGTCAGCCGCTGCATCTGACTGAGACTGCGAACAAGTTTGATCTCGTCATCAACGTGACGGGTGGTGGTCCAGCGGGACAGGCGGGAGCGATCCGGCACGGCATCACGCGAGCGCTGATGGAATACAACGCAGACCTTCGTCCCGCACTCAAACATGCTGGTCTAATAACGCGCGATCCACGAATCAAGGAGCGCAAGAAGTACGGACAGAAGGGCGCGCGGAAACGGTTCCAGTTTTCGAAGCGATAAGAACGTCGAATCCATTGTCGCAGCACGATTGGTTGCTTACGCTAAAAGAAGTCGAGAGGCTGCGGCGAGTACATTAAACCAATTAGCGAGAAGGAGACTTTAGTTTGGTTTCGGTTACCATGAAAGAACTGCTGGAGGCCGGCGTTCACTTCGGCCACCAGGTACGGCGCTGGAACCCAAAGATGAAGGAATACATCTTTGGCGAGCGCAATGGCATTTACATCATCGATCTGCAAAAGACTCAGCGGATGTTTCGCGAAGCGATCGCCTTCGTCACCAATCTCATCGCAGAAGACAAGGGCAAGACGGTTCTCTTCGTCGGCACCAAGCGACAGGCGCAGGATGCGATTCGCGAAGAGGCGGAGAAGTGCGGTCACTACTACGTTAACCAGAGATGGCTCGGCGGCCTGCTCACCAACTTTCAAACAGTTCAGAAGTCGATCAAACGGCTGAAGGATCTGGAAAGCATGCAGACCGATGGTCGTTACGAGAAGATGACCAAGAAGGAGCGCATCAAGCTCGATCGCGAGCGCGAGAGTTTGAACAAGAACCTCTCCGGCATTAAGGCGATGTCCCGTCTGCCTGACGCTGTCTTTATCATCGACGTTAAGAAGGAAGAGATTGCGGTCGCCGAAGCAAATCGTCTCGGCATTCCGATCGTGGCCGTCGTCGATACGAACTGTTCACCCGAAGGTATTGATTACGTGATCCCCGGAAATGACGACGCGTTGCGCGCGGTGCGATTGTTCGCTTCCAGGATCGCCGACGCGATCGTCGAAGGCAATCAGATTGCAACTGAAGGTGGCGTTGTTCCTTCGGGCGGCGGTGACGAAGGGACTGAAGGCGAGGCCGGCGGCGCTGGTGAGGCGCTCGCAGATCTTGCAGTCGATGACCACGACGGCGGCGACGTCAGTGGCAGGGAGGCGCAATCGGCAGGCATGTCATCAACGGGCGCAGAGGCCGCTGAACCGGCCCCCGATGAAAGCACTGAATCTGTCGTGGCGGCGAGCTGAGCGATAATCCTTACTCATCGGTGAGCGCAGCCTTCAAGCGGACATCCGCCGGGCTGCGTTTTTTCATTGAAGACAAATAATCTAAGTATTCGGAGAAATTGGTAATCATGGCTGAAATTACAGCAGCAGCAGTCAAGCAACTGCGCGAGAAGACGGGAGCGGGAATGATGGAGTGCAAGAATGCACTGGTCGAGGCAGACGGTAATGAAGAGAAGGCAGTAGATATTCTACGCGAGCGGGGTCTCGCGTCCGCGAAGAAACGCGAAGGTCGCATCGCCGCAGAAGGTATCGTTGGTTCATACATTCACATGGGCGGGAAAGTCGGTGTGCTGGTCGAGTTGAACTGTGAGACTGACTTTGTCGCGCGCGGCGAGGAGTTTCAGCAGCTCGTGAAAGACATCGCGATGCACGTCGCCGCCGCTGAGCCTCGCTACGTTTCGCGCGAAGAGGTTCCCGCTAACGTGCTCGACAAAGAGCGCGAGATCGCGCGAGCGCAGGCTAAGAACGAACCGAAGAATGCAAACAAGCCCGACCATGTGATCGAGAAGATCGTCGAAGGCCGTCTGAACAAGTTTTACGAAGAGACCGTGCTGCTCGATCAGCCGTTTGTGAAAGCGCCTGAGAAGACTGTCGGTGAACTTGTGACCGAGAAGGTTTCAAAAACCGGTGAGCGTATCGCGGTGCGCAGGTTCACCCGTTATAAAATGGGCGAAGGGCTCGAGAAACGCGCTGAGGATTTCGGCGGTGAAGTAGCCTCGATGCTGCAATAGGTCCTTGATGACGAGCGACATTTCCAATCTGGCCTATCGCCGAGTGCTGCTGAAGATCTCGGGCGAAGCGTTGATGGGCGAGCAGAATTACGGCATCGACGTCAACGTCGCCCGCAGTGTCGCTGAAGAGCTCAAAGCGATCCATCAGTTGGGAGTGCAGGTCGCGGTCGTCGTAGGTGGCGGCAACATCTTTCGCGGTGTGTCCAAGAGCGCCGGTAACATGGACCGCTCTTCCGCAGACTACATCGGCATGCTGGCAACAGTCATGAACGCGGTCGTATTGCAGGACGCACTCGAGAAGGTCGCGGTCCATACACGCGTGATGTCGGCGATCGACATCCCGCAGCTAGCCGAACCGTTCATTCGACGCCGCGCGATCAGGCATTTGGAAAAAGACCGCATCGTGATCTTTGCCGCCGGCACGGGCAATCCGTATTTCACTACCGATTCCGCCGCCGCGCTGCGTGCGTTGGAGATCAAAGCGGATATCATCCTCAAGGCGACTAAAGTCGACGGCGTCTATTCCGCGGATCCGATGACGGACGCGACCGCGGAACTCTTTACCGAGATCACGTACCGCCAGGTGCTCGAACGGCGTCTCGGTGTTATGGACGCGTCTGCGATCTCTTTGTGCATGGATAACAACCTGCCTATCATCGTCTTCAACATGAGGGAGTCCGGCAACATTCGCCGGGTAGTGACAGGCGAGCGGGGCGTGGGGACTAAGGTCGGTTAACTAATCACTTTCAGCGGAGTTGGCGAGATGAGTGAAAAGGACGTAATCAAGGAAACGCGGCCACGAATGGAAACTGTTATCGACGACTTCCGGCGCAAGCTTGCGACCATCCGCACCGGCCGCGCCGCCGTCAGCCTGCTCGACACGGTGATGGTTGATTACTACGGCACGATGACGCCGCTCATGCAGATGGCCTCGGTGCACGCACCGGAACCGCAGATGCTGACGGTCCAACCGTGGGATCAAACTCAGATTGCCGCAGTTGAGAAAGCGATCCGCGCCGCGGATCTCGGTCTGAATCCGTCGAATGACGGTAAACTCGTGCGCATTCCGATTCCGCCCTTGACTGAAGAGCGTCGCAGACAACTCGCCAAACAAGTTCATGATGTCGCCGAAGATCATCGCACGGCCACTCGCAACGTACGGCGCGACGCAAACGATCGTCTAAAGAAGATGTTGAAAGACAAGACCATCTCCGAAGACGCCGAACGCGACGCGCTCGACGAGATCCAAAAGCTCACCAACAACTACATCGGCAAAATCGACGAACTCTCAAAGAGCAAAGAGCAAGAGATAATGAGTGTTTAGCCGCAGATAAACGCAGATGACCGCGAATCTGAAATGAGATCTGCGGTCATCTGCGTTAATCAGCGGCTAAGCTATCTTGGAATCGCGAAGGCGTCGTCGCCGAGGGGTTGGTTTAGTTTTACTTCCTTCACGCTGTACTCCGCGAAGAACGCGCCCTGTGGCATCTCGAAGCGCTGCGAGAAGCTGAAGGGTATCAACACTCCGTCAACTTCCTTGAACTTGCTGTTCGCAGTTCCAAACGTATATCCATTGTAGTAGAGGAAAAATTCCATTACGCGGCCGGTTGCCGTGTCGATGTAGAAGTCAGTGGTGTAGTCGTCAGGATCGGCGATGCGAAAGCCGCGCATCTTTTTCTTGTTCGGTATCGCCGTCACTTTGTAACCGGGCTGATCGAATTTGCTCAGCACGTTCAGTCCGTACTTCGAGAGCGGCGGAACTTCAACGTTCGGCATCGAGCTGTACGACTGCTGCCCGTTGTAAATCTGTTTGAAGACGATGATCGGCCGCGCGTCAATCTCCATGCGCAACTTGTCGTTCGCAGTCACGATCGAAAACGCGCCGGGAATCGACTGCGGACTATTCGGCGGATAGAGCGACACGGTTCCACGCAGCATCATGTTCTGCACCTGCCGAAACTTCTCTCCACCCTGCGCAGTAAACGCGGCACGCGCGAGCTCCACCGGCGTGCTTTCAGCCGTGATATTCACCGCGGGAGCAGTCGCAGCGTCAGGAGCCGGTGCAGCGTTTTTCGCCGGCGGATGATCCTGGGCCAACAGTGCCGGCGCAAGACCGGCAAAACAAACAGCGATTGCAATCAGGAACAGCTTTTTCATCTACAGACCCTTTCAAGAAGATCAGAAGTTCAATCGCACCTGCGCATAAATGCGACGGTTACCTGCGCCCGTGCTTCCAGGAGCGCCAAAACCACCGAACGCGCCGCCAAGTCCCAGTGACTCACCAAAACTCGGTGACGACAAGTTACCGACGGGCACACCCAGATTCACGCGATTGAAGATATTCTGGAAGTTGATCGAGACGTTCAGGTTATATCTCTTTTCACTGGCAGCGCCTGCGCCACCTTGTGGCCCCACGCCAACTGCCGCCGTCCGCACACCACTGCCGCCCCCTGCTGGCGCTGGACCACCTGGTCCTCCTGCGGGAGCGGCCGCAGTTTGTCCGGTTGGTTTTGCCGCCGCCGCGTTGCCTCGATTGATGACACCAAACGCAAACGCGCGGCTGACGCGCAGGTTAACCACAAACGCGCCCGGCGCGTGACCGTAGTTACGCGGAATGATTGTCTCGCCTGGTAACGGATCGAGGTTGAACTTACCAAAGCGCGTACACTTGATCGTCGCCGAGCAAGGCGCATTGTCAGCGGCAAAGCTTGGCCGCTCGTTGAACTGGCGATCGAGATTGCGATCAAGACCCGTCGTGATATTGAACGCCGGACCGGTGTTCGCAACGATGAATGGATTCACCACCACCTTCCACCACGGCAGGTTAACCGTGCCGAAGATCGTGAAGCGTTGCCGGATATCAAATCCCGCGCGTCCAAATTCACCCGTCAGATCGTAAGAGTTCATCGGAAACAGCGCGCCACCCTGACCATCAGTATCGTTGGTCGTCTTGCTCAAAGAGTAGTTGCCGTTGACTTGGATCATGCGGCTGAAGCGGCTGTTGAAACCAATGAAAAACTGGCGCTGGTTAAACTGACCACTCGCCTCGTAACGATTAATGTCACCCTTCGTTGGATCAGGCCGGATGCCGTTCGGCGTAAGGTCGCTGATCGTGCCGGGAAGCGGAGCATTGACGTCGCGCGCACGAATCACGTGCGTTATGCGAAGGTTGAAGAAACCAACGAACATCGTCATGTTGCGCGGCAGTTGTCGCTCCATCTGAGTGCCCAGTACCCAAACGCTTGGAGCTTGGAGGTTCGGATCTACTTGCCAGATCGTCTGCTGCGTTGCGGAAAGTCCGACCACTGACGGAACCGCAGTCGGACTCCACTGGTTCAGTATCGAGTAGATCGGAGCGACGTTCGGCAACTGTTGCTCGAGAACGCTTGGCGATGTGTCTCCAAACGGCTCAACGATAGCAGTCTGCAATACACTCACGCCGTTGAAACGATGTGCCTGAAGCGTGTTGCCCTCGTTGAAGCGGTTGTAAAAGAAACCGGTGCCGAGGCGAAGCACCGTTTTCGGCGGCCGCGCGCTGTTTGCGGCCCCAGGCGACCACGCAACAGCTAAACGTGGACCGAAGTCGTATTTGCTGTGTGCATTCGTCTGCGTTTCGTAGCGAAGGCCGTAACTCAAAGTAATGTTCGGCCTGATGCGCCAGTCGTCCTGAACGAACACGCCGTAATCCGTTTGGCTGACGTCCGCGAAAGGATTTCCCGCGTTCAGTCTGAACGAGGTTGCGCCACCGCCGGCCGCGCGAATCTGCGCCGGCGTGAAGCCCTGCTCCTGAAGTTGCAGCGTCAATTGATAACGCTGAATGCTCGTCAAACCGAAACCGCCGGCAAACGACCAACTACCGCCGAAATTACCTTCGTCGATATCGTCAATGTTGACGTGCCTGATGCGTCCGCCTACCTTGAACGCATGCGTGCCCATCTGCTTCGCAGTGAAATTATTCAACTCCCAACTCTTGCGCACGTTGCTCGACTCGCCCACCTGCGAACCGCCGGAGCCGAATGAGCCGCTGACATCGAGCGCCGGTATTGAGTTGTTACCGTCGCGTTCGCTGCGGTTATGCGTGAACTGAAAGCGAGTCTCGTTGATCGTCGTGGGATTGATAATCGCCGTTTCAGTCAACTGAATATTCTGATTAACCGAGAGCAGGTTGAAGCCGCGTTCAGGCAGGATGAACCCGCCAATGCCCTGGTTCTCCACGCGAAAACGATTGTAGTTGTAACGAACGATGAGCGTGTTGTTCTGATTGATCGCGTAATCAAAACGAGGACTGAGGAACATGTTACGCCGCGGGACTAGAAACGCCTCACCGAAATCGTTCACGTTGAAATTGTCGTCGAGCACAGTCGCGCGCACGAGTTCGTTATCGTCAGTTTCGATGCGACTAAAGTTGAAGAAGAACGATGCTCGCCTGGCCACTAATGGACCACTGACATTCATTTCGTACTGGCGAACTTGAAACGGCGTACGCTTGCTGGACGTGACTGCAAACGGGTTGCGCGAGTTGAGACTCTCGTCATTGAAATTCATCGACGCGCCGCCGCGAAACTTGTCGGTGCCCGGGCGCGTCAGGATGTCGATGCGCGCCGACGGCTGATCGTTCTCGGCAGCGAATGGATTTTGATTGATGCGAATCTCGCGAATCGCATCCTTCGACGGCAAATTGCCGCCGGTAAATCCGTCGATGAAGATCTGCCCGCCGTTTGGTCCAACCGATGGACCAGCAAGCGCCTGAAGCGCGGCTGCGAGCTCGTCAGGATCGTCAGGAAGTGCATCGAGATCTTTTCCGCCAATCACGGTTTGGTTGGCGTTGTTGGTGGCTTCCGTGCTGACCTGGGTTTCGGCAACCGTGACCTTCTCTTCGATGGTCACTCGCAGAGTCAGATCCATTGTGAGCCGGGCGCCGGTGATGTTGACTTCTTTGCTTTCGGAAGGCGCGAAGCCCTGAGCGACTGCCTGAACCATGTACTTGCCGGGCGCGAGTCCCGTGAAGTTGTAGACGCCTTCGCCGTTGGTCGTCGTCTTCTTTTGCGCGCCGTTAGCGTCAGTCAATGTGACATTCGCGCCAACGATCACCGCGCCGAGTTCATCGGTGATTGATCCGCGCAGCGTCCCGCGTGCCTGCTGAGCAGCGACGAGTGTAGCGGCAAGGATGAGGAACAGAGAAATGCGAACGATATTGCGTGGGAGATTTCTTATAAAGTTCATGTTAGGCCCCGGGGGAAAAGGCGTTAACGCCGTGATTTATTGTTAGCCGTGGACGCCTTAGTAGGAGCAGTCAGCTTTAGACATGATTTAAGCCGGCTACCGTTTTCCAGGCCCATTAGATCTCTAAGGCAAACCTATGCCGAATGAAATGCCGCTGCCACCCAAACCGGCAGCGGGATTAGGAGCTTGTCCGGCCTGTGGGCGCGGAGCAAGCATTGCGAGTAGGGTGTCGGCGCCGGTGACGAGCGAAATTGCAGTTAACCGAGTCGGATCCACACCCTGCGTACTGGAAACGATGATAGTGTCGCCAACCTTAACATCCGCGATCGTAACTGTTGGTAATCGTTCGAGCATGTCGTTGATGTTGAAACCCGGACGACCGCCCGGTCCACCCGGGCCACCCGCGCCTTGCGGACGCGGCGCCTGCCCTTGCTGACCGCCGCCTGGCGGCGGAGCACCGCCGCCACCGGGTCCCCGAAAACCGCCCATTCCACCCATCTCCGACGGGAACCGGCGCAGCACCGAATCATTTTTGACAATGATCGTGAGCGGATGCTTCTTCTCCAACTCGTTGATCTTGATCTCGCCGGTGGCAGGATCGACTGCCGTAACCACACCACCAACCGTGCGAAAACTTCCGGTCACTATTTTCTGCGCGTTGAAGTGCAAAGGATCTGCCGCGGCGCGATCACCGAGTGCGCGTAACTGGTCGCCGACTTTCAGCTCGTTGAAATCACTCGGCTTCGCATCTCCAAACTTGATCGAATCGGGAGCGTAACGTCGCATCTCGGTCTTATCGTTCATGGCGATCACAACTGACTGCGTGCCGGCCATCGTTCGATTCGAGATCGTAATCTCTTTCGCCTCCGGCTTGAGCGCCGTGATGACGCCCAGGATTCCACGCCGCCGCCACTCGGCTCGTTCCGCTTCCTGCTTCTTCGCGAGGTCGCCTTTGGTCATCACGATGACCATGAGCGCGGGCACGGATTTGCGATCCTCGGAAACAGTTCCACGCGCCATCACGCGATCACCGTCTCCAAGATCGGCAAAGGTTACGTCCGTTGCGTTGGTCAACGATTGCTCGCCGGGCGCGAGTTTTTTGTACGTCGTCTTATCACTCAAAGAGACAGTGACCATTGAGCCGGCGTCGGTCTTGATGGTCAACTGCTTCGCCGCTGCATCGATACTCTTAATCTCGCCAATCGCGTATTTGGCCGCGATGTTTGGATCAGCCTGAGCAAAAGAAGCCGAACTCAACGTTAATGTGATTAATCCTATCCCGACTGCGAAAAAGAACGTCCTCATTACCTGTCCTTTCTGTCCTGTTAGGTGAACACCGCAACGCGCGGATTTATAACCGGCAAGCACAATTTTTTGGTTAAGTGCCCAGTCTTATGTATGTTCGCTTAAACCTGACTCGCATTCCAACCCACACGGTAACGAGCGGTGAGAGCGAGTCCGAAACTGATAATCAGTATAAAAGCCGCCATAAAAGGCCAAACATACGGGAGTGAGGTTAACAATACCCAAAAACTCGTCCCCAGTAATAACGCTATAGCCTCCGAATGCTTAGCAATCGGGAAATATTTTCTTTGCAACCAGCGACCGGTCGCGGCGTACAAGATGACTCTGCCGAACAATCCAGCTACGAACCAAAGCGATAGCGCCAACAATCCGATCACGACCGAAATCGGTTCCGGAAGGAGCCGTAGACACAGCAGCACACCGACGAAGACCACCACCATCCCGATTAGACCAATCGCCGCCACGCGCAGGCTCGTCAACTGCAATCGCGCGACGCCGCGGCTGATCGTACCCGGCATGACGGCGGTGAATGCCAGCGACACGACGAACCAAAACAGCACGACCAGCAATCGTATTCCGAGATAACTCGGCGTCCAGCGCGGGCTGAAGAGTCCGGTCGGATTTCTCATCATGTCGCCGAGTTCCTGCTGGTAACCGGCATACATGATCGTGATTGCTTCAGGCTTGCGATCCGCGTGCGCATCTTCCGTGCGGTAAGTGCCGCCAAAGACCATCACGTCGCCGCCGATGTGCGCGCCTGACTTCTGAATCACCGAACCGCCGATGGTTGCGACGTCGCCTTCAACTGTGCCTTCGACGATCACGTCCCCGCCGAGAGCGATCGCTTCTTTTGCTGTGCCCGTGATTCGGACGGAGTTGCCGAGGCCGTAAATAGTCCCCTCGTTATTTCCTGTTATCACCATCTCCTGGTTGGCGGAGTTCTGTGCACTGGCGGCGCCGACGAGGACCAACACCCAGAGCAGCAGCCCTAAGAGACGATTCAGATCCAGATTTCGAGGAGAGAGTTGAAATATGGCGAGAGCAGCTTGTGAGTTACTGAAAGCCATTGCCCGACGCAACTCCTTATTCCGTTGCGCCCGTGCGATGGTAATGGGAAAGCAAGCGCGACAACACCATAACCGCGACGGCAAGCAAGACCAACAATGGTCCGGATGAACCCGACTGAATCTTGCCGCTCAAGACCTTGAGGACCACGATTAATCCGACCACTGCGTCGTAAACAGTCGTCGTCACGAATTCAACGAGACTGAAAACTTTCGTGACAAACCTTCCGACGACGACGAACACAGCATAACGAGTCGTGGCGCCAAGCAGTGCCAATCCACTCAGCGCCAGAATCATGCAGATTGCCAGAGCCTTCCGATTTTCGGCACGTGTCCGAACGCCGCTCATGTCGCTGCGAGCTCGAGCGGCAACGCGGCGCGAGAAATCGGCAGGTACTGGAAGGTCTCTGTTTTTGTTGGTTAAGGAAGCATCGAGCTCACAAACAAAAAGTCGATGAGCGCGCAATTCAAACTGACAATCAGAGCAATCCTTCAAGTGCTCTTCCAAACGCAACGTGAGGTCTGCGTCCAGCTCCCCATCGACGTAAGCGCCAATCAGGTTCTGTTCGCAAATTTTTTCCTGAGCTGTTGCCGTTGCGCTCATTAAATGCCGGTGATTCCCTTTTCTACAAACTGTTGTCGCATCATCTCGCGCGCGCGGAAGAGGCGGTTCTTCACTGTGCCTAACGGCAAGCCTGTCACTTCGACGATTTCTTCGTAACTGAGATCCTGCGAGTGGCGCAGAATGATCAGCTCGCGATAATTCGCAGGCAGCGCTCGGACCACTGACTCGATCTCGCCGCGCCGTTCCTTGCGTTCGCTCTCCTGCTCGGGAGTGAGATGGCTGCTCTCGACGGGTAGATCGAATTGATCGCCGTCGTGACCGATGACCAGCGACTGTTCGCGCGTGGCGTTACGTCGCAGATGATCGACAGCCGAGTTGTGCGCGATTTTGTAAATCCAGGTTGAGAACTTGAATTCCTCGCGGTAGCGGCGGAGCGAGCTGTAAACCTTGATAAAGATCTCCTGAGTGAGATCGAGGGCCGACTCGTAGTTGCCGACCATGCGGTAGACGTAGGCCGAGATGGGGCGCTGGTAGCGGCGGACAAGTTCTTCAAAGCTTCCCTCGACGCCGCTGACGGCAGTGGCCACGAGCTCGCGGTCAGTTGCCGCGGTCAGATCTCGTGAAAAAGCACGGGAAACGGAGGAGGCTGCAAGACTCATAATACACGGGTGTTACGTGCAACCAGGTTGGTTTGTTTCATATCTGCCGCCTACCAGGACAGGGTCGCGAGGCCGGCTGGGGCGGCGATGGAGTCGAAGCTGAAGTCACGGCTGGGGAGTTGCAGGCCGAGGTCTTCGGCCGCCAACGGGCGCAGGTCGCCGCCAGTCGTTTCGTTGACGATCTCGCCGGCGCGTTCCTTCGTGATGCCCTCGCCGATAATCATCAGGCGCGCCAAGCCCTGTCCAGCCCCTGTTTCCGGCACACTCCGGTCGCGATAGAACAGTAGAAACCGGTAGAACTCGTCCTCGAATTCGTCTTCGGTACACATGACGGTGCGAATGATCAAGGGATGCTTGTCGCGAAAGATGACACCCGTGAACCCCTGCGTCGTACCGCTCAGCAACAACGAATCACCAACCGAACCATTCCGCACGAGCCACTGCGCTTCGCCCAGATGTCGAGGCAGGATTAAACCGGCTCGCCAGCCCAACGTGTCAAGCACCCCTTCGTATTCGGCGAGGATCGCTTTTCTGACTGCGATAACGAGATAGCGATCGCGTCCGGCCGTATCTTTCTGAAGGCGATCCTTGGAAATCGAAAGTTCTTCGAGTGCGGCGCCGAAGCCACGCTCGATCTTCCAGCGCAACACCTCTTGAAGTTCGCCGGCCGACTGGCCCTCGATTGTAAGTACAAGCGTCCTGGTAGTCGCCTCTGGCAAACTCAGCGACCAGCGTTTCTGCCGCAGCAGACCCGCGCTGGTGGCGAGGTCCTTCAACACGGCGGCGAGTTGCGCGCCGTTCGGGATGTTCGATTCATCAAAACTCGGGCGAACCAATGATTCGTCGATGTTGAAGGTGGCGGCACGACGCAGCTTGCAGGCAGACCCTCTGATGCGCTCCAGTTGGACCACTGAAGCAACACCTTTTTCGAGGCCGAGTGCGGTAGCGGGATACCAGGGATCGATGAGCCGTGACAGGAGGTTAGCCATCCGCAGTGTTTACCATTCGCGATACGAGGTGCCGTCGCTAGCCGCGTCCTCGGCGAGGCTGTGAACATCGGTCAACCCGGTTCCACCTTCGAGCGAGTTGGGATCGTCGCCCATGTCCTGTTGCCATTCTTTCTTTCCGGTAAACGGATCCTGAGGAACCTCGCGCATGTAACCGGCGCTGACAAGCTCGTCGAGCGACTGCGGCAAGCGTCCCTTGTCGGCCGCAAACTGATCGATCAACGAACGCATCTTGCGGAGATCGTCTCGCAGGACCGCTTCGCGCGTCGCCATGATTGTCTTCTGATACTGGGGCAACGTGATCGCAGCGAGGATGATAATGACCGAGATCACGATCATCAGTTCCAGCAGCGTGAACCCTGCCGCCGGCAACCTGTTTTCTGTTCGCTGAGCTTTACCAGTCACTGTACTTCTCCCCATTCAATGCCGTTTCTTTCGACTTCGAGCGCACATCGAAAACGTTTTCGCCGCCCCACGAGCTGGCGTCGTGCGTATCGTAAGCAGAACGTAAATCCCATTCGGCTTTGCCAGTCATCGGATCGACCGGCAGGCCGCGCATGTAGACCTTTGTCTTGGTTGACACCTGGCCCACATCGGTTGCATTCACACCCTGTTGACCACGGCCGCCCATCGAACCTCTCGGCACTACGTTGACACCGTTGACGAGAGTTTCAAGATCCGGCGGGTAGTGATCCGGATTGTCCACGCCGAAGATCGTGCAGTCGCTTATCACGACCTTGCTGCGCGGATCGAGAATCACGTTTTGCTGTTGCAGCGCCTGTTGCTGTGGCGTCAGTGCTGCCCCGGTGCAAACCATGCCGATGGTGTCACGATGAAACTCGTCAATCGCGGTGCGAATCTGGCGCAGTGTCTCACGGAGTTGCTGCTCTTTCTGTCGCTTCACGGAGACCTTCACCAGCGGCAACACACCCAGGGTCAGGATGGTCAACACGGTGGTCGTGATCACCAGCTCGATTAATGAAAAACCTCTTTGACGCATTTCTCTCACGCGTTTGGTGCCCGCAAAAAAGCACAAAAAGCACAAACGAGATAGAGCGGACTTTGCGCTTTTTGTGCCTGTTGCCGGCGTAAAAAACATCTACTGCTTGACTGTCGCCGTTCCCTGAATGATCTCCGACGCAATGTCACGTGAGTCGGTGGCCACCAGGTGCAACGTGTCCTTAACAAACATGAGGGACGCGTTGCCTTGACCGATGGCTTCGACATCGATGAAGAGCAGCGGTCCTGATCCCTTGAACGATGCTTTACCGTTGAGACTCGAGATCGAGATCATACAGGTGCCTGTCGCAGGATCTATCAAAGGTGTAAACAACGGCGCCGTTTCGCCCGAACCGGGCAGAAGGCTCCCCGCACTGAGCGCGGTAACCTTCACGACTTTCGGATCGAAATGCAAAGCAAGCAATGCAAGACTCAGCGAAACGTCCGAGTTCAACTGCACCGCGTAACGTCGCTTCTCGCCCACCTTCAACACGTCGGCCGCGGGTAACAGACTGAGTCGGGCCACACGCACACCAGCAGGAGCCGGTTTCATTTCGAGAGAAGTCTCGGACGGTTTCGGTAGCGACGTCAGCACCACATTCTGATTTCCCGCGCTGCCGGGGTTAACGGTCGCCACATTCGCCGCCGCCTGATCGCTAATCAGCGACTTCGGCGCGGGCACAAACGCTGGCAACTCCTCTGTTACAGCGGGCGTTACAGCCGGCTTGTTGTTCTCGGCAGTTGCTGTTGCTGTCG
>DATDFT010000096.1:0-2132 GCA_036522475.1 Pyrinomonadaceae bacterium | reverse complement strand
ATCGTCGATCTGCTGCGTAACGATCTCGGCAAGGTTTCGATTCCGGGAACTGTGCAAGTGTCGTCGGTGTTTGAGCTCGAGCGGTTTGAGACGGTTTGGCAGATGACGTCGACAGTCGAAGCGACTTTGAGAGACGGCACCAGTCTGGCGGATTTGATGACTGCGTTGTTTCCCTGCGGTTCGATCACGGGCGCGCCGAAGATTCGCACGATGCAGATAATTCGCGAGCTGGAACGTTTTCCGCGCGGCGCGTACACGGGCGCAATCGGACTTCTCAAACCTGGCGAGGATTGCGTTTTCAACGTCGCGATTCGCACGGTTGTTATCGATACTGAGGCGCGGCGTGCGACGTTTGGAGTTGGAGGCGGAGTGACGATCGACTCCACTGCGGAGCGTGAGTATGAGGAGTGCCGGGTGAAGAGCAGGTTCTTGAAAATGCCGGCGGTGGAGTTTCAGTTGTTTGAGTCGATGCTGCTCGAGGATGGTGAGTATTTTTTATTTGCGGAGCATCTCGAGCGGATGAGGAATTCGGCGGATTACTTCGGATTCAGATTTCCGGAAACGCAGATTAACGCGGATTTGGGACGGATTGCGATCGAGAAGTCGCGGGGATGGTTCAAGGTGAGATTGACGTTGTGGAAGGATGGGCGTATCGAGACGCTGGTTTCAGGACTTAAGCCGGTTGTCGATCTTCAGGTGAGGCTTGCGACGACACCGGTCGACTCGTCGGATCGTTTTCTGTTTCACAAGACTACGCGGCGAGATTTTACTGCGGACGATGTTTTGTACTGGAACGAGCGCGGTGAAGTCACGGAGTCGAGCATCGCCAATGTCGTGGTTGAGATTGGCGGGAAACTTTACACGCCGCCGATCGCGTCCGGCTTGTTAGCCGGGACGTTTCGGAACCACTTGCTGGCCCAGGAAAAGATCGAGGAGCGTGTCATCATGGTCGATGAACTTCCGGAAGAGTTCTTCTTAATCAATTCTGTTCGTAAGTGGATCAGCGTTATCTGCGTTCAATAAAGTAGAATCTCAGCGCGGACCTTGCGAAACTCCTGCAACGCATTATTCCACGAAGCGACGATGTCGCGCGCGTTATCGCGACGCTTCACGCGTTCGAGTGTGTCGGCATTCACGAGCAGACGCAGATAGCTATCCACTTTCCAATCGTTCGGATACAACTTACGCAGCGCGAGCGCGATTTCGATTCCAGTGAGTAGCGGCCGGAAGGCAGCGCGATCGGTGACGATGATGTTCACGCCGCCGCACGCCTCTCCCTTGAAGGCTGACGCGTTCGGCGTGAAGCGAACCGGCACGAAACGCACACCCTGCAATCCGCGTTTATTCAACACGTCTGCCAGCTTGTCGCCCTGGATCCAGGGCGCCCCGACGATCTCGAACGGCGTGTCGGTGCCACGACCGACAGAAACATTCGTCGTCTCGAGTAAACCCACTCCGGGATAAAGCGTCGCTTCCGTCAGGCTGCGCATGTTCGGCGACGGATTCACCCACAGGAGATTGGTTTCATCAAACCACATCGAGCGCCGCCAGCCTTCCATCTTGATCACACGCACGTCCGCGCCGATGTTTCGCTGTCGATTGAAGAGTTGGGCCAACTCGCCAATCGTCAGACCATGCCGCGCCGGTATCCTGTGATACGACGTGAACGAAAGTTTGTCCGGGTCGGCAATCGGACCTTCGACGTCGACACCGTCGATCGGATTGGGCCGATCGAGAACAAACACTGGCAGCTTCGCCTTCGCCGCTTCTTCGAGCACGTAACCGAGCGTCGAGATGTAAGTGTAGAAACGCGCACCGATGTCCTGGATGTCGAACACAAGCGCGTCGAGATCCTTCAGTTGCTCGGGCTTCGGACGACGCGTCTCGCCGTAGAGCGAATAAATCGGCAGCCCGGTGGTCTCGTCTTTCGAATCCGAGACTTTTTCATCAGCGACACCGCGAATGCCGTGTTCCGGTGAGAAGAGGGCGACTAGTTTGACGCCCGCTGCTTTGTTCAGCACGTCGATCGTTTGCCTTCCTTCACGATCGCGCCCGGTGTGATTCGTGATCAATCCGAGACTCATGCCCGCGAGTGGTTTGAAGTTGTCGCGCTCGAGCACGTCGATGCCGGT
>DATDFT010000095.1:0-12540 GCA_036522475.1 Pyrinomonadaceae bacterium | reverse complement strand
ACTGGTGCAGAAATATTGGCCCAATGAAGATCCTCTTGGTAAGACGATTCAGTTTGGAAATATGGACGGCGACCTGAGACTGTTGCACGTCGTCGGAGTAGTCGGAGACGTGCATGACTATGGCATGGACCAGCCGGCAGTGCCAACTATCTACGGTAACGCGTTGCAACGTTTGCCTTCATCGAATTACACCGTTGTAGCGCGAGGTCAGCTTGAGGTGTCTGCGCTTGTACAATCGATGCGCGAAGTTGTCAAAGGACTCGATCCGCAACTGCCGCTAAAGTTTCGCACGTTAGACCAGGTGTATTCTTCATCGCTCGATGGGCAGCGTTTTAGTTTGGTGATCTTCGCCGTGTTCGGACTTGCAGCACTCTTGCTGGCGGCAATGGGGATTTACGGAGTCACATCATACGCAGTTGCGCAACGCACACAGGAGATCGGAATTCGTATGGCGCTGGGAGCGCAGATGAAGGATGTTTTGAAACTAATCCTGCGCAATGCAATGTCGTTAGTAGTGGTCGGAGCAGTAATCGGACTCGCCGGCGCCTACGCCGCTACACGTGTAATGTCGAGTTTATTGTTTGGAGTGACGGCGACTGATTTAGCAACTTTCGTCGGGGTACCGGTGATGTTATTCATTGTCGCTCTGGTGGCGTCGTTAGTTCCCGCCCGCCGCGCGACAAAAGTGGACCCACTGATTGCGTTGCGCTATGAGTGATGTAGCAGCGATCCTTCTTGCCGCCGGTCAATCAAAGCGCATGGGCGCATTCAAACCGCTTCTTCCCTTCGGAGACAAGACCGTCATCGAATGCTGTCTCGACTATCTGCGACAAGGCGGTATCGAAACGATCGTCGTGGTCGTTGGCCATCGCGCTGATGAGGTACGTGGAAAACTGAAAGACCGCAAGATCATCTTCGCGCACAACCCAGATCCAAACAGCGAGATGGGCGCTTCAATCGCGGCAGGAATCCGTGTTTTGTCCGCGTCATCCGCGGCAACGTTAATCGCACTCGTCGATAACCCAGCGGTTCCCTCAATCGTCGTGTCTACATTGATCGAAAATTGGAAACGAGGCGCTCGTCTGATCGTCCCCACTTACCAGGGTCGCGGCGGTCACCCCGTTCTCATCGATCTTACTTTCAAGTCTGAGCTACTCACCCTCGACGCCACGGGCGGTCTGCGTTCTCTTTTCGACGCTCATCAAAACGAAGTGAAACGCGTGCCCATAGACTCACCGTTCGTTGCCCGCGACATGGATACGTGGGATGATTACCTCTCCCTGCACCAGGAAGTTACAGGAAAACCGGCACCCGAGCCGCGGCAGCCATAGACCAACGAAACTCTGGGCGCATTCATCTAATGCACTAAGCGCGGCGCCTCAAAGGCGTTCGCAAAGGAGAGAGATGGTTCTAAACACTGAAAAACGGGTCCTGGCCGGATTGCTCATTTTGCTGGCCACTTGCGCCACTTTCGCGCAGACCCCCAGCAACCAGCGCATCGACTTTTCGCTGCCATCCACCGACGGCCAAACGGTTACGACGGAGAGTCTGCGCGGCGAAATCGTGGTGCTGGCGTTTGGCGCCTCCTGGTTACCGCTGTCCAGAACGCAACTCCAGGGCGTGCGAAAGCTCGCTGACGAATACAGCAATCGTGGCGTCGTGGTCTACTGGGTCAGCACTGAGTCGGACGATCCGAAGTCGAAGAATTTCGCAAGCGACGAACAGCTACGGAATTTCTCGCAGAAGTACGGTCTAAAAGTGACCGTGCTCAGAGATCACGACGGCGTCGTCTCGAAGAAGTTCGGCGTAGACCAACTTCCGTCAATCGTGATTCTCGACAAAGAAGGAAACATGTCGGGTGGACCAATCGGGGGTCTCGATCCGAGTGGCAACCTTGCGGGTCAACTCGCTTCACGACTCGACAAGCTACTGTAAAAATCAAGTCGCAGATTTACGCGGACAAACGCGGATCTGTTAACCTGTCCTCACAATGTCTTTCAAGTTAATCAATCCTGAGGCTCTTGGTGCGCCGAGCGGCTATTCACACGGCGTGCTGGCGGACGCCGGTGGCAAACTGCTTTTTATCGCCGGCCAAATCGCGGTTGATACGGACAACCGGATCGTCAGCGACGACTTCGTCGAACAATTCGATCGGGCACTTGCAAATGTGATGGTCGTGCTCAATGCTGCCGGAGGAAAGCCTGAGAACGTTACGCGGATGATCATCTACGTAACGGATAAGATCGGATACCGCAATCACAGCCGAGAAATTGGAAAGCGCTATCAGAAGTACATGGGGAAACATTTTCCGGCGATGGTCCTGGTCCAGGTCGTGGCGCTGCTGGACGACGCGGCGAAAGTAGAAATCGAGGCGATGGCGGTACTATGAAACAACCAACCTCCTTTCTCTACGAGCAGGACGAACACGGCATCGCGACGATCACGTTGAACCGGCCCGAACGTCTCAACGCACTGACATTTGAAGTCTATCGGGAATTGACTGATTTGTTCGCGGCATTGCGCGAAGAGAGCTCCGTGCGCGTAGTTGTGATCACTGGATCGGGCAGAGCGTTCTGCTCGGGCGGCGATGTGCATGACATCATCGGCGAGCTTTTCAGCCGCAACATGGAAGGACTGCTCGAGTTCACTCGCATGACTTGCGAGCTCATCCGAAACATTCGCCTGCTTCCGAAACCGGTGATCGCCAGCTTGAACGGAACTACCGCCGGTGCTGGTGCTTGTATCGCACTCGCTTCTGACATTCGCATCGCGAGTGAAGAAGGAAAGATCGCGTTTCTATTTGTGAAGGTGGGTCTGGCAGGAACGGATATGGCGGCCTCGTATCTGTTGCCGCGTGTGGTCGGTCTCGCGAAAGCCACCGAAATGCTGTTCACGGGAGATTTCGTCAGCGCAAACGAAGCCGAGCGCATCGGACTTTACAACCGCGTTGTGCCCGCAGCCGAGCTCAGTACCGCCACTCATGATTTCGCGAGACAACTGGCACGTGGTCCAGCGTTCGCCATTGGCAAGACCAAGGAGATGCTGAACCGCGAACTCGATATGGATTTATTGGCCGCACTCGAAAGCGAAGCCCAGGCGCAGGCGATCTGCATGCAACACCCTGACTATCGCGAAGCGTACGACGCTTTCGTGACGAAGCGAGAAGCAAAGTTCAGATGACGATGGACCGCCTGATCTCCCAACTTCCATTTTTCACTGAAGAGCACCGCAATCTCGCGCAAAGCGTGGCGCAGTTTGTCGCTCAGGAGATCGAGCCGCGCGCTTCCGTCGAAGACGACATTGAAGTCCTTGCGCGCGATTTCGTTCAGCTCTTGGCGCGCGAGAGGCTGTTGAGTTACGCAGTCGCTGAGTCGAAGCTCGATATACGCGCGCTCTGTTTGATTCGCGAAGAGCTCGCCTACTCTTCGGCGCTCGCGGATCTCGCGTTCGTAATGCAGGGCCTCGGCACCTACGCGATCGCTCGCGCTGCACCCGATCACGTGCGCGACTTTTGGCTCTCGCGCGCCGCAAGCGGCAAAGCGATCGCCGCTTTCGCTCTCACTGAACCGAACGCCGGATCTGATGTTGCCGGGATTCAGACGACCGCACGTCGTGACGGTGACACGTACGTCATCGACGGCCGCAAGCGTTTCATTTCAAACGCAGGCATTGCTGACTTTTATCTCGTGTTTGCCAAAACCGGCACCCGCGACGATGGACGTCCGGTGATTTCGGCGTTTGTGGTCGGTTCGAAGATGCACGGGTTTCGCGTAGTTGAGCGAACGCCGCTGCTCGCGCCACACCCGATCGGCGAGATTGCGTTCGATCAATGCCACGTTCCCGCCGAAGACATGGTCGGAAGCGAAGGCGATGGTTTCAAACTCGCGATGGAAACCATGGACACGTTCCGCGCCAGCGTTGGAGCAGCGGCGTGCGGCATGGCGCGGCGCGCGTTGGACCAGGCAGTGCGATATTCGTCCAATCGCAAACAGTTCGGTCGCTTGCTGTGCGAACACCAACTCGTCCAAGCCAAACTCGCCGACATGATCACTGAGCTCGACGCGGCGCGCCTGCTCGTCTATCGCGCCGCTTATGTTAAGGACAGCGGCGCCGATAGAATCACGCGTGAAGCGAGCGAGGCAAAGTTATTCGCCACCGAAGCTGCGTTCCGGATCATCGACAGCGCCGTTCAAATCCACGGCGGTACCGGTCTCGTTAGCGGCACGGTCGTCGAACGTCTCTATCGCGACGTCCGCGCCCTGCGCATCTACGAAGGCACCTCCGAGATCCAGAAGCTCGTTATCGCCGGCCGGCTTTTGAAGGAAGCGCAATGAAGATCAACGTTATTGGTGGTGGACCGGCGGGGTTGTATTTTGCGATCCTGATGAAGAAGACCTGGCCGTCGTGTCAGATTAAGATTTACGAGCGAAATGGACCGGATGATACCTTCGGGTGGGGGGTTGTTTTCTCCGGGAAGACTCTCTCGAACTTGCGCGCGGCGGATGAGGAATCGCATGCAGAGATAACGAGACAGTTTGCGGCGTGGGGCAATGTTGATGTCGTTCATCGAGATACGAAGATTTCGATTCACGGCAACAGCTTCTCGGGGATTGCACGGCTGCAACTACTCAAGATCTTACAGCGACGAGCTGAAGCACTACGTGTTGAGATTGAATTCCATTCAGAGATTCGCGATGTCGAGGAGCTGCGAAATGATTGCGATCTGCTATTAGCCGCGGATGGAGTCAACAGCACCGTGCGCGTTCGCTATGCGGAGCAATTCCAGCCTGAGCTCGATGTGCGCGGCAATCGATACATATGGTACGGCACGAATCAACTCTTCCACGGACTGACGCTGACCTTTCGTGAAAACGATGCGGGCGTGTTTGCGGCTCACTCATACAAGTTCAATCCGACTACAAGCACGTTCATCGTCGAATGTGATCCACAGACGTGGACCAGCGCTGGTTTTGAGGGCATGAACGACGAAGAGACGCGCGCGTATCTCGGCAAAGTGTTCGCCAACGATCTTCAAGGACACAAGCTGCTGTCAAACAACTCGAAGTGGCTCAACTTTCTGCTGGTTAAAAATCGAAACTGGTTTTTCGAGAACGTCGTGCTGATCGGCGATGCGTTGCACACGGCGCACTTCTCGATCGGTTCAGGCACGAAGCTCGCCATGGAAGACGCAATCGCGCTTGCGGAATGTTTTCAGAAAGGTGCGAACGTTCGCGAGGCGTTAACCACCTTCGCGACCACACGCCGGCCAGTAATCCAGGACTACCAGGCGGCTGCGTTCGAAAGCATGGTCTGGTTTGAGAACGCGCGTGAGTATATGCACCTGTCTCCGATGGAGCTCGCATACACGTTGATGACACGGAGCGGTCGAGTGAGTCACGAAGATCTAAAACGTCGCGATCCGGATTTCATCAATCAATATGAATCCGTGTTAATCCGCGGCTAACCAGTTCGGCGGTTCCAGACGCCGTCGTCCCTCATCGACAGTCGCAATTCCCGGTTCATCGAGATCGACGCGATCCCAAAGCTTGCACGTCACTGCCCGGTGCGCCTGGTCCAACGCTTCACAGTAGTTCGTGTACGTGCAACGGCGGACTTCATTACCGCGGCCGAGTTTCACTTTTACAAACCAATCCGGATCGGCGAGCGCCTGGCGTGCCATGCCGACGATGTCTGCGTGGCCATCACGCAGGATCTCTTCGGACTGTTCGAAGGTCGAGAGCCCTCCAGTCGCAACTACCGGGGTGGTAAATCCCGCACCGTTAACAGCAGACTTGATCGCAGCAACGAGCGGCACGCTGCGCCCGAACGGACCAACCGCGTCTGACAAAACAGTCGGCATGCACTCGTAACCGCTCCGGCCCGTGTAAGGATAAACCGCCTGCCCCACCTTCGGCTGTTGCGCGTCTTCAAACTTGCCGCCCTTCGAAAGTGACAGGAAATCAAATCCGGCAGCGGCAAATTCCTTCGCATAGTAGATCGCATCTTCAACGCGACTGCCACCCGCGATCACTTCATCCGCGAGAAACCGCACGCCAACCACATAATCATGACCGACCGCACTGCGCACCGCACGATAAACTTCTAGCGGCAAGCGAACGCGATTCTCTCGCGAACCTCCATAACCATCCGCACGATCGTTTTGAGCACTCAAAAACCCTGCCATCGTGTACGCGTGGGCGTAGTGAAGCTCCACTCCATCAAACCCGGCTTCGCGTGCGCGTTCCGCAGCCGCAGCGAAGATCGGAGGCAACTCTTGCGGCAGCTCGCGAATATGTTGCAAGTGCATGTCAGTCACGCGCTCTCGATAACCAAACTGTAGTGCCTCCAGTTCGCGCGGACTCAGCACAGCCGCGACAAGCTCATCATCAGCATTCACAAGAAACGCGCGTATGTCATCATCTGAAGCCTCACCAATAATTTCAGCTAAAGCGCGGCGATGTCGATCATTCACTTCGAAGAAGCGTTGAAAATATTTCGCACGCTCAGGACGACGCTTCACCGCAAGAAAATCGATGATCTGAATGAACAGCAACGTCTGCCCCTCGCTAGCCTCACGCACAACCTCGGCGAGTTTGCGCAATCCGGGGACAAAACGATCGTCGCCGATTCGAAGCAGCGGACCACTCGGAATATCACGCACGCCTGTCGCTTCGACGACCAACACACCCGGCCGCCCTTGCGCGAACCTGCCGTACCAGTCGAGATTCTGTTGCGTCACAAATCCATCTTCCGTCGCGCGCCAGGGCACCATCGCCGGCACCCACGTGCGGCTGCGCGACTCGAGTTTGCCGATGGCAATCGGGCTGAAGAGCCGAGAGCGCGCCGCTTCTTCAGCCGTGGGCCAGCGCGTCTCAAGTATCTGGTGCCGGACAGGATTCGCAAATTTCCACATCTTCTCGTTACACAGATTACCGGATTACACCAGATATGCCGAATCTGTTAAATTAGCCTTGGCAGGAGGATGATTGCTTGTCTGACGACTTACTGAACTGGCGTAGTGAATTTCCGATTCTCGATAAGACTGTCTACCTGATTTCACACAGTCTTGGCGCGATGCCGCGGGCGACTTACGAACGCCTGCAGGAGTACGCTGAAATTTGGGCGACGCGCGGCGTGCGCGCGTGGGCGGAAGGCTGGTGGGACATGCCCGTGACCGTCGGCAACGAGATCGCGCGCATCATTGGCGCCGATCCCGGCACAGTCGTTATGCACCAGAACGTCTCCGTGTGCCAGTCGCTCATCCTCTCGTGTCTCAACCCAACGCCGCAGCGCAACAAGATCGTTTATTCGGAACTCAACTTCCCGTCCGTCATGTACGTCTACGAAGCTCACGCGCGTGAAGGTCAGTTGAAGATCGAAACAGTTAAATCCGACGACGGCATCACTGTGGCGTGCGAGCGCATGCTCGCCGCGATCGATGAGACGACCTTGCTCGTTCCCTTCTCGCACGTACTCTTCAAGAGCGCGTTTCTACAGGACGCGAAAGCGATCATCGATCGCGCACATGAAGTCGGCGCAATGGTCGTGCTCGACACTTATCAGTCGGCCGGCACCGTGCCGTTCAGTGTGAAGGAACTAAATGCTGACTTCGCCACGGGCGGCTCGGTGAAGTGGCTCTGCGGTGGACCAGGCGCGGGTTATCTCTACGTCAGGCCTGACTTGCAAAACACGCTCGAACCGAAGACCACCGGCTGGATGGCCCACGAAGCACCATTTGCCTTCGACACCTCGCTTCATTACGCATCGAACATCACAAGGTTCTTGCACGGCTCGCCCGCCATTCCAGCTCTGTATGCCGCGATCTCCGGGTATCAGATCATCAACGAGATCGGCGTCGAGAAGATTCGCGCGAAGAACGTGCGGCAGACAGATTATTTGATCAGTCTCGCGGAAGAAGCAGGCTTCAGAGTTACCAGTCCGAAGAATGCGGCCCAACGCGGCGGCACTATCACTGTCGCGCACGAACACGCGGCAGCAATGGCAAAAGAGCTCATCCGTCGCGAGTTCATAATCGACTATCGGCCCGGCGCCGGCATTCGCATCTCGCCGCATTTCTATACCACCGATGACGAGCTCGAGCTCGTGATTCAGGAGATGAAGAAGATCGGCGCCACGGAAAGTTTTCAAGAACATGAAGCGGCGGGAGCAGCGTTCTGACAGGATTTACAAGATTGACAGGATTAACAAGATGAATCTTATGAATCATGAAAATCTTGTAAATCCTGTCTAAAATTGGATCTCAGAACTTTATGGCCAACGATTACGGCAACAATCCGCCGCTTTCCTACAACAAATATCTTCGTGTTCAGGATCTAATCAATCTTCAGGATTGTCTTTCCAGTCCGGCTCATCACGACGAGCTTCTGTTCATCACGGTCCACCAGGCTTACGAGCTCTGGTTCAAACAGATCCTGCACGAGCTTGACGCGGCGATTCAGTTGATGGAAGCAGATCGCCTGCCGGCTGCGACGCGTGCCGTGAACCGCATCGTCGCAATCGAAAAGTTGCTGGTGCAACAGATTCACATTCTCGAAAGCATGACGCCGATCAGTTTTCTGGCGTTTCGTGACGAACTGAATCCGGCGAGTGGCTTTCAGTCGATGCAGTTTCGCGAGATTGAATTTTCGTCCGGCTTGAAGGACAAGATGATTATCCGCGAATTCGCGAGTGACGAGTTTGCGCATGAACGTTTACAAGCACGCCTGGCTGGTCCAACCCTCGCTGACTGTTTCTATCGCGTGCTGCAACGTCGTGGTCTAACAGTTGAGACTTACGAAGCGCGCACCAAAGCAGTGCTCGAAGTCCTCACTCACTTCGAGCAACGCTATGAAGAGTTTCAACTTGCCGAAGCGCTGCTCGAACACGACGAATACTTTTCGCTCTGGCGCTCGCATCACATCAAGATGGTCGAACGCATGGTGGGCGCAAAACGTGGCACTGGCGGATCCGAAGGAATCGGTTACCTTAAAACCACCCTCGACAAAAAATTCTTCCCGGAGCTTTGGGAAGCACGCACCTATCTCGACGCGAAGCACGGCGACAGTGGTTGTCCATTTGCACACTGAAGCGAGGACGTAATGGAGAAAGAAAGAAGATCGGCGCCACGTGCGAGAGTCAAACTCAAGGCTCGCTGGGAAGGTGTACTTTCGCGCGAAAATGGCACCGTTACCGATCTGAGCCGCAGTGGCTGCTTCGTACTGACAGGCGGGAAGGTAGAAACCAAGGAGCTCGTCTGGCTGGAAATTCAACTCACCGACACGCAGGCAGTGAACTGCTGGGCTGAAGTTGTTAACCAGGCGTCGGAGATCGGTTTCGCGCTGAAGTTCAATTCGAGCACCCCGGAAGACGAACAAGCGTTGGCGAAGTTCCTTGAAGGCGTGTTTCAGTCGCAGGCTGAAAAGAAAGCGTAAGCTCCAGCATTGCTCCCCTCGTTTCCAGAACGATTCAACATGGCCGACTACTTTCTCTACCACAACGTGGAGGAAGGTCGGCAGAACAAAGTCTGCCTCTATTTCGAAGATCAAACCTGGACTTACGGCGAGGTCGCGCGACTGTCAAATCGAGTAGGCAATGCGTTGCGCGAAATGGGGGCGAGCATCGAAGACCGCGTGTTGATTGTGTTGCCGGATTGTCCGGAGTTTGTTTGGACTTGGTTTGGAACAGCGCGTATCGGCGCGGTGATCACGATGGTCAATCCGCTGTTGCCGGTTGCGGATTATGTGTATTACCTCGACTACACGCGAGCGAAAGTGGCGGTTGTTCATGAATCACTGTTGCAGACGTTTGCTGAAGCGGCCCAGAGTGCGCGCTACTTGCGAGGCGTGCTGGTTGTCGGTGATGACAACGAGTTGCCTTTCGCCAACACGGTTCGGTGGGCCAGATTCAGTGAAGTCGTGAACGCTGCATCTGACGAATGTTCGCCTGCCGACACGCGCCGCGATGACATTGCCATTTGGTTGTTCACGTCAGGTTCGACGGGGCATCCGAAAGGCGCGGTCCACCTGCAACATGATCTTCCGTTCAATACCGAAGTCTTTGCGAAGGCGACCATGGGTGTGTGCGCCGATGACCTCACTGTCTCCGTACCAAAACTCTTCTTCGGCTACGCAACCGGAACGAATCTGCTCTTTCCTTTCGCGGTTGGTGGAGCGACAGCACTCTTCGCGGAACGATCGACCGCAGAGAAGATGTTTGAAGTTATCAAACGTTACAAGCCGACGATTCTCACGACTGTTCCCACAATGATCAATTCGATGCTTAACGTGCCCGGCGCCTCGCGAGAAGATCTTACGAGTCTGCGATTTTGTTACTCGGCCGGTGAAGCTTTGCCGAAAGAGCTTTACGAACGTTGGATGAATGCATTGGGCGTTGACATCTGCGACGGCATCGGTTCCGCCGAGATGTTTCATATCTACATCACGAATCGTCCGGGAGACATCAAGCCCGGCAGCCTCGGGCGAATCGTTGAAGGCTACGAAGCGAGAATTGTTGACGCTGAAGGCAAGGAAGTTGCGACGGGTGAGATGGGAACGCTGAAGATCAAGGGCGACTCAGCCGCGCTTTGTTATTGGAATGCGCACGAGAAGTCGAAAGAGGTTTTTGCCGGTGACTGGTGTACCAGCGGCGATCAGTTTCATGTCGATGACGATGGGTATTACTGGTATCACGGTCGCACGGACGACATGCTGAAAGTTTCGGGTGTGTATGTCGCGCCGGCTGAGATTGAGAATTGTTTGCTACAGCACGAGGCCGTGCTCGAGTGCGCCGTCGTGGGCCATGAGGCTGATGGATTGGTGAAGCCGAAGGCGTTCGTGGTCCTGCGTGAAGGATTTGCAAGTGGCGAGGTGCTCGCCGAGGATATCAAGCAGTTCGTGAAGACTCACATCGCGATCTACAAATACCCGCGGTGGATTGAATTCGTCGATTCGCTTCCCAAGAACGATCGCGGCAAGATCGATCGTAAAAAACTTAAGTCGCAGATTCACGCGGATTAACGCGGATTATCTTCTTCGTTCGAGATCGTAGTCACGTAGGCGGCGATAGAGAGTTGAAGGTGAGATGCCGAGGATCTCGGCAGTCTTGCCGCGATGCCAGCCGGTCTGTTCGAGCGCCGCGAGAATCTGTTGGCGCTCCACCTCGCGGAGCGATCCGGGCGCCGTTGGAGGAGGAACGACCGCAACGGGCGCATCACCGCCCGATGAAGGAACACTCGCGACGATCGGCGCCACGACAGCCGGTCGCGTAACTTCCGGCGGCAACTCCGAAAGCGTAATCCTCCCGTTATTCGAAAGAATCACCGCGCGCTCGAGACAGTTCTTCAACTGCCGCACATTCCCCGGCCAACTGTACAAACGCAACGCCGTGAACGCTTCTTCGGTCAAATCGGGCGGCGTCGTTCCAGCGATCTGTTTGAGCAGGTGACGAGCCAGCGGTTCGATATCTTCTGGTCGCTCTCGCAGCGGTGGCAAGCTGATCTGAAATCCGTTGATGCGATAAAGCAGATCCGATCGAAACACGCCATCGTTAACTACCGTGTCGAGATTTCGATTAGTCGCCGCCACAATGCGCACGTTGACTTCCACTTTCCTCACGCCACCGACTCTGAAAAACGTGCGCGTCTCGATCGCGCGCAAAAGCTTCGCCTGCAACTGCGACGGCAACTCCGTCACCTCGTCGAGGAAGAGCGTTCCACCATCGGCGAGCTCAATGAGACCAAGCTTCCTGCCTTTCGCGCCCGAGAATGCACCCGCTTCATAACCAAACAACTCCGACTCGAGCAACGACTCCTGAAACGCAGCACAGTTCAGATCGACAAACGACGCTTCCGCGCGATTCGAAAGCCGGTGAATCGCATGGGCCACCAGCTCTTTTCCCGTTCCCGATTCTCCGGTGATCAAAACCGACGCTTCCGACGGCGCCACACGTTCGATCAAACGAATCGCTTCCTTCATCACCTCCGAAATGGAAACGATCTCCGGCAACGCCGACTGTCGCGCAAGTTGCTCTCGCAGACGCACATTATCGACACGCAAGCGACGTTTATCAGCAGCCTGCTTCACACGCACGTCGAGCTCTGTGATGCTGTAGGGCTTCGTGAGGTAATCGTAAGCGCCGAGTTTCATCGCCTCGACCGCAGTTTCCACCGTCGCCTGGCCGGTCAGCATGATCACTTCCGGCGGATTGGGCCGTTGATACACGCGGCGCAGAAGCTCCATGCCATCCATGCGCGGCATGTTGATGTCGCACAATAAAACGTCGACATTGCTCTCTTCGAGTTTACGAAGCGCGGCCTCGCCGTCAGGCGCCGCTTGCACGCGATAGCCGAGCCGTTCCAATTCCTTTTGCAGGACCAGGCGCAGGTTGGCCTCGTCTTCTGCGATCAGAATGCGTGCCTGCTGTTGCTCGCTCAAACCGTCTGTTCCTCGTTTACCTTGACTGCGGAAAGAGTAATCGTGAAAGTGGTGCCAACACCCACGGTCGACTGCACGTCAAGAGTGCCGCCATGCTCCGTTAAGATAC